>CAMDLP010000060.1 GCA_945901795.1 Akkermansia muciniphila | reverse complement strand
TACGACGACGCGTTGGAAATTCTCCAGGAAGAGTCCACCGAGGACATCGAAAAACTCTCCGGTATCGGCGGCGAGCAATCCGACGTTTCCTATCTGAACACCAGCGTCGCCCTGCAATTCCGCCGCCGCGTCTCGTGGCTCGTGGGGCTGGCCTTCGTCTCGATCGGTTCGGGCTACGTGATGTATCGTTTCAGCGAGGTCTTGGAAAAAGCCTTCGTCCTCGCGCTGTTCCTGCCGATGGTCGTCGCCGCCGGCGGCAACTCCGGCGGACAAGCCGCCACCATGGTCATCCGGGCGATGGCGCTCGGAGAAATCAGCACCGGCAACGCGCTGCGGATCGCTTGGAAGGAGGCCCGCACCGGGGTGCTGCTAGGGCTCACGCTCGGCGTCACGATGGCGGCGTTCATCAGCTTCATCCTCCCCCACATGCAGCAGGGAACGGGCGCGGATTTCGATTTCCTCCACCTCGCCTTCGCTGTTTCCGCCGCGCTCACGGTCCAGGTCCTGTCGGCGACCGTGCTCGGCGCGTTGCTACCGATCGCCGCCCGCTCGATCAACCTCGACCCCGCCGTGGTTTCCGCGCCATCGCTCGCTTCCACCGTCGATGTTTCGGGCATGATGATTTACTTCACCATCGTCGGCGCGGTCCTGCGCCTGCATTGAGCGGCGCCTACATACAGGTCATTTCAAATCGCCCAGCCGCTGGCGGCACCACGCGAGCGCCTCGCTGTATTCCTCGCTCTTCGGGCGGGATGCCAGCAGGCTTTCCCACATGCCGACCGCGTCGGAGAATGCATGAACCGCGTCGTCCTTGCGGTTGGCGAGTTGCAGCGCGTGGCCGAGATCACCCAGCAGATAGGCTCCCGAGCTTTGTAACTGCTCGGGCCGCGGGGCGGCGGCCGACCTCCCCGCTTCGAGCTTGCCGAGCAAGTCGCGGGCCTTCCGGATCAGCGCGATCTCCTCGTCGCGCCGGCCGGCCATACCGAGCATCCGGCCCTTTTGCCACCATAACAGCGCCAGCCGATAGGAAACCATCGCGTTGCCGGGGGCGGACGCGTGGATGCCTTCGAGCATCCGGATCCCCTCGTCGTAGTCCGTCATCGCCTCGGCGGAAAATCCCCGGTCGCGCTGGATGCCGGCACGCAACCCGAGCTGGGAAGCTTTCCTTGAAACCGCTTCCGCATTGTCCGGCTGCTCGACCACCAGAAGGTCCAGCAGTTTCATCGCCTCGGTGGAGAGCTGTTCCGCGCCCGCGATGTCGCCGGAAAGCACGGTGGACTCCGCCATCGCCGCGTAGCATCCCGCCAGATCCAGGCGCAGCTGGAAATCACCGGGCTTTTCCTTCAGCAGTTTCGCCAACTCCACCGTGGCGAGCGACCGCACTTCACGCGCGTCTCCCAGACTTCCCATGCCTTCGAGGATCGTCGCGGATGACAGATAACAGGCGGCGAGCTCGGACCGCAGGATCGCCGCGTCGGGCCGCTGGTCGGCGATCCGGTTGAGGGTCTGCGTCGCCCGCATGAGTTGTTCCAACGCTTTCGCATCATCGCCCCGCGCGGCCAATAATTTCGCCTCGTTGAAATCGAGGATGGCCAGCAACTGGTCCAGACGCTCCGCATCCACCTCGGTCCGGGAAACCGCGGCGAGCGCCTTGCGCGCGGCGACGAACGAAGGCCCGGCCTCGGCGTCGCGGTCCGCCTGCCGGAGCAGAGCGAGAAGCAGCGAGTTCGTCGCGATGCGGAATTTCAAATCGGCATCCATCGGCAGAGCGGCCCACGCCGCGAGCGCTTCTCCCAGCCGCTTGCTGGCGAGAGGGGCATCGCCCGCAGCCAGTGAGATTTCCGAGAGTTGCAGCCGGGCCCGCGCCCGCTCGTCGGCCAAGGCAGAAATGTCCGCGGTGCGGGTGAGGAAATCCTGGAAATAGCGCTCCAGCCGTTTCAACCGCAGCTCGCGGCCGTCGAGCGGCGGCAGGCGGCGGTTGCCCTTTTCCATCGCCCATGCGAACAGGCGATCGCCGATCAAGCGCGACGCCTCCAGCCGCGCCATGGAAAGTTCCTGCTCGTAGCGGAGCGCCTGCTGCGCCTCGGCCATTTTCGCCTCGGCCTCCGACTGCGCGGCCTCGGCGGAATCCCGCGCCACGGTGAGCGCCTTCGCATCGTCTTTTCGCTCGCGGCGTTCCTTGAGCAACTGCGAACCGGCCAACTGCCACAATCCGCCGAGCACCACGGCCGTGGCGGTGGCGGTTCCCGCGAAAAACAAGGTCCGCCAGGCGCGCCGTTCCGCCCGGCGGCGCTGGTCCGTCAGCACCTCGCGCTCGGCGGCGAGCGTCGCCTTGTTTTCGATCGCGTCAAACCCCGCCGCCACTTCCATCATCGTCGCCGGGCGCTTCGCCGGGTCGAGCGGCAGGCAGCGGTCGATCCATTCGCGGAATCCCGCTTCCAGCGCGTTTTGTGCGGCATCCGGCCAGCTCACTTCCGGTTGGGAGTCGAGATTTCTGGCGATTTTCAAAAGGTCCGCATGGATTCCGTCCTTGCGGGTCACCCCCGCCGCCGGTGCGACGAAATCGAAGGTCTCGTGACATCTCGGAAAACGGCCGGTGAGGATGCGATAGGCCAGCACCCCGAACGAGAAAACGTCCCAGCGGTAGCCCGCCTCATCCAGATAGCCGGATGGATCGCGGAGCTGCTCCGGAGCCTGATAGAGCACCGCGTCCGTGAACTGGAAATCCTTCACGCCCGGCATGTTGCCCATCGTCCAGTCGCTCAGCAGGGCTTCGGCATCGTCGGTGAGAAAGACATTCCCCGGCTTCAAATTGCCGTGAGCCACGCGCCGCTGGTGCATCCCGGCGAGCGCGCGGGCCAGCGACCTCACCAATTTCCACGAGCCCATTCCGGGATGGTCGCCGAGCCGCATTTGCAAACTCCGAGGAGCCTCATCCGCCATTTGCGGCGTGAGCCAAAACGGCTGCTTCGCCTCGAAATTTCTCGAAATCACCGGTATCACTCCGGCCGGCCACCCGTCGGTTTCAAGCCGCCCGGTCATTTTTTCCAGAAGCTGCCGGGAGATCGCGCGGTCATCGAAAACCTTCGCCACCCGCTCCTCCTCCACCTCATAAACACGCCCGCAACCGCCGTAGCCGACCAGCTCCCCCAGTTCCAATCCATCGACTTTCGAAGCTTCCATCGGCAGCCCTTCTAAGTCACAAACCCCTCCGCGCCAACTCCGAAGGTGGAATTTTTGCCATCCCCTCAAACCCGCCGCAAGGACTCCCAAAGGCCAGGGCAATCCACTTGAGCGCCACTCGTCCCACCGGAAAAAGCTCAGCCAGAACGCGAAAGAAGCCGGGCGTCCTTTGCCGGGCTAGCTGTTCATCTCTCAGTTCGTTTGATCCGGCACCCTCCGGAAATCCGAAATTCATCAAGATTCTGCTTGGCAAGCCGTGGCGGATCTTGCAATTTCCGCGCCCGCCCGCTTCCCGGGCACTCCAAAGAGCTTTAATACCATGGCCGTATCCATCCGACTCAACCGCAAGGGCACCAAAGACCGCCCTTACTATAAAATCGTTGCCGTTGACAGCCGCAAGCGTCGCGACGGCCGTTTCATCGAGCAACTCGGCACCTACGATCCACTGCTTGAAGGCGTGAATTACACCATCGACCTCGCGATCGCCGACAAATGGCTCGCTGTCGGCGCCAAGCCTTCCGAAACCGTGAACAGCATGATCCGCAAGGCTCGCACTGCCGCCGCCGCGCAGGCTTGATCCGCTGATTCTCTGAATTTCCAAAAGCCGTGTCCCTGCCAAGGAACACGGTTTTTTTATTGGCCTATTATCATCCCTTCAAAGTTCGATGTTGAGCGTTCGATGTTCGATGTTCACCCCCCCATTTCCTTCGAGCAGTTCATGGCGAAAGCCCTGCACGACCCCGAAACCGGCTATTACGCGCGGCGGATTTCCGGCGTCGGCCGGACCGGGGATTTCACGACCGCACCGATGCTCTCGGAAGCCCCGGCGCGGGCCATCGCCGCGTGGGCGGCACGGGCGATGCGTGAATCCGGCTGCCGGAACTTGATCGAAATCGGCCCCGGCGAAGGACGCCTCGCCGCCGGAGTGCTCAAAAACCTGCCGTGGCACCGACGCTGGAAGACCCGGCTGCATCTGGTGGAAACCTCCGCCCCGCTCGCCGAGCGCCAGCGGAAACTGCTCGGAAATCGCGCCACCTGGCATCGCACCATGAGCGACGCCCTCGCGGCTTGCGGAGGAAACGCCGTCATCTTTTCCAACGAACTGGTGGACGCCTTCCCAGTCCGCAGATTTCAAAAAACCGGCGATGGCTGGCAGGAGCTCGCCGTCAGTTTCGACGAGCAGCGCCGCGCGCATGAATCGCTGCTCCCGCCCGCGCCGTTGCCGGACTCATCGGGATTTCTCGAAAGCCACCCGCCCGGCCAATGCATCGAAGTCCACGATTCCTACCGCCGCTATCTCACGGAGTGGCTGCCGTCGTGGCATTCCGGGCGCATGCTCACCATCGACTACGGCGCGGCGGCGGAATCTCTCTATCACCGCCGGCCCCGCGGAACCGTCCGCGGCTATCTTCTCCAACAACGCCTCGAAGGCCCCGCGATCTATGAGAACCCCGGCCGCCAGGACATCACGGCGGATGTCAACTTCACCGATCTCGAGAACTGGAGCCGCCCGTGGATCAGCAGGCAGCAGGTCATGAGCTTCGGCGAGTTTCTCGAAGGCGCGCTGGATGAATGCGGCACGGCGTTTCAGGTGCTGGATCAAACGCGCTGAATCCGACCGTGCAAAATGTGCCCCGGCTGTCTCAGCCGGGAGCGAAGGCGGTGAATCCGGCTGAGACAGCCGGGACACTTTCTTAATTCCGACCGCCTCGGCCCCTGCCACCACCCCACATGCTGCCGCCTTCGACGATGTTTTTCTTGGCCTCGTCCGATAGAGTAGTCGAAGCCTCCACATACGCCTTGGCTGCCGCGGGATCCTCACGCATCCAGCGCATCGCCGCCACTCCGACGGTGCGGTTGCGGTCGTCATTGTCAGTGATGCTTTCCGCGACCTTGATCAAATCAGCAGGCGCGCCGGTGTTATTACTCCAGACGTAAGACCGGACGGCGCTGTCACGGACCGGACCGGGTTGATAGGAATTGACGAACGCGAGCGCGGCAATCGGGTTCTTGCTGACCATGGCCGGCATCAACTGCCGCATCGAGTCGCGTTGCGCCTGTTCGCTGTCCTGCTCCTTGATGAAATCCGCCGCGGCCTGCGGATCCTTCCGCGCGAGATCCTCCACCACGTCGGCGATCAGACGGTCTTTGGCATCACCCGCTTCCATCGCCGCCACCTGTTTGGCGGCGGCGACCGGGTCGGTGTTGGAAAGTCCGCCGACGGCGGAGGCGAGCGCGGCAGCCTGCTCGTCGGCCGGCAAGCTGCGGATCCAAGTCTGGGCCTCGCTAAAATCAAGAGCGCCATACTGGGCCGCCACGGTCCGGTAGGCGTCGGCGCGCTCTGCGGGATCCATTTTCCCGAGCATCTCCGCCGCCTTGCGGGGATCGCTTTTGGCAACCTCACCGACAACCGCGCTCATCGCCGCGGCTTTGCCGGTGGCCAGCGAGCTGGCCCAAGCCAGCGCGGCGGCAGGATCCTGACGCGCCCACTCGCTGGCGATGATCGATGACGCGCCTTGCCCACCCATCGGTCCGCGGCCGCCGCCCATCATGTCCATCATGGCGAACTCGCGCGGGTTTGCCGCGAAATATTTGGCGGCGTTCACCGGGTCCACGCTTGCCCAGCTTTGAAGAATGGTCGGACGGACAAAACCGCCCGCCATGCCCATGGTGCTGGAAAACGCCATTGCCGCCGTGGGATCGACTTCCGCCCACCGACCGAACAACAGGAACGACGCCATCATCCGCTCGTTCATCGGAAGATTTTCGAGCTTGGTGGCTTCTTCGGCGAGTTGCTCGGCAGTGAGGCCCGCGTAAAAATCCAGAAGCGCCTGGGTGCGGTTCGAACTACCTGGTATCCGGGCGATTTGACCCACGCTGCTGCCGGAATGGCCTTTCCTGGCGCTCTCACCCGCTGGTGAACCGCCGGAGCGAGTGGACCCACGTGTCCGTTGCGCCGGGTTCTCGACGGCAGAAGCTCCACCCGCCGAGTCCGGACTTTTACCGGAAATATAACCACCCGCGGCACCCACCACCAATGCCACAACAGGAACAAGCCAAGAGTTTTTCATAAATGTGGGACTTTCAACCACCGGCACTGCCGATGGTTGCGCGCTTTCTTGAGAAACACCTCCCCCTCAAGCCGGAAAATGAGTTGGTCGCGCCGGATTTCACGCTTATATCCCCCGCCGATGAGCGAAGCGGCGAACAAAGCGAAGAAACCCCGGGTCAACGTGCGACGCCCGGATGTCATGGAACGGGTCTCCGCCGAGGTAGCCATCCATTTCCACTCGTCGATCGTCGAGAAACTCCGCGACCGCGGCGGGAAAATCACCGTCGGCAACACCACCGTGCTCCTCGCCGAGCAGTTCGGTTTCTGTTATGGCGTCGAGCGGGCGATCGATCTCGCATACGCCTCGCGCCGGGTTTTCCCGGATAACCGGATTTTCCTGATCGGTGAAATCATCCACAACCCGGATGTGAACCTCCATCTCCGCGAGATGGACATCGTCTCGCTGCCATGGCAGGAAATGGACGCCAGCTACGACGATCTCACCGCGGACGACGTGGTCATCGTCCCGGCCTTCGGCGCGCCCACCCTCTTCATGGACAAGGTCGAAGAGCGCGGTTGCTACGTGGTCGATACGACCTGCGGCGACGTGATGAAAGTCTGGCGGCGGGTGCGCGGCTACGCCAAAGACGGCGTCACCTCGATCATTCACGGTAAATCTAACCACGAGGAAACTCGCGCCACCGCCTCACGCGCGCTCGGCGAAAACGGCGATGGAAACTACCTCATCGTGCTGACCCTGGCAGACGTCGATTACGTCTGCGATTTCATCCGCAACGGCGGCGACAAGGCGGCGTTCATGCAGCGTTTCCAGGGCGAACACTCCGCAGGATTTGATCCGGAAATCCACCTGCGGCAGATCGGCGTGGCCAACCAGACGACCATGCTCAAGAGCGAAACCGAGGAGATCCAGCGCCGGCTCAAGGGCGCGGTCATCGACCGCGATGGCGGCGACGCGGCGTTCCAGATGTTCGACACGATTTGCGGAGCGACCCAGGAACGGCAGGACGCGCTTTTTGAAATGCTCCGCAAGCCGATGGACCTGCTGCTGGTGGTCGGCGGCTATAACAGCTCCAACACCGCCCACCTGGTGGAGATCGCCGAGCCCGAGCTGCCGACGTTTTTCATCCGCGGCGCGTCGTGCATCAAGTCGCTGGAGGAAATCGTCCACTACGACCTGCACCACCACGAGGAACGGACCTCCGACTACTCGCGTTTGTTCTCCGAGGACCGCCCGGTCACCGTGGGAATCACCGCCGGCGCGTCATGCCCTAACAATCTAATCGAGGAGACGCTCGTCAAAATCTTCGAGCTCCGCGGAATCAGCCGCGAGGCGCTGGCGGAGGGGTGACAAGATCCAAAGCGCGCTTATGGCCGGTTTTGGGACCACTTGGCCGGAATTGGGACCCACTAAAGCTTTCGTTATCCTGATTTTCAGGCAAATTGATTTCGTTCTGAGGCGCTTCGGCCCCAAAGAGCTCTCAGCCAAGAAGCCGAGTCCACACAAGTTCGATTTTGATTTCCGGGGGGACGTCAACCGAACAGGACAAAGCCAAGTGGCTCTGAAAAAAGCGCGCGTTGCGAGATCCGGGGGGATATCCAACGCGCGCTTTTCTTTTGTCCATCAGGGGAATGCCGCCCCATGACGTTAGAACTTCCGCAGCACGGTATCCGTGCACAGCCGGTCGTCGGACTCCGGGTGATCCAGCGTGTAGTGCAGGCCGCGCGATTCCTTGCGGCGGGTGGCGCACTCGACGATCAAGCCCGCGACGGCGACGAGGTTCCGCAGTTCCAGGATGTCGGCGTTGACGCGGTGGCCCCAGTAGAACTCGCGGACTTCCTTTTTTAGATTTCTCAAGCGCGCGGTGGCCCGGCGCAGGCGGTTGTCAGTGCGGACGATGGAGACGTAGTCCCACATCAGCCGCCGGATCTCGTCCCAGTTGTGATAGATCACCACCAGCTCGTCCGGCTCCGCGGTGTCGCCGTGCTCCCACTCGGGAATCACCGGCGGCTCGGAGGCGGCCTTGCCGGGCGGATAAAGCCGCATGATTTCATCCAGCGCCCGGCGGCCGACGACGTTGCCTTCCAGCAGCGAGTTCGACGCCAGGCGGTTCGCGCCGTGCAGGCCGGTGCAACCCACCTCGCCCACCGCGAACAGCCCGCGGATGGAAGTCTTGCCGTTCACGTCGGTCAGCACGCCGCCGCATTGGTAGTGCGCGGCAGGCACCACCGGGATCGGCTGGGTCTCGCAGTCGAGGCCAAACCTCATCAGCGTTTGATAGATATAGGGAAATCGCTCCTTCATGAAGCCCTTCGGCTTGTGGGTGACGTCCAGATAGACGCAGGGCGCGCCGGTGCGCTTGATCTCTCGGTCGATGGCGCGGGCCACGATATCGCGCGGCGCCAGCGAGCCGCGCGGATCGATTTTCTTGGTGAAATCCTCGCCCTTCGCGTTGATCAAAATTCCACCCTCGCCGCGCACCGCCTCGCTGACGAGGAACGACCGCGCCTCGGGCCCGGCCGCGCCCGGATTGTAGAAACAGGTCGGGTGAAACTGGATGAACTCCATGTTCGCGATCGAAGCACCCGCCCGCCAGCCGAGCGCCACGCCGTCGCCGGTCGCCGAGTCGGGATTGGTCGTGTAGAGATAGACTTTCCCGCAGCCGCCAGCTGCTAGAATCACCCGGTCGGAGCGGAACACCTTCACCTCGCTGGTCTTCGTTTCGAGCACGTAAGCGCCGAGTATTCGATCGTCCACCACCCCGCCGAGCTTGGCCGAGGTGATCAGATCGATGACGAAATGGTCTTCCAACAACGTCAGGTTCGGCGTCTTGCGCGCGGTCTCGATAAGCGCCCGCGCCACCTCGCGCCCGGTCGTGTCGCGGGCGTGGAGAATCCGCCGGTGCGAGTGACCGCCTTCCTTGCCAAGGAGAAAATGAGAGTTTTCCCGGTCGAAAGAAACGCCGCAATCGACCAGATCGTCGATCGCCGCCGCACCTTCCCCGACGATCGTCCGCACCGCGGCTTCCTTGCACAGCCCGGCACCGGCATCGAGCGTGTCGGCGATGTGCGACTCCTCGGAATCCCCGGCATCGCGCAATCCCTCGGGCAGCACCGAAGCAATCCCGCCCTGCGCCCACGCGGTGTTCGACTCGTAGGCGTTCCCCTTCGTGACCACGATCACCGATCCGTGTCGCGCCGCCCGCAGGGCAAAGGAAAGCCCGGCAATGCCGGCGCCGATCACCAGGAAATCTGCTGTCATGTGGAGCGAGCATGAACGCGGATTTCCGCCGGGAAAGGGAAATTTGTCATTCGCCCGCCTTGACCCGCCCGCCGCCGCAAGCCACCCCTCGTGCATGAGCTTTTTCATCACCGGAACCGACACCGGAGTCGGCAAAACCTACGTCACCCGCCTGATTCTGGAGACCCTGCGGAACGAGGGCCGCGACGCCGTCGGTTACAAGCCTGTCGCCTGCGGGGATCGCGAGGACGCCGCCATTCTATCCGCCGCGTCCGGCGGCCTCGACTTGGATGAAATCAATCCGGTTTACCTCAACACCCCGGTCGCCCCGTATGTCGCTGCCATGTTGGAAAACCGCACCGTGAACCCTGCCGAGTTGATCGCCGGATTTCACCACCTCGCCGCGAAACACGCGCAAGTCCTCGTCGAAGGAGCGGGCGGCTGGGAAGTCCCGCTCGCGCCCAACTACCGCGTTTCCGACCTCGCCGCGGATTTAAAACTGCCTGTCATCCTGGTGGCCGGCAACAAGCTCGGCGCGCTCAACCACATCTTGCTCACCGTCCACGCCATCCGCGCCAAAGGACTCATTTGCGCCGGCATCGTCCTCAACCAGCTTGAGGATGAAATGGACACCGCGATGATCACTAACAAAGGCGTGGTCGAGGACCTCACCGGCGTGCCGCTGCTGGACCACCTGATCTACGGCCAGGACTTCTTGGACGCAGACGCGTTTCTCAAACTCTAACCCGAGCGCGATTCAACGCCCCATCCAGCCGCCATCGACGACGAGGATCTCGCCGTGGACGTAGCGGGACGCCTCGCTGGCGAGGAAGACGACCGGGCCTTTGAAATCCGCGGTTTCGCCCCAACGGCCGGCCGGGATGCGGGCGAGGATTTGCTGGCTGCGGACCGGATCCTCGCGCAGCGCTTCCGTGTTGTCGGTGGAAATATAACCGGGGGCGATGGCGTTGACGTTGACGCCCTTGGACGCCCACTCGTTAGCCAGCGCTTTCGTTAGCTGGCCGATGCCGCCCTTTGAAGCCGCGTAACCGGGGACGGTGACGCCGCCTTGGAATGTTAGCAGCGAGGCGGTGAAGATGATTTTCCCACTGCCGCGCTCAATCATCTTCGCGCCGATGTCGCGGCTCAGCAGGAACTGGGCGTTGAGGTTCACGTCGATGACCTCGAACCAGATATCGTCCGGATGCTCGGCGGCGGGCGCGCGCTTGATGGTGCCGGCGTTGTTGACGAGAATGTCCGGCACGCCGTGCTCGGCCATGACTTGCGCGGCGAAGGCTTTGACTTCCTCGCGCTTGGAGAAATCGCACTGATAGGCGGTGAAGGTCCGGCCGAGGGCGGTGACGGCTTTTTCAATCGCGCTGCCCTGCAACTCAAGGCTGGCGCTGACGCCGATCATGTTAGCACCCGCTTCCGCGAGCCCTTCCGCCATCGCGAATCCAATGCCGCGCTTGCAGCCGGTGACGATGGCGGTTTTTCCGGTGAGGTCGAAGGATTTCATGAATTAGCGCAGCTCGGAAATTTCCACGCGGTCCATGTCGGTGAAGGCTTGGTTTTCACCACCCATTGCCCAACAGAAGCGGTAGCTCGCGGTGCCGCAACCGCAGTGGATCGACCACGGTGGCGATAGCACGGCCTGGCGGTCGGCAACCCACATCGGGCGGGTTTCCTGCGGCTCGCCCATCATGTGAAGCACGCGGTGCGCGGCCGGAACGTCGAAATAACAATAGACTTCGCTGCGGCGGTCGTGGGTGTGGCAGGGCATCGTGTTCCAGATGCTGCCGGGCTGGAATTCGGTGAAGCCAAGGACGAGCTGGCAGCTCTTGATGCCATTTTCATGCACGTATTGGAAAATCGTCCGCTTGTTGCACTCGTCCTTGGTGCCGAGCTCAACGCGGTTCGCGTCGGCGCGGGTGGCTTTCACCGTCGGATGCGCGGCGTGGGCCGGATAGCTGACGAGGTAAAACGCGGCGGGCATCTCGGCGGAAGCGCTGGCGAAACTCACCTCGCGACTCCCGCGGCCGATATAGAGGCAGTCATGTTTGGCGATTTCATACACCTTACAATCGACAGTCACGCTGCCGGCTTCGCCGATGTTGAGGATGCCGATCTCGCGGCGCTGGCAGAAGAAGTCCGCCTTGAGGGCTTCGTCGTTGCCGAGTGTGAGCGGCGTGCTTGTCGGGATGGCGCTGCCGACGATGGCGCGGTCGAGATCGGTGTAAACGAGGCAGACCTGGCCGGGAAGAAAGAGGTCTTCGAGCAGAAAAGTGGCGCGCGTTTCGTCCGTATCGAGGACCGCCGCTTCGCGGGGTGATGGCATCAGTCGTGTTTCCATAATGATTTGGGAGCCTCCGAATTTCCTTTGCCGAGGCACGTCGCCATTCTTCATTGGACCTGCCTCGTGACAACCGGAAATTCGGTTTACCCGTTTACCCAGCACTTGAAAGATCTCATGCACCGCCCTCAACGCTCCATTTCCGGAAAATTCCTGCTTCTCGCACTGGCCATGGTTTCGCCACTCGCCGCGGCCGACCCGAAGCCCGGCGCGATCCTCCAGGACATGCAACGGGTCGCGGATTGGCAGATCGCGAATCCCTCGAAGCACGCGATCCACGACTGGACGCAAGCGCCGTTTTTCCTCGGTCTATCGGCGCTCCACCAGGTTTCCGGCGAAGCAAAATATCTCGAAGCACTCGACTCGTTCGGCAAACAACTTTCCTACGGTCCCGGACCCCGACTGACTCACGCCGATGACCACGCAGTGCTCCAAGCATGGTTGGAAATCTACCGACTCGACAAAGACAAGGCGAAGATCGAGCCGAGTGTCGCGCACTTCGAGAAAGTCATCGGCGCGCTTGCCAATGAGACTCCGAAATCCATTTCCGGCGGAACCTTCACTTGGTGCTGGTGCGACGCGCTCTTCATGTCGCCCCCCGTGTGGGCCCATCTCTCGCAGATCACCGACGATCCGAAATATTTCGAATGGGCCGACCGCGAATGGTGGACCACCACCGACGTGCTCTACGATCCCACCCACCACCTTTACTACCGCGACAACAAGTTCTTCGCCAAGCGCAGCCCTTCCGGGAAAAAAGTCTTCTGGGCCCGCGGCAACGGCTGGGTCGTCGGCGGCCTGATCCATGTGCTCGACTACCTCCCGTCCAATCATCCTTCGCGCGTGAAATACCTCGGTCTCTATCACGACATGATGCACGCGCTGCTCAAGCTCCAGAACCCCGACGGACTGTGGCGCACCAGCCTGCTCGATTCGCAGGACCCGCAGGGCGAGTCGTCCGGCACCGCGTTTTTCATCTATTCCATGGCGTGGGGCGTCAACCGCGGCCTGCTCCCGGCCGATGTTTTCATACCGGCAGTCATGAAAGGCTACCAGTCGCTCGCTAACAACATCCAGCCGTCCGGCATGATGGGGTTCATCCAGAAAATCGGCGAAGCGCCCGACAACTTGGAGACCGGGGCCGACTCGACCGAAGTTTACGGGTCCGGCGCGTTCCTGCTCGCCGGCTCGGAGATCGTCCGCCTGCTCGATCCGACGAAGCGCCGCACCAATCTCGCGACTTTCCAAGGCGTGAAATTGCCAGAAAGTTTCATACCGGCCAAGCCACGCGCTTTCGCCCGCTTCGTGCCGGAGCGTTCGGATGATTTCGCCTGGGAGAACGACCTCGTCGCCTTCCGCACTTACGGCCCGGCACTGCGGCCCGGCCCGGAGAACAGCGGCATCGACTGCTGGTTTAAACGCGTCCCTTACCCGATCATCGACAAGTGGTATATGGAAGACCGCCTCAAACTCCCCTACGGAAAAGTCAATAAGCCCTATCACGACGACCAGGGCGAAGGCTACGACGTCTATAAAGTCGGCGACTCCCGCGGCTGCGGCGGCATCTCGGTCTGGGCCGATGGCAAACTCCACAATTCCGACACGTTCATCGCCCACCGCGTGATTGAAAACACACCGGAGCGCGTCGCCTTCGAGCTCGACTACGCCAGCGATTTCAAAGGCAAAGTCCTCCGCGAAACCAAACGCATCACACTCATCATGGGGCAGCGTCTGTTCCAATGCGACTCGCGCTTCACCCTCGACGGCGCACCTGCCAACTTCAATGTCGCGATCGGCCTCGCCACTCAGGTCATAGGAACCACGCCGGTTTTCTCACCCAAGACCGGCACCATGCAGCTATGGGAAACACTCGATGGCCTCGGGGTCGGAACCGCGATCGCCATGGATCCCTCACGCGTGATGGAAATGACGACCCTCACCGATGCCGCTGGTGAAACCCACGCCCTCTGCCTCGTCCGCACCGACGGCCACGGCGGCGTCCGCTGGTTTTCCGGCTTCGGCTGGGAAGGCCAGGGCGAAATCACCACCGAGAAAGAATGGACGGCCTATTTGCAAAGATTCGCCGCCAAATTCGTCAAGACCCCCTTCGCCGATCCATCCAAAGACCCCTCCTTCAAGGTCCACACGCTCGACCTGCCCGTTGCCCATTGAGCGACGGACGGCAAAAGACCGTTGAGCATCGCCGACGCCTGTCTGGTCCGCCTCACGGAAGCCCTGCCCGATCCGCTCCTTCTCACCACCGACTCCGACTCTAAAATCTACCGCCGTCTCCATGAAAACCGAACGCAGCACCTGCTAGTCGGGACTGCCCGGCGACAGAACCGATCACATCCATGTGAATCCGAGAGCAATGCCCCCATTTACTACATTGAACCCGCCGAACGCCCCGGTGCCGATACGCCCGAAATGTTGAAATGCGAAACCCCATGGATGTGAACCCGGTTACTGATCCCCAAAGTCCATGCAACCACGATCAAAGTCCGTGCGACTACGACCCAAAACAACCTTCTTACCATCTCGATATGTGCGACTTACGGGAAATCCGAAGTCGTCCCGGCGGTCTCGGCCGGTGAGGACGGGGACAGGAACGCCGGCTGAGACAGTCGGCACACATTGCTCACCCCGCATCCCGCATTCGCTCTGCATAATGCCGATTTTGTCAATTCCCTTCAGCTCTAGCGACTGCAACTCCAACTCCGGCAAACACAGCGATAACTTCCAAGGCGTCGAAAGCACCTCCGCCATCGACACCCTGCTCGGCCAGGCCCAAGCCATCATCGATGAAAATCATCACTCAGCAATCAAACCCTCTCCAATCGATCCAGCGGACTCACCACACCCAGGCCGTTCTCCCCGATCGCCACGTGCAGGTAAATCTCCGTCGTGCTGATATCCTCATGCCCCAGCAGATCCTGGATCGTTCGCAGATCCGTCCCGTTCTCCAGCAGATGCGTCGCGAATGAATGCCTCAACGCATGGCTCGTCACCCGCTTCTCGATCCCTGCCGCCGATGCCGCCCGCTGGATCGCCTCGTTGTAAACCTTGCTGTGCATGTGATGGCGACGGATCACTCCCGATTCCGGCTTCGATGGGGAGCACACGCGCCCTCGCGTGTTGTTTCCGGCGCCCTCGCCGGAAGCCGGCCCGCAGCACGTGCGACTTTCCCCTTCACGGGAGACATCGGAGCCCCCCAATCCCCCGGGCATCGACCGCTCATCCGCATCCCTCGCCGCATCATCACTCCGCGTAGCCGGGCCCGCCCCGGCATAGCTCCGCGTTTCCGGATCCACAGACGTCTGCCGCGCCGGAAACAACCAGAACCACTCGAAGCTCTCCGCCGCCCTTCGATACTTCCGCGCCAAAGCCCCCGCCAGATACACGCCCGCCAGCCCCGCCTCCCGATCCTTCCGCCAAATCTCCCGCGCCTTCTCGATCTGCTCCGCAAGCTGCTCCCGCAGGCTCTTCGGCAGCACCGTCATTCGGTCCTTGTCGCCTTTCCCCATCCTCACTGTCAGCGTCCCTCGGACGAGGTCCACATCCTGGATCCGCAGTCTAACCAGTTCGGACAGCCGCAAGCCGGCCCCGTATTGCAGACGTGCCACTAAAGCATAGCGGCCGTGCGTGCAGTTCGCCACCTTCGGCGGCTCGTCCATCTTCTCGAACAGCCGCTCCGTCTCCGGCTTCGCCAGCACCACCGGGATCCGCGTCCCCGTCTTGCGCAGTTTCACGTCGAACACCGGCTCCTCCACCCCGCAGACGTATTTGAAAAAGAAGGCCACAGCGTTCAAAGCCTGCTTCTGCGTCGAATACGCGCAGTCCTCGTCATTCACCACCGACCCCAGGAACCGCGACGCCGTTTCGACCCGCATCACCTCGCGCTCGTCGCCGGCGAACACCGCATATCGCGCCGCCCAAGCCCCGTAGCACTGCTTCGTCCGCAGTGCCAGGCCCCGCCGCGACCCGGCCGAATGCACTGCCGCCCGCAGCCGCTCCGGCAAGCTGCGGTGATCGGCTCCCGCCTCGGCACACGCCTTCAGCCAATTCAAATACCATTGAATCGCGTCCGACCACTGGTCAAGTTGCCAAGCCTCGCGCTTGCGGTCTTCCCTTTGCACCTCAGCCCTCCAGAACGCCTTCGCCGCATCCCGGCCCGCCTCCATCTCATGCCGGAGTCTGAAGTTCTCGAACCACTCCAGCACCAGTAAAAATCCCGACCGCTCCCGATCCGAGAGACCGCGGAACTCCGCCAAGTCCTTTCGCCAGCACCACCGCGTCTTGGAAGCACTCATCGTCCGGACACAATCAGGACCTCGAATCGCCGTCAACTCAAAAAGTGTTCATCTGAGCACTCTTTCTCAGATCACCCGCCAGCCCGAAACTCAAAAATCCCTTAATATCCGAATTCCCAAATCTCCCAATTCCCGGATTTCTGCCCTGATATCAGCCTCCCGCCCCAGCCCCGGAAATCCGCCACCGAGCTTCCCGGATAGACGCACCCCGTCCTCAAGAAAATCCTTGCAGCTCAGTGATTTCCGATCAAACTCTCTTCCATTAAAAGGTCAGTGATATCGATCCCTGACACACCACTAATACCACTGTT
>CAMDLP010000059.1 GCA_945901795.1 Akkermansia muciniphila | reverse complement strand
CTGATCCATGCCCTGCGCAAGGATTCCGCCGAGCATGATTCCTGCCGCCGATGGCTGACGAGCACCGCCGCTGCAGGCGACGGGATCGGTCTGTGCGAGTTGGTGGAAACCGCGTTGCTGAGGATTCCCACGCTGCCGAAGCTGCAATTGGTGCCGATGGCCGAAACCCTTGGATTTTGGAGAGACGATTTGTGGAGCTATCCGGGCACCCGCCGTCTCGCTGCCGGCACCCGCCATACCGGGATATTCTCCGATTTCATCACCGCCCTCAACCTCTGTGGCAACGACGTCGACGATGTCTGGCTCGCCGCACTCGCTATCGAGCACCGCGCCACACTGGTCAGCACCGATCAAGGATTCGCCCGTTTTCCAGGCCTGAGCTGGATCAATCCGATGAATTCCTTCTAGCTGCCGCGCAATCGACGCCCCCGGCGCGGGCGACCACTTCGGCCTTCGCAACGACCACTTCGACCTTAGCAACGACCACTTCGGTCTTCGCAACGGCCACTTCGGCCTTAGCAACGGCCACTTCGGCCTTCGCAATGACCACTTCGGCCCTCGCAACGACCACTTCGGCCCTCGCAACGCACCGGCAGGCCTTCGCAACCCACTGGTTTCCATCGGCAAGCCGCCAAGATCGCAAAGTTTGAAGCCTGAGCCCGCGAAATCCTCTCTTAATCTCCAAGGATTCGCGCGATTCGCCAGATTTGCGGTTTCAAAATCTTTGACCTGTGCCGAACCGTTCGGGGCCCATCCCAAAATGAGACAGCCCTGTCCGTTCCGGCGTTTCTCCTTGCCCCAAGGATGCGGCGCGGGTTCACTCCGGCGTCCGCCTTGGCGGATGGGGCCTGATAAACCTCTCACGAAGCGGTCGGCAATGACCGGAACATTGCCGCCAAACCGACCCAAAAGGCCGGGGAGGCGGCGGCGCATGTCCAAGCTGTCTCCTACGGGGGGCGGCCAAAGGCCGTTGCGGTCGACTTCGTGCGGCTTTATCACTCCCCGTCCACCCGGAAGGACGCATTTTTATGCCTCCTTCCGCGAAACAGACCTTGTTTTGGATCATTCCCCTCCCCGTGGCACCGTGCCCGGCGAGTAGCGTGAACCGTCTCATGTTCGCGAAGAAGAGGTTCCCTAAACCCGACTTCTGACGCCCCCATGCCCACCCTCAATTGGATCGGCAAGGACGCCGTCATCAATCATCATCTGGACGTTCCCTTCCGCCTGCTCAAGGACGTGCCGGAACTCTCCTGCGGCGATCCCGGAACCGGAAACATTATCGCGCAAGGCGACAATCTCATCGCCCTCAAGGCCCTGCTCCCGCACTTCGCCGGTCAGGTGAAATGCGTCTGCATCGATCCGCCCTACAACACGGGTAACGAAGGCTGGGCCTACAACGACAACGTCAACAGCCCGCTCATCCGCGAGTGGCTCGGCAAGGTCGTCGGCAAGGAAGGGGAAACGCTGGACCGGCATGATCGCTGGCTGTGCATGATGTATCCGCGGTTGGCGTTGCTGAAAAAATTTCTCCGTGAAGATGGCGTAATTCTCGTAAACATCGATGAGAATGAGACTGCATACCTTATTCATCTGATGGACGATATTTTTGGGCGAAGTAACCGACTTGGTGAAATCGTTTGGGATAAGGGCAATCCAAAAGGTGATTCCATCAAAGTAGCTTACCAACATGAGAGCATCATTTGTTACGCCAAGTCATTGGCTAAGTTAAAGGAACAGGAAACTTGGTTCTCTCTACCAAAGCCTAATGCTGATGCAATCATGCGGAAAGCGGCTTCATTGTATAAAAGAATAGGAAAATCGGATCTTCCTGAAGACCTCAAAAAAATTATCAAAAAATACGATCTTCCCGTAAAGGAGTTTAATTCATTCCGAAAGAACTATTCTCTGGCGGATGCACAGGAAGACTTGAGAGTTTGGAACCAGGAAAACAAATTGCTCAAGGGTGGAGAGAAACCATACTTTAGAATCGATAAATCAGGAAAAGTTTACCGACTCACTTCGATGGCATGGCCAAACAAAAAGAAGGCTCCCGATGATTATTTCGAACCAATTGTGGAAAAAGAGACAGGAAGGCGCTTTGCTGCTCCAAAAAAAGGATGGCGCTTTCCGCCTACAAGCATTGATAAATTACTTAATCAGAATCTCATTGAGTTCAGCCAAGACCCGGATGTCCAGCCACAGAAAATACTCTACCTTGAGGAAAATATGAGAGAGTCTATTAGTTCGGTCATGAGGTATGGTGGTAGTGATGACGATCTGTTTTCTGACTTCAAAATAACATTTGAACATCCAAAACCGTATAAATTCATATCGAGCCTGATTGACGCTTTTTCGGACAAGGATTCGATAATTCTTGATTCATTCGGAGGATCAGGAACGACAGCCCATGCGGTAATTAATCAGAACGCCGCTGATGGAGGCACACGGAGGTTTATCACCATCGAAATGTCTCCTAGTGTTGCCAAAAATATTACTGCTAAACGCGTCACCCAAGTCATTGCAGGCTACACCAACGCCAAAGGCGAGAAAGTCGCAGGCCTTGGCGGCGGTTTTCGATTCTGCGAGTTGGGCGAGCCGTTGTTTGACGAAACCGGCCACATCCGCGAGACGGTGAAGTTCGGCGAGCTGGCGCGGCATGTGTATTTCAGCGAGACGCGCGAACCGCTGCCGCGCGAGCGGGTGCCGAACACGCCTTTGCTGGGCGTTTGCAAGGGCCTTGCAGTCTATTTGCTGTTCAACGGCATTCTCGGCGACAAGTCCTCGAACGGCGGCAACGTGCTGACGCGCAAGACTCTCGCCAAACTGCCGCCCTTCGCCGGACCGAAGGTGATTTACTGCGCGGGCTGTTTGATCGGGGCCGAGCGGCTGGCGGAGGAAGGCATCACCGTGCGGCAAACCCCTTACGAAATCCGCGTCTCATGATCGTTCTCAAGCCCTATCAAAACCGGGTGCTCGGTTCTTTGCGGGATTTCCTGCGCGCCTGTTCCGCAGGCGGCAGCCTGCACAATTCATTCCACGACGTGCTCGCGGCGAATGAATTTCCTGAAGTCCCCTACATCCCGGTGATCTCGGAAGGGCTCGGATCGTCGATGCCCTACGTCTGCCTGCGCGTGCCGACCGGCGGTGGAAAAACTTTGCTGGCCTGCCACGCTGCGGGCATCGCCAAGAGCGATTTGCTTCACGCGGAGCAAGCGGTGGTGTTGTGGTTGGTGCCCAGCCAGACGATTCTCACGCAGACGGCGGATGCCCTGCGGGACACCCGCCACGCTTACCGCCGGGCCTTGGAAACCGCCTGCGCTGGGCCGGTCGAGGTGCTCACCATCGAGGAAGCGCTCGGACTTTCGCGCGGGGTGGTGGAAGGCAGCACGGTCGTCATCGTCGCCACCATCCAGGCCTTCCGCGCGGAGGACACGACCGGCCGGCGCGTTTATGCCCAGAACGGAAGTCTGGCGGATCATTTCCTTAATCTACCAGCGAGCCGCAGCGCCGTTCTCCTGCCCGGCCCGGATGGAAAACCCGTGCCATCGCTGGTCAACGTGCTGCGCTTGCGCCGTCCCATCGTGATCGTGGACGAAGCGCACAACGCGCGCACCGAGCTATCATTCGGCATGCTGGGGAATGTGATGCCGTCGTGCATCATCGAGTTCACCGCCACTCCGGCACGGACGAAGATGCCTTCCAACGTGTTGCACTATGTTTCCGCCGCGGAACTCAAGGCGGCGGACATGGTGAAGCTCCCGCTCAAGGTGGTGACGCGCCATCCCAGCCAGAAAGACCAGCTTCTGACAGAAGCGCTCACCCTGCGCGCCGATCTCGAACGTCTCGCTCTGGCTGAAGCCCAGGCCACGGGTGAATATCTGCGACCGATCCTGCTCATCCAAGCCGTGCGGGTGGACGATTGCGAGGAGCTGCGCACGCGCCTGACGACGGATTTCGGCGTGCCGAAGGAACAGATCAAGATCGCCACCGGCAAGCTGGATGAACTGCCGGGTGCCGACGAGATTAAGTCGCCGAAATGCCCTGTGCGGATCATCATCACCGTGCAGAAACTGCGCGAGGGCTGGGATTGCCCGTTCGCCTACGTGCTTTGCAGTTTGCGGGAAACGCGCTCGGCCACGGCCATCGAACAGATTGTCGGTCGCGTGTTGCGGCTGCCGGGAGCGAAGGAGAAACAGCATCCGGATTTGAACTGCGCGTATGCGTTTTCCGTTTCGGATAGCATCCACGCAGTTCTGGCAGAACTGCGGGACGCGCTGGAGAGCAATGGATTCACCACGGCGGAAGCGGAGCGCATCATCATGCCGGTGATGCCGGGCACGCTGGCGCTCGGCTCACAGCCGAAAACCGTGACGCTCGAACCGGGCAAGGAAATCGATACCGCCGTCGCCGCCGTGCAAGTGGCGGCGCTGGGCGGAAAGGTGAAACTGGATGGAAAGACCGGGGCGCTGACAATCATCGTGCCGCTCGACAAGCTGGAAGCGGAGTCGCTGGCAAGCTGTGCGAACACGCTGGAAGCCCGCGCGAAAATCCACGAAGCGGTGGAAGCCGTGCGTGAAGCGGAGCGGGCGTTCGGGCCGACCCTCCAACAGCAGCCGTCGCCCTACCAGCTTCAGCAGAATTTCATCGTGCCGCTGCTCTGCGTGGAGGAGGACGGCGATCTGTTTGTTTTCGAAAGCACCTTCCTGCTCGAACATCCGTGGCGGCTGGGTCAAAAAGACGCCAAACTTTCCGATGACTACAACCCGCTCAAACGCCCGACCGGAAAAGCCGGTCTCGTCGATGTGAATGCCGCGAACCAGGTGACGGCGGGCCTGATGGCGATGGAGGAAAGCGACGATTTCGTCGGCACGCTCCACCAGCAGGTGATGGAACTCGGCGGATCGAGCGATTGGAGTGTCGAGATGCTCGTCGGTTGGTTGGACCGACGGATCGACCACGCGGACATTCCGGCAGGCGAGGCGGCGGTGTTTCTCAGAAAAGCGATTCTTGGACTGATGGCGGAATTCGGCATTCAGGACGCAAGCACGCTGGCGCTGGATCGCTATCGGCTGCGGGATCAGATCGAGCGCCGGATCCAACGGCACCGCGAATTGGAGCGGAAAAACGCATTCACCGGGTGGCTGTTGCCGGAATCGTCACTGGTCGTCACCGAAACGAAGACCATCAATTTCGTGACGATGAGCTATGAGCCGGGCTGGAACTACGAGGGCGGATTTCAATTCAAGAAACACTACTTCGGCCCCAAGCCGGGTGAGTTGAAGGAGAAGCGGGCGGACGGCAAGCTGACCGAGGAATTCCGCTGTGCCCAATTTCTCGATGGTCTGCCAGAGGTGAAATTTTGGGCGCGGAATCTGTCCCGCCGGACCACTTCATTCCGGCTCCAGACGGCGACCGACTGGTTCTATCCGGATTTCATCTGCCTGCTCCACGACGGCCGCGTGCTGGCGGTGGAATACAAGGGAAGCCATCTCTCGGGCAATGATGACTCCGGCGAGAAGCGCGCCGTCGGCGAGGTCTGGGAATCGCGAAGCAAGGGCAAGTGCCTCTTCATCATGCCGGCTGGCGCGGATCTCGCGGCCATCAAACAGAAGGTTTCAAGCGGGGCGGAGTGAAAGTGGCGGCGATCACCGGTCGCCGCGGATTCTTTGCGGCGGATTCGCGGTGACCGGTGATCGCCGCTACTTTCCTATCGCTTGCGGATGAGCATGAACTCATTGCCGTCCGTGTCGAAACACATCGCCAGATGCGGCGCCTCGCCGTCTTCCTCTTGCGGCTCGCGGACCAATCCGCCGCCGTGTGCGACCACCTCGGCGGCTCCGGCGACCACGTCCGCGACTTGGATGCTGATGCCGGTCCAAGTGCGTTTCCCCTCACCGCCGCCGTGGATGCCGATGGTGGCACCGGCGATTTCCAGCTCGGAGATGTGGCTGTTGGCGCGGATGACCTCCGCGCCGAAAACCTCTTGATAGAACCGGGACGCCCGCGCCAAGTCCGCTGCCCAGATGACGTACTTGACGCGTTCGACCTGCATTTCTCAGTAGTTGAAAATTTCGCCGTCCTTGAAGAAGCGCTTCAGCTCGGCCTGCGCGGCTTCCACCGAGTCGGAGGCGTGGCAGACGTTGCGCATCTTCGCGTCGCCGTCCTTGTGGCCGAAGTCACCGCGGATGGTTCCGGCGGCGGCGGCCAGCGAATCGGTCGGTCCGAGCAGGTCGCGGACGGCGGTGATGATGTTTTCGCCCTCAAGGGCGAGGGCGATGACCGGAGTTTCCTGCATGAAGCTGCGGACGGATGGGAAGAACGGCTTGTCGGCGATGTGCGAGTAGTGCTCGGCGAGGATTTCGTCGCTGAGGAGCATCATCTTGATGCCGCGGATCTTGAAGCCTTGCGCTTCGAAGCGGGCGAGAACCTGGCCGGTGATGTTTTTGGAAACCGCGTCGGGCTTGAAAAGGATGAGAGTCGTTTCTGGAGTCATGGGAGAGGGAGTTAGTCGCGCGGCTACTTTTGTGCAAGCCTTTTGGCGCGGCAGATCCCCTCGGGATTCTTAACGGTCAAGCGCGTCCGCACGCTGCCGCAGGGCGCGGGCGGCGTCGGCGTTGCGGCTTTCCGTTTCCCACAGCAGCGCGAGCCGGCGCAGCGCGGCGGCGGTTTCCTTTTTCGCTTCGGGCGGAAATGATTTGATGGCGGACCGCAATCGTTCCTCGGCGGCCTTGCTCTGGCCTTGGGCGATCAAGACTTCGGCGGACTCGATGAGGAATGCGGGCTCGGGCTTTTTATCGGCGGGACGGAGCGCTTCGGCCTCGCGGAACAACCGTGCGGCGAGATCGCGCGTCGCCGGATCGCGGCGGCTGGCGATGGCGAGCTGGTTCGCGAGTTCGAAATTCTGCGGATGATCGAAGATGGCTTTCTCCAGCAAGATCCGCGCTTGTCGCGGCTCATCAGCGGTGAGCCATTCGGCGGCGAGCTTGATAAAATCGGCGGGCGAGCCGCCACGGATTTTCAGCAACTCGCCGGCATGGAAGCGGGCGGGTCCGGGCGGGTCGCGGAGCCGATAGAATTTCGCCAGCGACTGATGGGCGAGCGCCTGGCGGGGATAGATCGCGAGCACTTGCTGGAGCGTGGCCTCGCCTTCGGCGTCGCGCTTGGCGGCGAAATAGAGAATCCCCAGACGCGTCCGTAAATCCAGCGACGAGGGCGCGGCTTCGACATGGCGTTTGAGGATGTCGATGGCTTGGTCAGCCCGGTCGGTGTCGCGGAAATGCTCGGAGGCCGCGCGGGCCAGTCCGGGATTTTCCGGATGAGACTCGACGGCATCGAGAAAACGCCGGTCCACATTTTCGCGGGCCGCGGCGTCTTTCGCATCAAACAGGCCGCGCGAGAGCGACGCGTAGAGGAGGACTGCCGCCGGATCATCCGGCGAGAGTTGATAGAGCAGCCCCGGCTTTTCGCCCGCGGATTGCGCGCGCTGGAACAAGCGGCGGATGATCTCGGGATGGCCGGGATTTTTCGTGAGCGCGGCTTCGAGAATTTCATCCGCGAGCTTCAGCGCCAGCGCGTCGCCGCGGCCTTGTTGTTCGAGAAAATCGGCGCAGGCGAGTTGGATTTCGAGATCCTCCGGCCGCGCGGCGGCGAGGTCGCGATAGAGTTTCACGGCAGCCGGGCGGTCGCCCTCGGCCAGCCGGGCGCGGACCGCGCGCCGCACGAGTGGCAGCGCGAACGGATCGGTGGCGCGGGCGTTTTCAAAGCGGAGATTGGCTTCCGCCGCATCGCCGCGAGACTCGCCCAACACGCCGAGCGCGAAGTCCGTTCGCGGATTTCCCGCCGCGGCGAGCGAGGCCGCGAACAGCAGGAAAATGCCCGGATTCCGAATCACGCGGACAAGCGGTAGCACGCGCGGTGCCACGCGTCGAAAGATTGTTACGCAGACCGATTGCTTTCACCTCAGGCTGCGCGTTGACAGTCGGCAGCCAAATGCCTACGTAAACGACATGGTTTGTTGTCGCGGTTTTCTTGCCCTCGGGGCGGCGTTTCTCTCGCTGGGTTGTGCGAGTATTCAAAAGAGCCCACCGTGGCACGCGGCGGTGGATCGCCAGGCGGGGCAGCTCGGTTACCGCAACTGGATCGTCATCGCGGAAGCCTCGTTTCCGGCGCAAAACCGGCCCGGAATCCACCAGGTGACGGCTTCCGTCGAGGTCCCCGAAGCCGTCGCCTACGTGCTCAACGCGCTCGAACAAACAGAAAACGTCAGGCCGCACATCTATGTGCCGCGGGAACTCCGCTCGGTGGAAAACGACTTCGCCCCCGGAATCGACGAGCTTCGCAAGCGACTCAAGGATTCCCTCCACGGCCATGAGACGGCCGAGCTCGAACAACAATCGCTGCTCACCCTGCTGGAGGACGCGAACCGCAGCTTCGACGTGCTGGTGATCCGCACGACCACCGCGCTGCCTTACTCGTCGGTTTTCCTCGAACTCAAGCCGGGATACTGGGACGTCGATTCGGAAACCCGGCTTCGCGAGAAAATCGAGCGCGAACGCATGCAAAAAATCGTGCGGCCGCGCTGAGATCATGCATTCTCCCCGCGTGAGCCGCAAAGACGAAGAACTCCGCCAAGAACGTGAAGCAGCCTGGGTCGGTGACGCCGTCCTCGCGCTTTTTGCCCGCCAATTCGTCCTGCGCGAGCGCAACACCATGGACGGCGAGTGGTTCACCCGCCTGACTTCTAACGATTTCCTCAGCGCCTTCGGCAACCCGACGCGGGTCGAGGCGTCGATCGGCAAGCTCTATCTGGAAGGCGGCCTCGAGGCCGCCAACGCGTGGATGGACGCCGAGCTCGTCCCGCTGTTCCGCAAGCAAATCGCCAAGCGCGGTTAGGCCGTCTCAGTCCGCCTTGTAAAGCTCGGCGAACACGATCATCCCGCTCGCCGTCTGCAAGGTGCTGACCACGACGACATCCGCCGTGGAGCCGATCTTGGCCACGGCGTGGTTGACCACGATCATCGTGCCATCCGGCAAATAACCGACCGCCTGATGCTCTTCCTTGCCGGTGCGGACGAGCGCGATGCGGATTCTCTCGCCCACAGCCACGGCGGGTTTCAGCGCGTCGTCGAGATCGTGAATGTTGAGGACGTCCAGACCTTGGATCTTGGCCACCTTCGCCAGATTTTCATCCACGGTCATCAGCCGCGCCCCTAACAACCGGGTCGTTTCGATCAGGCGGGTGTTCATCGGCTCCGGCTCGGCGGGCATCGGGCTGTCGTGAATCGAGATCTGGATGTCGGCGGCGTTTTGCATCTGCTCGAGAGTGCTCAAGCCGCGCTGCGCCCGTTGGCGGTCGGCGCTTGAACCGACATCCGCCATCGCTTGAAGCTCATCGAGTACGAAGCGCGGAACGATCAGCCGCCCATGGAGGAAGCCCGAGCGGAGGATTCCCAGCGCCCTGCCGTCCATCACCGCCTCCGCATCCAGCACCACCGGCTGCCCGGAAGAAGAGTCCTGGCGGAACCGCACATACGGGATGATGAAGGCGAACTCGTCGCGGTTGCTCCGCAGCGCCAGCACCGCCCCGAGAAAACCGAGGCTCGCGAATAAAGTGACATCGATGGCGAGGCGCAGCGCGTTCACCAGCACGTCGAGCTGGACGGCGGAGACGCCCTTTTCGTCCTGCAGTTTGTCGCGGAAAGCCAGCTCTAGCAAATTTGAGATCTCCACCCGCGTCAGCAGCCACGCGCAGAACAAGCCAACTCCGAGCCCGAAGCTGGCGGTGGAAAACCCGCGCAAGGTGAAGCCCTTCATCAGCGACTCCACCCAGATGAAAAAGCCCGCCACGCCGAGCCCGCCGAGCAATCCGAAGACGATCGGGATGTCGAGCGTGCCCTTGGTACTCAGGGCGATCGCCACGCCCGCGGCTTCACAAATCAACAAATAAGTGAGACGCGCGACGTTGACGGAGGGGTGTGCTGCCATGGAAATCCTGTGCGCCAAACTCTCCAAATCCCCATCTTTCAGCAAGACCAAAGCGGCGGGAATGAGCCCGCCCGCTTCACTCCTGCTCGTCGGCCGTGGCCTTGATGTCCGTCAGTGCCGCGATGAAATCCCCGAGGATCTCGGCCGGCACCATGATCGTGTCACGATTCCCGCCGACGTCTTCGGTGATCTTCACGACCATGCCGCGCGCGTTTTGTTTGAGATCGAGATAAAATGTTTTCCGATCCGCGAGGATTTTTTCCGTGTGTAATAAGTCCGTGTCCACGTTGGTTTGCAGTGTTATTTAACCGATCCAAAGAGGCGGTTCCAGAGGCGGAATGTCAATGGAATTCCTTGACCCGCAGTGAAGCCCGCTGTGCCATCCGGACCCGTCTCATGCGCGACTTCCTTCCCATCCACCGCCCCGCGCTGGTGCTCGCGCCGATGCAGGACGTGACCGACCTGCCGTTCATGCGGGTCATCGCGCGGCGGGGCGCGCCGGATTGGTTCGTCACGGAATATTTCCGCGTCCATCCGGATTCCTGCCTGAACCGTTATATTCTCCGCTCGATCGTTGAGAATGAAACGGGCAAGCCGGTGTTCGCGCAGATGATCGGCCGCGACTTACCGAGCCTCGTCCGCACGGCGCAAGAGCTGGCGGAATTGCCCGTCGCCGGGATCGATCTCAACCTCGGTTGCCCCGCGCCGATCGTCTGCCGCAAGGACGCGGGCGGCGGCCTGCTGCGCAACCCGGAAACGGTGAACCGCCTGATCGGCACGCTGCGCGACGCCATCCCCGGGAAATTCACCGTGAAAACCCGCGTCGGCTACACCACGGCGGAAGAATTTCCCGCGCTGTTGGAAATTTTCCGCAGCCACGCCATCGACGGCCTCACCATCCACGGCCGCACCGTGGTGGAGCGCTATCAGACGCCGGTGCACCCCGACCGCGTGCGGACCGCGGTGGAGGCGATGCCCTGCCCGGTGATCGCCAACGGCAACGTCGTCGATGCGGAAACCGGGCTTTCCTACCTCGCGCAGACCGGCGCGGCGGGCCTGATGGTCGGCCGCGGCGCGATCCGCAACCCGTGGATTTTCTCACAGCTAACGGCCGCCTTCGCCGGCGCGTCCCCACCCGCCCCGAGCCACCGCGATCTCTGGGAATACGTGCTCGAACTCTCCGACGAGATCGCCCGCGAGACCCCGAAGTTCAATCCCCTCGCCCACGTCCAGCGGATGAAAAAAACGCTCGCCTACATCAGCCACGGCCTGGCGGGCGATTTCGAATTCGACATGCGCCGGATGAAAACCCCGGACGACTTCCAGAAAATCTGCCGCCGCCACCTCGACCACGACCTGCCGCTCCCCGCCAAACCGCCTATCGGCTCCAAGCTGTTCTGCGGCTTCGAGGCGCTGGGGCAGAGCACTTCACTTGCATCTCACCGCCCGCCTGCTTAGATCTCCGCCCCGGTGCCTCACCGGCCAACCTTTAACCGACCGAAAACCATGGGAAGACACTTCGAATGCCGCCGCCGGGCTAAGGAATCGCGTTGGGCCACGATGTCCAAAGTTTTCCCGAAGCTGGCCAAATCCATCACCATGGCCGCCAAAAGCGGTGGCCCGGACCCGGAATCCAACGCGACGCTGCGAGTGGCTATCAACAACGCGAAGGCCCAGAACCTCTCGAAGGAAAACATCGAGAACGCCATCAAACGCGCCGCCGGCAAGGACGCCGCCGACATCACGGAAGTCACCTATGAGGGCAAAGGCCCGCACGGATCGCTCTTCATCGTCGAGTGCGCCACCGACAATTCTAACCGCACCATCGGCAACCTCAAGATCATCTTCAACAAAAACGGCGGCCAGCTCGTGAATGCCGGCCAGCTCGATTTCATGTTCACCCGCAAGTCGGTCATCGAGTTCCCCGTGCCCGCGGGCCGCGATCTCGAAGAGCTCGAACTCGAACTTATCGACGCCGGACTCGAAGAACTCTCGGTGGATGATGGCGTCGTCTCGGTGATCGGCGAATTCAGCGCCTTCGCCAGCCTGAGCCACGCGGTCGAGGCGGCCGGCATCGTCCCGACGAAATGCAGCCTCCAGCGCCTGCCCACCCAGCCCGTCGAGCTCACCGAGGAGCAGATGGAGGAAGTGGAAAACCTGTTGGACAAGATCGAGGACGACGACGACGTGCAGGCGGTGTTCACGAATCTGGCTTGAGTGCCGCGAGCTTTTTCTCAACGCGCTCGAGGTCACGCTTGCGGGGACCGGTGATGCCCTCCTCGCGCAAGCATTCGGCGGCGGCCTCGTAATTTCCGGCGAGCTCCAAGACGAGTCCCTTGTCGCGGGAAAAGTAGTTCCAGTGAATCGCGTGCGCCTTCGGATCGAGACCGAGGCGCTTCATGTAGGCTTCCAGACGGTTGATCTCCCGCAGGCCGATGGCCGGGCTTTCCTGATGGGCAAGGGCGATGGCGTAGCGCCCGGCGCACGCGACTTCCGCCAGCGCGAAATGACCGGTCGGCAGTTCCCGCTCCGGGGCGAGCAGCCGGTTCTTCGCATGAAATCTAGCTGCTACTTCCGGCCACGCATTGCGTTGCCGATCGATCACCGCCTGCCAGTTTTCCCTGGCAATGTCCCGCTTGTCCAACTCCCACAAGGCGCGGGCCTGCGTTGGGTATTGCTCCAGCACGTCCGCCATCAGCCGGTCCAGATCGTGCCACAGAAACGAGCGCTTCGCCGAGAGCAGCACGAAAATCCCCAACAGCAGCGCCGCCGGCAGGCGCGGGGAAATCCCGCCGCAGACCGCCCGCCAAGCGGCCGCGAGGACGATGGCCGCGCCGAGACAAAACCACGGCAGCCCCGGATAGATCCGGTATTCCGGCATGAACTCCGGGATCGCGTAGAAAACCCGGAAGAGAATCGTCGCGACATACAAAAACAAACAAACGCCAAACAACCGCGTCGATTTCCGCCACGCGAGCACCACGCTGAAGGCCGCGAAGGCCAGGAAACCCGCCGCCGCCAGCATCGCACCCTTGTCCGGGATGTTCCAAAACGGCGATCCCGGCGGGACCAGCGTCTCCGCGATGTGGTGGTCCGCGCTCAATCCCACCGGGATCACGCTGCGCCAGCCGAATTCCCAGAACACCCTCGACAGCGTGTATGCATGGCCGATGAACCGCGATTCCGTCCACTGGTGAAGCGAGTCCAGTCGCATGTCCAAACGTCCCACCACCCACAGAAATTCGAGGGCGACCACGAGGATTCCAGCACTCTGCCACGGATATTTCCGGATCAGGCTGACATGTTTTGGCTGGAAAAACACCAGCGCCACCGCGCCGACAGGCATCAGTGCATGAAACAATCCCGGCCCTTTGGAAAACGTCGCGCCAAGGACGAAAACCATGCAGCCCGCCAGTTTCCACCAGCCGCCTTCCCTCAGAAATCCCAGCACCGCCCAAGCCGCCAACAGCGAAAAAAGCGTCACCCACGCCAGGTCCTGACTGCGCGCGTAATTCGGAATCTCACTCGCCAGCGGATGCACCGCGAACAACAGGGCCCCGAACAACGCCACGCCCGCCGGCCCGCGGCCGCGCAGGAAATCCCGCCCGAAGCCGAACAACACACAAGCCACGGCGGTGTGCAGCATCCAGTTCACCGCATGGAGCCCCACCGGCGACATCCCAAACAGCCGGTATTGAATGATATAGCCAAGACAGGTCCATGCATTCCAACTGGTTCCCGTCAAATCCCCCGTCAGGACATTGTCGCTGTCCTGGATCGCCGGGAAATCATCGAGGAAAAACTGCGACCCCAAACACCACAAATGCGCCAGCGCGCCGGCCGCGATGATCCAGAGGAACGGCGTCCACACCCTCACCCACTTGCCCGCCGTCGATTTTTTACGCTCCTGCTTCACCCCCGGATTCTACCAATCCAAGCACCTGCTCCCGCAATCCTCATTTTAGCAACGCCTTGTTTTTCGCCCGCCTCCCCCGTCAAGGCGGGCGAATCACGTGGAGTCGCGGACTCCCGGGAAATATTCATGCCGAAATTCTTGACAGCCGCGGGAAAAATCGGCTTCTTTCCGCCCCGCGCACGCCGCAAGGCACCCGTAGCTCAATTGGATAGAGCGTCTGACTACGAATCAGAAGGTTAGGGGTTCGAGTCCCTTCGGGTGTATTTTTTACATCCCATTCAAAATCAATGGGTTGGCCTCTGAAAAAGAGGCCCAAATTGACACCCCCACCCGGTCATGAATACGGGTGGTGACAAATTGGTGACAAACGCGGGTTCTGGATCTGCAATCCCCTCCAAGTCAGGACGTTCCAGAAGGAGGAAAAAGCGTGGTCCCGAATGTGTTGTGAAATTCGGTTCGGCGACGGTTCCAGTTTACCGGATGGACTCCGGTGGCAGGCAGCGTTTCACGATCGCCTACTACCGTGAAGGCAAACGGCTCCGGCAGGTTTTCAGCTCGTTGGACGATGCAAAGAAAGAGGCCCTGCTCGTGGCGCAGCGGATTCAAAGTGGCATGCAGCACATGACCGACCTCAAGCCCCACGACCGGGAAGCCTATCTCACTGCGCGCAAAATGACGGATGAGGCCGGGATGCCGTTGGTTGCCGTGGTTGAGGATTATCTACGGGCCAGAAAGATCGCGGGTTCGGAATCCCTCGCAGCGATGGCCAGCGAATACTCCAAACATTTCGGTAACCTCACCCGACGTGCCACAGTTCCCGAGGTCGTGGCGCAACTGATCGCCTCCAAGACACAGGACGGATCAAGCACCCGCCACATTGCCCAGATCCGATCAGTGCTCAACCGCTTTGCAGCCGCACATCCCGGTGAAATCCTCGACGTCACCTCGTCGGACATCGATGCTTGGCTGAGGAGTCTGAATGTGGCTCCGAGTTCAAGAAACTCGATGCTCATCTATGTGAACCTGCTGTTCTCCTACGCGTTGGAGCAGAACTACCTGCCCGCCGGCAAACCCATCGCTCCAAGCCAACTCCGCAAAGTGAAAGTGGCGGACAGCGAGAACGAGATTTTCCAGCCGGACGAGTTCCGCCGGATCATTCATGCCGCACCCATCCATTTGATCCCGCTGCTTTCGATCAGCGCCTTCGCCGGGATCCGTGCTGCCGAGCTTGTCCGTCTCGATTGGTCGGCTGTAAATCTGGAGCGCGGCCTGATCGAAATCCGTGCAGGCCAAGCCAAGACAGCATCACGCCGGCTCGTGCCCATCACCGAGAACCTCGCAGCGTGGCTCCAGCCTTTGAGCAGGAAGGGCCGCGTCATCGCATCGGGCGAGTTCATCAAAGAGGCCACCGCGCTTGCCCGGGCCTTGGGGATCGAATGGCCGCGCAACGTGCTCAGGCACTCGTTCATCACCTACCGGATCGCCAAGGTGAAAAGCGCGGACCAAGTCGCCCTCGAAGCTGGCAACTCACCATCGATTATCTTCAGGGACTACCGTGAATTGGCCACCGAGGAACAAGCCGACGAATGGTTCGGGATTCTGCCCAAGGATGGCCAGTGGGAGAACACGATTCAATATGACCGCAGGACCCGGACCGTGACGCTACCACAGTGAACGGCCGTTCAATCCGCGCGCCAACGAGGACTAACGGACGCGGAATGGTTTTGTGGTGGCCGGTCATATTGCCATCCCCTGTGCGGCTGGAACGTGCTCCTACGCGGGGATAAACGCAAAATTCGGGGCTGGAAAGAAAGTTTCCCTACCCCGGATTTGTGACGCACGAAAAATGGTTTCTCGATCAGCCGTTGAAGCTGGCATTTTGTTTGCCGTCATCAAGCAGGTCTCCGATCCGATTCACCGCGTCCTTGAGCAGGGAGGCAGCGGCGAAAACGATCACGCCGATCTTGGGATCCACGAATGGGATGACGTTCAGAGCAGAGACGAGTCCGGCGATTTTTCCGACGAAGCTGAGGTATTTGAGTGCTTTCATGGCGACCGGGGAGCGGTGTCAACGGTCCGCCTGTTAAATGTGCTTGGAGTCGCACCATTGTGTTGGTAGAAGCTTGCCCATGAAAACGGACTGCAAAAGCGCCGGTGGCCGAAGTCTGCATTTCCGGGTCGCTTTTGACCCTGATCACCGACCGGTCGTGTAACACCCTGCAAACCCGACCAGTCGTTCAACACCACTGTTCTGCAAGAAATGAAAAGACTTATACACGCATCCTTCATCCTCATGTGCGTTGTTCATGCTCAGGAGCCAGAGCTTCCTAATAGTGTCGAACCGAGAATCCCCGACGCTTGGAAGGAACAGCCACCAGAAATTAAGATCGATTTGAAGAACCTAAAGTTCGGGCCTCTTGGCTATCGTATCGAATCAACAGATTTCGAAGCAGATCCTGATCGGCAGGTAGTCGTCATTCTTGAAGGCACGGGAAGAGGCTTTGAGATTATCGAGGTGCGGGGGAAGTATTCGACTGAAAAGAAGATCGAGGAATGGTCAATCTATTACCACGATGGATCCCCGCTTCTAGCTCAACTAAAGAAGTGGAATAAGATATCAATCGCTGGCGAGGATTTGGGAGAGAGTTTGTCGAAGGTGGAGACTTTTCTCGCAGATGGTGGGAAGTTCAAGATCGACGGCAAGGACGAGACAAAACGAATCTTGGATATGACGGCCTTCGCAGAGAAAACCCAAGCAGAATCGGGTCCCGGGGAGTAATTAGCTCCCCGGTCCCACACCACCCTGCATACGGCTCCGTACAGGGCGGTTCCAATCAGACTCGGGCATCAGGCCCGTAGTGAAGTTTGATCCAGATGGCTCTCAGATCGGGAACTCCTTGTTCCTCC
>CAMDLP010000058.1 GCA_945901795.1 Akkermansia muciniphila | reverse complement strand
ACCTCGCGGAAAACCGCTTGGAGACCCGCATCTGCTCGCTCGCTGGGGAGCACTTCCTTCTGAAGGAATTCATCGTAGGACCGACTCTGAACCTCAATGAGGTTAGGCGGCTCGATGACTTCTTCGAATTTCCCGAAATAGAGACGTTCAGCCATGGCGTTTAGTGGTATTCTTCTTACAAATTGAGCCCGAGCCGCGAACGGTCTCAGGCAGGGTGGATCAAGCGTTGGAAAGTTTTGTCGGAATCGGCGGGAAAACCTGGTTCAGTGTTTAGAGTCTCCCGCCGGTTTCGACAGAAAATCCCGGAGCAGATTTCTCTGCCCCGGGAGTAGTCTGAAAGATGTTACTTGAGTTCGATTTTGGCACCAGCCTCTTCGAGCTTCTTCTTGGCGGTCTCGGCGGCGTCTTTGGCGACACCTTCGAGGATTTTTGCAGGAGCGCTCTCGACGAGCTTCTTCGCGTCTGCAAGACCAAGGCCGGGAGCGACTTCGCGGACTGCCTTGATGACGGCAATCTTGTTAGCGCCGCAATCCGTGAGGACGACGTCGAATTCAGTCTTCTCTTCGACAGCTTCAGCAACAGCAGCTGGACCGGCGACGCCGACAGGTGCGGCAGCGGAAACGCCCCAATGTTCTTCGAGTTGTTTAACGAGTGCGACAGCTTCCAAAACGGTGAGCTTGCCGAGTTCTTCTACGAGTGTGTCAATATTAGCCATTTTTTTATTCTCCTTGTTCGGTATCGTCGCCTCCAGAGCCTCCGGAGATTTCAGAACAACAGCCGTTGCTCCGACGAGGAACCATTATGGGTTCAGGTGACGAACGGGAGCCGCCGCCACCATCACTTCAGATTGTTTGTTATTCAGCAGCGGGGGTTTCGGCTTCAGCTGCGGGAGCTTCGGCGGCCACTTCTGCCACTTCGGCGGCGGGAGCTTCCGCTTCCACTTCCGCAACAACCGCTGCGGGAGCTTCGTCGGCCGAGTCGTCGCCGTCTGGATTGAATTTCGCTTTGACGACGCGGGCGATGCGGGTAGCAGGCTCGAGGATCGTTGCGAGAAGTTGGGAAAGCACCGCTTCGCGGGACGGGATGTCGGCGATGGACTGGAGCGCTTGGGCATCGAGGATCGCATTGCCGAGGATACCCACCTTCATCTCGGGCTTCTTGAATTCCTTTTCGAAATTCTTGATAACCTTCGCGGCGGAGAACACTTCGGCCTCGCCCATAACATAAGCCATTTGACCGGTGAGGTCGGCGCCGATGTCAGGCATACCTGCTTCGGCGAGAGCCTTGCGCATGTAGGTGTTTTTGGCGACGGTGCAGTTAGCACCACCTGCGCCGAGACGATTGCGGAGTTCCGTGAATTGTTGCACGGTGAGGCCGGTGTAATCGATGACGATCAGGTAAGGAGACGCGTTGACGCGATCCAACAGGCCGTTGATGATGATTTTCTTATCTGGATTCATATGCGTTGGCGGTCTGTGGATTAAGCGGACGCTTTGCTGTAGGTGGCGGCTTCCAGAGGAATGCCAGGGAGCATCGAAGCGGCGAGAGTCACTGCTTGGATGTAGTTGCCCTTGGCGGAGGCGGGTTTGGCGCGGACGACGCTGTCGACGAAGGCGCGGGCGTTTTCCTCAAGCTGGGAAGGTTCGAAAGAGGACTTGCCGATGGAACCCGAAACGTTGCCGTTTTTGTCGAGCTTGAAATCCACGCGGCCGGCCTTCACTTCGCGAACCGCCTTGGCGGTGTCGTCGGTGACGGTGCCGGTCTTCGGGTTCGGCATCAGGCCGCGAGGTCCGAGGACCCGGGCGATTTTCCGAACTTCGGCCATGGCGTCAGGAGTGGCGATCGCGGAATCGAAATCGGTGAAACCTTCTTGGACGCGCTTGATGAGATCTTCGTAACCGACGTGCTCAGCACCTGCGGCGATTGCGGCCTCGGCAGCTGCGCCTTGGGCGAAGACGACGACGCGGACGTTTCTGCCAGTGCCGTGCGGCAGAGAGACAGAACCACGGACCATTTGGTCGCTCTTCCGTGGATCCACGCCGAGGTGGAACGAGAGGGTGACGGTGGGAGTGAACTTCGGCGCCGGGAATCCCTTCACGGTGCTGATTGCATCGGTGAGCGAGTAGCTCTTGCCTGCTTCGACAAGTGCGACTGCTTTTTTGTAGCGTTTGCTGCGGTGTTTGGCCATTTTGTTAGTTGGTTGCAGTTCGGGCGGAAATTGCGGATTGCGTTTCCCTCCTGCGGGTGCTTCGGGAGGTGAGTCCCTCGGCTGAGAATTTGAGAAAAAGACTCGTTGGCGAGACGCCAACGCTCCTTGATTTAGTAACCTTCGATTTCGAGGCCCATTTGGCGGGCGGTGCCGGCGAGGATGCGGCAGGCGGCTTCGGGGTCCTTGGTATTGAGGTCGGGCATCTTGATCTTCACGACCTCCATGAGCTGGGCCTTGGTGATCTTGCCGACCTTGATCTTGTTCGCCTCTTTCGAGCCGGAAGCGAGGCCTGCGATCTTCTTGAGAAGGTTGCCGGCAGGTGGCTTTTTGGTGATGAAGGAGAATGACTTGTCCTTGTAAACGGAAATCACGACAGGGAGCACGTCGCCCACTTGGGACTGCGTGTTCGCGTTGAATTCCTTACAGAACGCCATGATGTTGACACCGGCCTGACCGAGCGCGGGGCCCACTGGAGGTGATGGATTGGCGGCTCCGGCTTTGATCTGGAGCTTGATGAGTTTGACGACTTCCTTGGCCATAAAATTGTGCGGTTAAACTTGCGGGAGAGGGGTGGTTGTATATTTGCGAGTGCAGGTCCAGAAAAATTTATTCTCTTTCGACCTGCCAATATTCGAGTTCGACCGGAGTGCTGCGCCCGAAGATCGTGACCGAGACGCGGAGCTTGCCACGTTCCGGGTCGATTTCCTCGACAACGCCGTTCTGACTTTGGAACGGTCCGTCGGCCACCTTGACGGTGTCGCCGACCTCGAAACTGATCGCGGGGCGAACGCTTTGCTCGCGCTCCTTGATTTGCGAGAGCATCGCCTCGACTTCGCGGGGACGCATCGGCGCCGGACGGTCCTTGGTGCCGGCGAAGCCGATCACGCCGTCCATTTCCTTGATGAAAAACCAGGTCTTCTCGACGAGTTGGTTGTCCTCGGTGGCGAGGTTCATGTTGACGATGATGTAGCCGGGGAAGAATTTCTTCTTGGTCTCGGTCTTCTTGCCGCGGCGGATCTCAGAGACCATTTCCACGGGCACAAGCACCTCGCGGATGTATTCGGTCATGCCCTCGGCCTCGGCGGTGCGGGCGATGCGGTCACGGACTTTGCCTTCCTGGCCGGAGAGGACTTGGACAACGTACCACTGGTCGCGGAATGGTTTGGTTTCTGACATGACGGGTCGGTCGGAGATGGATTGGAACGAAAAAGCTAAAAAATCAGCCTCCGAAACGGGAGAATAGATATTCGGTCAGGACGTGGAAGAATCCGACGATCTGGACGTGGAAGAAGTCCCAGAACTGCACGAAACCTGCGAGCAGGATCATTGCGATCAGAACGACGACGGTTGAGTCAACGAGCTCCTTGTATTTTTTCAGTCCTTTGATTTTCGGGTCGGACTCCCAAGGCCAGCTCGCTTTGTGGAGTTCGCCTTTTACTTCGCCGAGGAAATTTGAGATTTTCGAAAACATGATGTCGGTTGACTGGAAACTGAGATGGAAAGTGGCACGCCAGGAGGGACTCGAACCCACAACATTCGGTTTTGGAGACCGACGCTCTACCAATTGAACTACTGACGTTTTGAGGCGACCAAAGGGCATCCCGCTTTCGAGGCGGGATGCCCTGGGGCCGAGCATTCCCGCGGACTGGCCGTGGGAAGCCTCGCTGCTAAGATTTACTTGATGATTTCACCCACGCGGCCGGCACCGACGGTACGGCCACCTTCGCGGATTGCGAAGCGCATGGTTGGCTCCATGGCGATCGGGGTGATGAGTTCAACTTCGAGGTTGATGTTGTCACCAGGCATCACCATTTCGACGCCTTCTGGAAGCTTGATGCTGCCAGTCACGTCGGTGGTGCGGAAATAGAACTGAGGACGATAGTTCGAGAAGAACGGGGTGTGGCGGCCGCCTTCTTCTTTCGAAAGAACGTAGATCTCGGACTTGAAGATCGTGTGGCCCTTGACGGTGCCGACCTTGGCGATGACTTGGCCACGCTCGACTTGGTCTTTTTTGAGACCACGAACGAGGAGACCGACGTTATCACCGGCGCGACCTTCATCGAGCAGCTTGCGGAACATTTCGATGTCGGTAACAGTCGTTTTTTGAGTGTCACGAAGACCGACGATTTCGACTTCTTCCATCTTCTTGACGATACCGCGCTCGATCCGGCCGGTGCAAACCGTTCCACGACCTTCAATCGAGAACACGTCTTCGATCGGCATGAGGAAAGTTTTGTCAATCGGACGCTCAGGCTCGGGGATGTAGGAATCCACGGCGTCCATGAGTTTCATGATGTTCGCCTTTTGTGCTTCATCGCCATCAAGGGCGAGCTTGGCGGAACCCATCACGATCGGAATGTCGTCGCCCGGGAATTCATACATCGAGAGGAGGTCGCGGACTTCCATTTCGACGAGTTCGAGGAGCTCGGCATCATCTACAAGGTCAACCTTGTTCATGAAAACCACGAGAGCGGGAACGCCGACCTGACGAGCAAGCAGGATGTGCTCGCGGGTCTGTGGCATCGGGCCGTCGGCAGCGGAAACAACGAGGATACCGCCGTCCATTTGGGCAGCACCGGTGATCATATTTTTCACATAGTCGGCGTGACCGGGGCAGTCCACGTGTGCATAGTGGCGCTTGAGGGTTTCGTATTCCACGTGGGCGGTGTTGATGGTAATACCGCGCTCACGTTCTTCTGGAGCTGCGTCGATATCGGCGTAACTCTTCTTTTGGGCAAGGCCTTGATCAGCAAGCGTGTTAGTGATCGCTGCGGTGAGGGTGGTTTTGCCGTGGTCGACGTGACCGATGGTTCCGATGTTAACGTGCGGCTTGTTGCGCTGGAATGATTCTTTAGCCATGGTGGTTGTTGTTCTTCGTGAGACTGTTGAGATTTTTTCGTGGACGCCCTGGAGCTCGCAGGGGGATTCGAACCCCCGACCTCATCCTTACCAAGGATGCGCTCTACCCCTGAGCTACGCGAGCAGACTGATATGTGTCGCTCTCCCTTGGACCCGACAAAAAGACCGCGGCCGATCTCAAATATGCGAGACTAGACGCGGCGCCCCTGACTTGTTGTGGGGAAGAGCGGCGGGACCTTAGCAAAGCCGATCACTCTGTCAAAAAAAATCTCGATGAAAAGAAGATTTATCCGAATCCCCTGAAAACGTAAGGATCACGAAGCGGAAACAGGCGCTTCCGGCACCATCTTCGACAGCCTGCGGATGGCCAGACAGGTGCCGGTTTCCGAATCCACCTCGACGATCACGCCGCATAACCGCACCGGACCTTTCGCGATCGGGAAACGCGTGGGCATTCCCGACTTGAAGCGCCAGACGACGGATTCGATGCTGCGTCCGAGCACGGACTCCTCGGGACCGCACATGCCGGCGTCTGTGAGATAGCCGGTGCCGCCTGGGAAAATGTTCTCATCCGCAGTTTGCACGTGGGTGTGGGTGCCGACGACCAGCGAAACCTTGCCGTCGAGCATGCGCCCCATCGCGATTTTCTCGCTGGTCGTCTCCGCGTGGAAATCCACGACGATGACCGCCACTCCATCCGCGCGAAGCCGCTCGGCTTCTTTTTCCACCGCGAGATAAGGGTTCTCCAGAGGCGGCTGAATGAACGAACGGCCCTGCACCTGGATCACCCCGACCCGTCCCTTCGCCGTCTCCAAAACCACGCTGCCAGCGCCCGGCGTGCCTTCCGGGTAGTTCAGCGGGCGCAGCAATCGTGGCTCCGTCGGGAAATAATCGACGATTTCCTGCTGGTCCCACACATGGTCGCCGGTCGTGATCACCGCCGCGCCGGCCCTGAGTAGGTCGATGGCGATCTTCGGAGTGATCCCCTTCCCTCCCGCCGAATTTTCCCCGTTAACGATGCAAAAATCCAAGCCCTCCGACTGTTTAAGGAGCGGCAGTTGCTCGATGACCGCCTTGCGTCCAGGCTCGCCCACCACGTCACCGAGAAATAAAATACGAATCGCTGGCATAAATTTGAATGGGCGGCTTGAACTCTTCCGCTCCCGGGGAAAACTCCACATTCCCCCCATCCCCGACAATCCAATTTCCTGAATGTCTCCATTCTTCAAACGCAACTTCCCGCTGCTGATCCTTCTCGGCCTCGCATGGATCGTCTGTGTGCCCGTGCTTTTCCGGCCTGAAAATCCATCCCGTTGGGAACTCCGAAAGGACATCCACCAACCGCCAAAACCCGCGCCGCCTCCCCCAGCACTCTCGATGCTCGCCTCCCCGCCCGACTGGAGCGCGCTGGAAACCTACCAGAACACCATCAGCCGCGAGGAATTCGAGCGGCTGCTCACCACCGTTTTCACCACGGGCGAGGCTTGGAAAACGTGTATCGAAATCGACGACACCGAGGCCCGCATCCAAACCGGCAACTCCCCCACCGATGAAATTTTCCACCTCCGCTTCTCCCCTGCCGAATCCACCGCTCCCCGCCATTGGCGGACCGCGAGCGAACTCCCGCCCGCCGCTCCGGAAATGCCGCTCGCCGGCCTCCGCATCGCCATCGACCCCGGCCACATCGGCGGTGCGTGGGCGAAATTGGAGGAACGCTGGTTCGTCGCCGAGGGCGGCACCTCCGTGCAGGAAGGCGATATGACCCTCCGCGTCGCGAACCTCCTCAAACCCCGCCTCGCAGCCCTCGGCGCGACCGTTTCCCTCGTCCGCGAAAAAACCGAACCCGTCACCCCGATCCGCCCGGACGCCCTGTTAGCCCTTGCCACGGACTCCGCGACACAGTCCCCGCAAAAACTCGCCGAGCGGCTCTTCTACCGCACCGCCGAGATCCGCGCCCGCGCCGACCTCGTCAACCGCACGCTCAAGCCCGACCTCGTCCTCTGCCTCCATTTCAACGCCGAAGCCTGGGGCAACCCTAACTCCCCCACCCTCATCGACCGCACCCACCTCCACCTCCTCCTCAACGGCGCTTACAACGATGAGGAAATCATGCTCGCCGACCAACGTTTTGCCCTCCTCAAAAAACTCCTCCAGCGCACCCATCAGGAAGAAGTCCTCGTCGGCTCCACCGTCGCCGGAACCTTCGCCGAAATCAGCGGCCTGCCCGCCTACGCCTATCCGCTGGAATCCAAAAACGTCCGTCCCGTCGCCAACCAGCCCTACCTCTGGGTCCGGAACCTGCTCGCCAACCGCCTCTACGACTGCCCCGTTATTTTCATGGAACCGTACGTCATGAATTCCACCATCGACCACGCCCGCATCCAGGCCGGCGACTTCGACGGACTCCGCGAAATTTCCGGAAAACTCCAGCCCTCCATCTTCCGCGAATACGCCGACGCGCTCGCCGAGGGGTTGAAGCGGCACTACGCCAGCGCCCGTAAAGCCGCCGAATAACAGCCCATCACCGCGATCTCACTCGAACAAGGCGTCGAGCTTCTCTTTGAATCCGGGGCCAGCCTTTTGATAGTATTCGGCGGCGACGGCGGGATCGCCGCTGAGCTTGGATTGGAAAACGGGAAGTGGCGCTTTCACGGCAAAGAGTGCGTTTCCCAAGCGCCAAGAACCGCAGAAGCGGCTTATAGTTTTGTAACGTTTGATGTTTGCAGGCACTATCTAAGTGGATGTTTCGAACTCATTCCACGCAAGACACGGACGAAAGCGCAGCCCGCCAGACCGGCAAAAACCCCTCGGCCCTCCGGGTCGCCTTGATGCGCATCCGAATCGCTCTCCGGGAGTGCATCGAAAAATCCCTCGATCAGCACTACGCATGAGCGAACACCTTCCCGCAGGCAATCCAGAAGGGAACGGGCAACATCGTCATCAAGGAAAAGTTGAACAACCAAATGGTTTCCATGATCGCCGTCTCTTCATCAGCGGTCACCGTGACTTCCAAGTCCGCCACCAGCGCGCTGCCAACTGCCCTTGCCAACGGCACACTCTATTACATTGAAATCGCCGCAGGCGTCTTCCTCGATCTAACCGCCCAGCCCTTCGCCGGAATCGCAGGCTCCACGACATGGGGTTTCGCCACCACCGTTGCCACGGCGTCAGGCGCGATGCCTCGGGTTTTCCTGCGCGCCGGAGTTGTATTGCTGCCAGCTCCCTGAGATCCATGCAGATTCTTTTCAATACTTGGGAGGTCGAGGCATCGTCATCCGAGGCGGTTACGACCTGCAGGACAAGGAATATGCCGTCCTGCGACATCACCTTCAACTCACCGCGGAGCAGGTCGGAAAGTTGGGTGTTCTGCGGATCACGCAGGCCGACATGAACGGCTACGTCCACGTCAATGGACAACAGGTCGGTGAATTTGCCGGCTGGCAGGCCTTGGGAAATGCCGAATTCCGGCAAGACATCAGCAAGTATCTCAAGCCCGGTGACAACGTGGTGGCGGTCGTCGTCAGCCACTACCGCATCCGCTCACAACAGCCCTCAGAGGTGAAGATCCGCGTCAACGGAGAATCGAAGATGATAAAGTCCGACAAACTCTAAGCCCGCCATCGCGGCAGGGCGGCGAACATCGACGTGGTGGAGGTGATCCTTGGCGGGTGCTTCCGATCATTTTCAAACTCAAGCCTTCCCGTGACGGGGCGTTTTGTATCTTTTCTCAAAGTCAGCTACCCGACCATTGGGCCGGTGACGGCGTGCATCCCTCGACTTCCTGCACCGCCCTGATGGCGCACACCTGGCTGAAGGCCGTTGGTTAGAAAACCCGCCCTCACTTGATCCGCCTGCCGCCCCCACAGCCCGCCACAACGGCGTCTTCAAGAAGACCGAGGGCTTCTGCACCGATGTCTTCTTCACCGCCGCGCTCGACTGGATCCACTCCAAAGCCAAGGCCGACAAGCCGCAGCCCTTCTTCGCCTACATCGCCACCAACGCCCCGCACGGCCCTTTCATCGCACCCGAGGAAAATGCGAAACGTTTCCGCGATCTCGGCTTCGGCAAGGAGCAGGCCGGGCTCTACGACATGGAGAAGGACCCCGGCCAGACTAACAACGTTGCCGGACCATGGAGGATGTAGCTGATACTGGTCAGTCACCAATCCATATTACACGCATCTTGCGAAAAAAAGACGCGCCGGGGCTCACTTCGTTTTACTGTCGGCGGTGTCGCTGAGGCTGAGGCGCTGTCCGTCGGCGAGGAGGCACGTCCTGAGCGCGTCATAGCGCACGTCCTGGACCGGAATTCCACTCTCCATCGCGATCACCACCGCGGTGACCGCGCTTTGCGACAGCACCATGAAAACCGGCTCCATCCGGATGGAGCCGAAGGCGATGTGGGACGCGGACACAGAAGGACGTCGCCAGCGCAACGGTGATCGAGAGGAATAACGGGCGCTTCATAAACTATCAGTTTCCCATGGGGTTGAGAGACCGGCTCAGGGAGCCTCGCGCGGCTTGCCATCCGCAATCGCGGGCACCAAGTCGATCATGCGTTTGACCAGGTCCGGCTGTTTGGCTGCCAGATTCTCGACCGGATCCGGGGTCTGCCGCATGTCATAAAGTTCCTGTCCCGACCAGGCACCGCCATCGTGCGTCGCGATCAAACGATGGGTATCCGCGCGGACCGTCACGGCTTTCCTCCAATAGCTAACGGCGGTTTCCCGGATCGATCGGGAAGAACCGTCCAGCAACGGGCGCAAGCTCAGTCCGTCCAGCGGATGTTGCGTTTGGGTGAAGCCGGGCTGACAGAGATCCATCAAGGTCGGGTAGATGTCAGTGCTTTCCACCAGGGCGTCACAAGGCTTCGCCGCCCGCGAAATCCCGGGTGCCCGGATGATCAGCGGCGACCGCACGGCGCGTTCGAACAGCACGTGCTTCCCCCAGATTTGCGAATCTCCAAGATGCCAGCCGTGGTCGCCCCAGAGGACGACAATGGTGGACTCGGCCAGACCCAGCTTGTCCAGCGCGTCTAGCACTTTACCCACCTGCCGGTCCGTGTAGCGCACACAAGCGAGGTAAGCGCGCCGCGCCTGCAACTGGTCCGCAGCGGATAGCGAGCTCTTCGAAAATGTGGATTCATAACCGAAAAACTCGCTGCTTTTATGCCAGTAGTCCGAGCTTGGCTTTTCCGGATGGGGCGCGGACCGCACGTTGACCTTTTCCATGGCCTCCCAATCCCCCTTGGTCGCGACAAACGGCAGGTGGGGTTTGAAAAAACCCAAGCCCAAGAAGAACCGTTGCCCGCTCTTCTGGAGAGATTGCAATTGCCCGACCGCCTGCTCCGCCATCAATCCGTCGGGCAAGTCCTCATCGCGCTCCGCGGTGAATTCCATCAAGTCGCGGTGGCCTTGGCCGTCCTCGCGATGCCGCCCGCCGGAATAGGCGAAGAACGCCCCCCAACCGCTCCCCCAAGACCCGAACGGCGTGGCCAGCTCGTCCCATGCGTTAGGCAGCTCCGGCCGCCCGTCGCCCGTGCCTTTGTAGGTGAACACCCGGCCGTCCGCCGTGTGTGAGACCTTACCGATGCAAACCGTCCGGTAACCGCTGCGCCGGAACTGTTCGGGCAATGATTGGGCTCCGGCTAACGATTCCGACACGAGCGCGGCCGGGCCGTTGTAAAGCGCTTCGTTGCTACTGACGACGCCGGATTTGGCCGGACTCCGACCGGTCAAAATCGCGTAACGCGACGCCCCACAGGTGGGCACCTGGACGTAATGCCGTGAGAACACCGTCCCCTGCCCTGCCAGCCGGTCGATGTTAGGACTCCGGGCATAGTCCACGCCGTAGCAGCCAAGTTCCGGGCGCAGGTCGTCGACGGCGATGAACAACACGTTGAAACGGTTGCTCTCGGCGGCGGAAACGCCAGCAAGCCCCGCAACGAGAGCAGCTAACACCGCAAGCCGGCGGCGTCCGGCCGGCAGAATTACAGAGGGTCTTGCGGGAGGTATCATGTCAGTGGAGCCGGGGTGCGGAATGGCCTTGGTCGCGGAGTTTCTTCATCAAAGCCTGCAGCTCGGATACTTTTTCCGGATGCTTGGCGGCGAGGTTGTTCCGCTGGCCGATGTCATCCTTCAGATTGTAGAGTTCCACCGGTTGGTCGTCGTCCGGCGGCTGGTTGTGCTTCTTCACCCAGGCGGGCGTCGGCTGGCGCGCGGCGCCCGACTTGGCGTCCACCAGCAGCCAGTCGCCGGAGCGGATGGCGTAGTCCTTGGCGCTGGTGTTGTGAACGATCGCGGAACGCGGCGGCGTCTTGGTTTCGCCCTTGAGCCAGGTGAGGAAGTCGTGGGAATCCGCGGCCGCATCGCGCGGCAGGTCGAAATCCACCAACGCGCCTAGCGTGGCCATGAGATCCACCTGCGAGATGAGCTCGTCTGTCACCGTTCCGGGCTTGGTAACACCCGGCCATTTGATGAGGAATGGCACGTGATGACCGCCCTCGTAGATGTCGCGCTTGAGGCCGCGGAAAGGCGCGGCGGACCAATGGTCAAATTTTTCGTCGCGGGCGTAGGCATAGTTCTCCGGGCCGTTGTCCGAACTGAAAACCACGATGGTGTTCGACTCCATCCCGCTCTCGCGCAAGGCCGTCAGCAAGCGACCGCAGACATCGTCGGTTTGGACCACATAATCGCCGTAAGCGCCCGCCTTGGACCTCCCGTCGAACTCATCCGTCGGCACGATGGGCGCGTGTGGCGAGGGCAGCGGGAAATAAAGGAAGAACGGCTGCTCCTTGCCCTTGCGCGAGCGGATGTAATCGACGCCCTTGCTCGCGAGCGTGGGCAGAACCTGATAGAAGCCCCAGTCCGAGCGACCCGGACCCGGACGGCATTCCCATTCGCCCTCCTTGGTGTTCTTCGGCGTGCTCTTCAAGGTGATGTCGGGAGCCGCGACGAGGCGGTCGTCCTCGATCCAAGCGTAGGGCGGGAAGTTGATGACGTTGTCGCCGAAATAATGATCGAACCCGTGATCCAGCGGGCCGCCGGGAAACGGCTTGGTCCAGTCGAAATCGGTGTGTTTGATGGACTTCTTCGGCGTGCCCGGCTTACGGATGGCCTCCCAGTCCATGCCGAGATGCCACTTGCCGATGCAGGCCGTCGCGTAGCCCTGTTGCCGCAACATCGCCGGCAGCGTCAACTGGCCCGGCTTGAAGACAGGACCGTCGAACGGGCCGGCAATGCCATGGAAATCCCGCCAGTGATGTCGCCCTGTTAGCATCGCGTAGCGCGAAGGGGTGCAGATGCCCGATGAGCTGTGCCCGTCGGTGAAGCGCGTGCCTTCCGCCGCGAGCCGGTCCAGATGTGGCGTGGGGATCTTCGAGGCCGGGTTGTTCGCTCCGAGGTCGCCGTAACCCATGTCATCGGCGTAGAGGATGATGATGTTCGGCTTGCCCACTTCGGCGGCGTGAAGGAATCCGGCGGACGTGGCCAGCGCCGCGGCGAGGCGGAGAAGTGAGCGGTGTTTCACGGATTTGTTTTTGGGGTGTTCGATTTCTTGGAAGATGAGCTCGCGCCGCGGCCGTCGGGCTTGGCGGGGCTGTAAACCGGATTGGGAGTGGGGCATTTCGCGCCGACGTCCTTCTGCCAGGCGTGCAATTCCTCGCGGAGGTCCGCTACCCGCTCAGGCTGTTTGGCGGCGAGGTCGTTCTGTTCACCGATGTCCTCGCTCAGCTTGAAGAGCTCAATTTTCCCGTCTTCAAACCACTCGATCAGCTTGAAATCGCCGCGCCGCACGGCCGCGCTCGGCGCGCCGCCTTGATTTCCATAATGCGGGTAGTGCCAGAACAAGGCGCGCTCCGGCAGGCTGCCGCCCTTGAGCACCGGAACCAGGCTCACCCCGTCCAGGATCTGATCTGGCTTTGGCTTCGCGCCGACGGCATCTAGCAGTGTCGGGAAAAAATCCGGACTGCTGACCGGCGTGCTGATCACGCTGCCAGCCTTGGCCACGGCGGGCCAGCGCACGACCAGCGGCTCGCGGATGCCACCCTCATACGTCCAGCCCTTGCCGCCGCGCAGCGGGAGATTCGAGGTGGGCGAGCCTTCGCTGGTCGAGAGTCCGCCGTTGTCACTGGTGAAGATGACGATGGTGTTCTCGCGCAAGCCGAGCTCATCGAGCTTTGCCAGCACCTTGCCCACCGCGAGGTCCATCGCCTCGACCATCGCCGCATAAACCGCGTGTTCCTGCACCTGCCGCACGTCACGCCCGCCCTCGCGGCCCCACGTTGCCTTGAGGCCGAGTTTCGCCCGCTTCTGTTCATATTTTTTACGTAAATCCTCGCGCGCCATCAGCGGCGTGTGGACGGAGTAGAACGAGAAGTAGGCGAAGAACGGCTGATCCTTGTTAGCCTCGATAAATTTCACCGTCTCGCTGGCGAGGCGGTCGGGTAGATGCTCTCCAGCAGGTCCGTCGGCCAGGCTCGGATTGTTATAAGGAGAAAAGTATCCCTTGCCGCCATAGGGGCCGCCGCCGGCATGGCCGCCCATGTTGATGTCGAAGCCCTGGTTTTCCGGCCACCAGCCCTTCGGACCGAGGTGCCACTTGCCGGCAAAAAACGTCGCGTAGCCCGCGCCCATCATCGCCTTCGCGAGCGTGGGCGAGTCGAGCGCGAGGCGGTCGGCGTAAGGCGCGGGCCGCAGTTTCGTGTTGCGATTCCACTGCTCCGGCGTCATCGGCGCGCCGATGTAGTCGGTGATGCCCGTGCGCGGCGGCCACTGGCCTGTGAGGATGCTCGCGCGTGTCGGCGAGCATACCGGACACGCCGCGTAGGCGTCGGTGAATTTCGCGCCGTCCTTGGCGAGGCTGTCGATGTTAGGCGTTTCGTAAAAGGTGCCGCCGTAGCAGCCAAGATCGCGCTGGCCAAGATCATCGACGAGGAAGAAGACGACGTTCGGCGGCCGTTCGGCAGCGAGGGCTGGCAGGAAAAGGAAGAGTGGGGCGAGAACCGCGATGGCGATCGGGATGGAATTTTTCATGGGTTCGATAGTTGGTTGACAACTGGACGGCTGCGGCCGCCGGCGATGATTCGTTCCATCCGGTTCCGCAGCAGCTTGAGTTCTGCGGGGTGCTTTTGCGAAACGTCGTTCTGCTCGGCGGGATCGTCCGGCAGATGATAGAGTCCATAGCCGAGATCGTCGGCCATGATCACGATGATGTTGGGTTTCGCCGGTGCGGCCCAGGCCGGCCCCGGGAGACACAAGAGGAAGACAAGTAGCGAGAGCTTCATGGTTACGATTGCGAAAACGGGGAAAACCCAGCGCCAGACTCCAGACGGGGCGACCCGTCCCGTCAACACCTGACGCGCGAGGCGGTCGACAACATGACCACAGGTTTCACCGGTCCACGCGTGGTCGCCGAAGATGATGAAACCGATGTCAAGCGCGGCGGGGGGATTGGCCGCAATGCGCTGCGGGGAGCGCAAGGGTGGGGAGTCGGAATTTCATTCGGGGATCGGGTCGCCGCGCCTCACCGGCTGGTTTTCAGCATCTCATGATCGGATCGTGCGCTTGAGAACCCGATGGCCGATGGTAGCACGATGACGTCCTCCCGGCATAAAAAAAGCCGCCGGGGAGTCCCTTCCCCGGCGGCCAAATCGTCATACCCACTCCCACACCCGTAGGATTCGGCAGACAACTATGCTGTTACACCCTTACATGAAAGAGCGATTGCTCGCTGCTTTCATGGGGATAAGACCTTCAAGTTTTATAAACGTTCAAAGAATTCTAAAAACTTTCTCATCTTTTTCACGGGCCGCACTTGGCACTTGGAAAACGCGCGTCCTTTCAAGACGCTCCCGCCCATGTCGCACAGCCACATCGACGTCCGCTACGTCGCCAATCTCGCCCGCCTCGAACTCACCGACGAAGAGGTCGCCACTTTCCAGCCTCAGCTCGAAGCCATCCTGAGCCAAGTCGAAGCCCTGTCGAAACTCGACATTTCCGGCATCGAGCCGACCGCCCACGCGGGTGCTGCTTTCGGGAAAATGCGCGATGACACGCCGCACGAAAGCCTGTCCCAAGCCGCGATGCTCCAGAACGCACCCGACCAAGCCCAAGGCCAGATCCGCGTCCCCAAAGTCGTCACCGACGCGTGATCTTTCTTGTTTCAGCATTTCAGATTTCAAAATTTCAGCGTTTACTCCAATGACCATCACCCAACTCCGCCGGCAACTCCTCGCCGGGGAAACCACGCCCGCCGCCATCCTCGGAAAACTCGCCGGGGACATTTCCGCCCGCGACGGCCAAACCGGCGCCTACCTTTCCCATGATCTCGAAGCCGCCCTCGCCGAGGCCGCGAACGCCGACCTCTCCCTGCCCCTCGGCGGCATTCCCATCGCCATCAAGGACAACATCAACGTCCTCGGCCAGCCCTGTACCTGCGGCTCGAAATTCCTCGAAAATTTCATCTCGCCCTACGACGCCACGGTCATTCGCAAGCTCCGCGCCGCCGGGGCCATCCCCTTCGGCCGGATGAACCAGGACGAGTTCGCGATGGGCTCCTCCACCGAAAACTCCGCGCTCCAGACCACGCGAAATCCCCACGATCACTCGCGCATTCCCGGCGGTTCGTCCGGTGGTTCCGCCGCCGCCGTGGCTGACCTCACCGCCATCGCCGCGCTCGGTTCCGACACCGGCGGCTCCATCCGCCAGCCCGCCTCGCACTGCGGCGTCGTCGGCCTGAAACCTTCCTACGGCCGTGTTTCCCGCTACGGACTCGTCGCCTTCGCCTCGTCGCTCGACCAGATCGGCCCGCTCACGCAAAGCGTCGAGGACGCCGCGCTCATCCTCCAAGCCATCGCCGGCGGCGATCCGCTCGACTCGACCTGCCTCGACGCCCCGGTCCCCGATTACCTCTCCAGCCTCAACGACGGCGTCAAAGGCCTCAAACTCGGCATTCCCAAGGAATACTTCGGCGAAGGCATCGACCCCGGCGTCCGCAAAAACGTCGAGGCCGCCATCCAGAAACTCGCCGCCCAAGGCGCGGAAATCGTCGAAATTTCCCTGCCCCACACCGAGCACGCCGTCGCCACCTACTACGTCATCGCCCCGGCGGAAGCCTCGTCGAACCTTTCCCGCTTCGACGGCATCCGCTACGGCCATCGCGCCGCCAACCCGGCCGACATTCTCGATCTTTATAAAAAATCCCGCGAGGAAGGCTTCGGCCCCGAAGTGAAGCGCCGGATCATCCTCGGCACCTACGTCCTCTCGTCCGGTTACTACGACGCGTATTACAGCCGCGCCCAGAAAGTCCGCACGCTCATCCGCCGCGATTTCGAGAACGCGTTCCAGCAAGTCGATGCCATCCTCTCGCCGGTCGCTCCCAGCCCGGCACGGAAGATCGGCGGCTTTTCCGACGATCCGCTCCACGAATACCTCTCCGACATTTTCACCCTCGCCGCCAACCTCGCCAGCATCCCCGGCATTTCCATCCCCTGCGGCAGCACCGATTTCGACGGCGGGAAAAACCTCCCCGTCGGCCTCCAGATCCTCGCCCCGCATCTGGGAGAAGCGAAATTGCTCCAAATCGCCAAAGCCGCCGAAGCGTAACGACATTCCACCATGAGACGGGAAATCGAGCCACTTGCTAGACTCTCCGCATCAATATCATCATATCAATAGGGTCAGCCCTGTCCATTATGATCCCCGCGTCCTCGGAGGAACGCTGGTTTTCCGTAACACCCGCGTGATGGCGCAGACCCTGCTCGACGATCTGGCTGCCGGGGACTCGCTGGAACTCTTCCTGGAACATTTCCCCACCGTGAAGCGCGAAGACGCCGTGGAATTCCTGAAACTCGCCCGTGAAGACGATCCTGCTCGATGAGAATCGACTTCCAGTGTCTGTTATTTGGGACTGACCCCAGCGT
>CAMDLP010000057.1 GCA_945901795.1 Akkermansia muciniphila | reverse complement strand
AGCCCCACGAGCCACGAGACGCGGCGGCGGAATTGCAGGGCGACGCTGGTGTTCAGATAGGAAACGTCGGATTGCTCGCCGCCGATACCGGAGAGTTTTTCGATGTCCTCGGTGGACTCTTCCTGGAGAATTTCCAACGCGTCGTCGTAAGTGATGACGCCTAACAGGTGGTGGAATTCATCGACCACGGGCAGCACGATGAGGTCGTATTTCGACAAGGTCCGCGCGGCTTCCTCCTGGTCGGCGGAGGCGAGGACATACTCGTCCGCCGCCTCCATGATGTCGTGGACCGGCGTGTCCCAGGTGCTGAAGGCGAGGTCGCGGAGGCGGACTTTTCCGACGAGGCGACCTTGCTCGTCCACCACGAAAATCCGGGCCAGCGTCTCCGCGTCATCGCGGTCGCGGCGGAGCACGGTGATGGCTTGTTTCACCGTCATGTCGGCGGTGATCCGGCCGACGTGGGTGGTCATCCGGCCGCCGGCGGTGTCTTCCTCGTATTTGAGCAGGTTGCGGGTGAGCTCCTTGTCGCGCGGGCCTAGCAGGCTGAAAAAACGGACCTGAGCTTCCTTGCTGACGACTTGGAAAACGTCCACGCGGTCGTCGTCGGAGAGGTTTCCGAGCAACACGCGAAGCTGTGCGGGCTTGAAATGATCCAGCGCGCCCTCGATGAGCGGGTAGGGGAGCTCGGCGACGAGATCGGTGGCCAGCTCCGGGCCGATGGTTTTCAGGAGGAGGTCGCGTTTCTCGTCGTCGAGATTCTCGTAAAGATTCGCAAGGTCGGCGTAGTGGATGTCCTCGGCGGCGGCAAGCAAGGCCGAGCAATCGGCCACGTCCAGCGCCCGAAGCAGTTCACTCATGGGGTTTTCTTCCAGTTCGTCCGCCACGCGCGGAGAGTGCGCGGCAGGGTGGAGGCGGGCAAGGAAAAGGGGGCAATGTGTCCCATTTTCGACGGGCGTGTCATGGAGTCGGCTGATCCTTGAACTTAGCGGGCAGTGCGGGCAAATCCCCCAGCGGCTCCAGATCCGTGAGAAACCAGCGCTTGGCTTCGGCGGCTTGACCTTCGGGTGTGCTGGCGCAGCGCCGGACGATTGCCTGATAGAATCGGTCTGCGGCATCGGGATCGCGGGCGGACAGCCACTGCCCCGCGGTGTTGTAGAGCCGCGGCAGCAGCGGATGGTTTTTCGGAAGCATCCGGCCCGCTTCCCACGCCAGATCGGCGGCAGCGTAGCGATAGTGGAAACGCTGCGTGCTGGTGACAGCATACAAAGCCACCCGGCGGAGCTCGTCGGAGGTGACGGATGGGATCGCCTGGTCGCCGGGTTTTTCCGCCGCAGCAAACAGTTGGTCCCGCGACCAATCGCGCGACCAGCCGTTTTGAAACTTGCGGGCGCTTGAAAAATCGGTGGCGCTGAACATCCAGTCACGCGCGCCGCCATCCGGCGCACCATCGGTCGAAAATAATTCCGCGCCGAAATGCCGGTGAATGAGTGCCTGCCGCCAGACGACCGCCGCCCCGGCCTCCCCGGAGTAGCGCCCGGAGCGCCGGGCCCGGTCCAGCGCGATGTATTGGTCGAGCAGCGGCAGCAATTCCGGCGGCATGAATTCGCGGGTTTCCTTCAACCGCTGCTCCCGGGCCAGCCGCCTGGCGAGCAGGTAGCGGAGTTGGTTGTCGAAGCCGATTGGATTCGGATAGAAAGTGATGCTCGACGTCAGGCAGGTGGATGGATCGATGGTGTCGTTCTTGATGGGTGGAACGGACCAGGCCGGGGCTACCTTGCGGACGTGTTTGATCAAGCCGTCGGTGGAAATGACCGACTCCGCGAGATAGGTCGCGTCCTCCCGGTAGCCGCCGTGCCGCAGCGATTCCAGCGCGGAGAGGTAGTCCTTGCGGGCCAGCGCGACGATTCCGGCATCCGCTAACAATCTTCCCTGATGCGCTCCCAGCCGTTCCTCGACGGCATCATACCACAGCTGTTCGAGATACGGGTTCTGCGGATTCCAATCGGCGTCCGTTGACTTTGCGTTGACTGCGGCGGTTAGGTTTTGGCTCGCGGCGTCGAGATTGCCGTCGCGGAGATCGAACTTCGCCTGCAGCCAACTGCCGAGCGGATCATCCTTGTGGGAAAGCGCCAGCCATTTGCGCGACTCGTCGAAGCGCCCGGCGGAGTAGAGAGCCCAAGCCACGCGCGGCCCGTCGTCCAAGGGCAGTGCAGCGTGGGCTTCCAGCGCCGCAAGCCATTCGGCCGGCGGTGACTGACGCGCACCCACGGTAGCGGCCTCGATATCCATTTGCCGTGGTCCGTCGAGCGACGCGTGCAGCGCCAGATTGATGAGCCGCCGGATCAAGGGATTTGCCGCGGCGGTGGTGAAGGTCGCCGCGTCGGCTGTGTCCAACAGCTGGCGGGAAACCCTCCGGATGTCGATGGCGGCGCTTTCCTTGCCGCCCGCGAAGGCATCATGATAGAACTGCAAAGCTTGGAGCGGATCCTTGTCCATCTTTCCGGCCCGCCAGGCTTTGGCCGCAACACGCAAGCCGATCGCATCCGTCGCGCCGGCTGCGATTTCTGTTTCCACACGGGCATACCAGTCGAGATTTTCGGTGATGTCGGGGGAGGTTTTCGCCAGCATCCATGCCGCCCACGCGCCACGCAATTTGCGCTCGGCGGGCGGGCGCACGAGGATGGTTTTCCACAGCGTCCGCGCCTCCGCGGTTTTGCCGCAGGCGTGCAGGCGGGCGGCCTCCACGTAGTCGGCCACGTCGGCGGGATACTCCGCTCCGAGCGGCCGGACCGGGAGCGCGGGCGGCGCGTCGCCGTGAGTGGGGAAATCCATTCCACCCGCATCGATGATGGGTGCTAGCAGTGTCTGGCGCACGGATTCATAGTGACGGATTCGGCGGTCGATCTCATCGGCATCCACTCCGGCCTTTTGCCAGAAATCCCGAAGTTCGGCCGCTTCCAGGGGGATTTGGCGGAGAAAAGAATGTTCGGCATTCTCCTCTTCCTTGGGTAGCGGCCTGCCGCTCAGCCCATAGAGTCCGTGCAGGTAGGAAACCGGCGGCACGTCCAGCGCTGCTTGGGGACGGTCGAGCACGGTGTCGGGGAAAAACGGACCGCAGCCTTGTGAGGGGATGAGGATGGCGGTCCAAGCGGCAATGGCGGTTAGAACGCGCGGGTTCATGGTTTGAAGTGCCACTGAATACGCGCAGGTTCCTCGCGGAACCGCAACCATCCGCTAGGGATTTTTTTGCCGGGATCCAGCCACGGCCAGACGTCGGCGCGGCGGATGAAACGAACTGCGCCGGCCTGCGCTTCCAAGCGGTAGGCACCGGCTCCGTCCGCGGCGACAAAGGGATGCTCGATGCTGATTTCCGCAGGCAGCAGCAAGGGGAATTTTCCGCGATTGATGACGAACAGATCCTTCGCGCCGGTGCTGGGGGGAATTTCGAGATCGGGCGTGGATGGATCGACCTCGCCGCGGATGACGAGTTCGAAGGTTTCCCATGGCCAGTTCCGGCGGTCGCCCTCGACGGGTAGGCGGTACCAGATGATTCCGGTCAATCCTTCCGGCGGGGCGATCGTCCAATCGCGGACGAGTCGCGCGCTTTCCACCGGGTCGGCGAGCGCGAATGTCCGCACAGCGGTCGTGGGGTCTCCGACATCCTCGGAGATGACATCGGTGACTTGGCCATCCGATCCGAAACGCACTTCGCAGCCGTAAGTCGCCATCGCGATGCGGAACGGCACTTTCAAAGCGCACGCCTTTTTCGCCGCCACACGCGCCGAGGCCGGATCAAAAATCACGACCGGATCTCCGGTGCGCTTCGGCAGTTGCAGGGAATGCACTTGGAGCACATAGTCGCCGCGGCCTTCGATGAGTTTTTTGAAATCCGGTTCGTCCAGCCACGAGGGCAGGGCGGTCGGTAAAACGGGGATTTTGCCAGCCGCCGCTTGCAGCGCATCCAGCAGGATTTGGTAACGGCCAAGTCGCTTTTGCGGGCAGTCATAGTCGCACTGGATTTCGCGGGGACCGAGCGCCGAAAGTTCGCGGAAAATCCTGGCCACCGGCTTGATTTGCTCCGGCGTCCACTCCAGTCGCGATGCGGAAGCACCGATCCGCACGACCAGTCCGCAGCCGGGCGAGGGGAGTTGTGTGAGTGTCTGTTCGGTCTCGAAACGGTCGCCGGTCCAGCGCAACTCCGCCGCGCGGACATGCAGGGTGGTGACGAGGCCGGCGGCCCGGGTCATCGCCTGTTGGACCTCGGGGCGAGCGGGCGACTGCCAAACATAGGCTGCGGTGGTTAGTTGGTGAGGCGCGGGTTTCCGACACGCGGTTAGCAACAAACAGGCAAGTAAGAGCCATTTCATCCGGCTTGAATTCATCGGAATCACTCCGGGACTTCCAGTCCGGCGTGGATGGCGAGCGCCCTTTGGCGCGCGTCGAATGTCAGGAACCGGCTCGCCCCGAGATGGACCGCAGTGGCCACGTGGAAGATGTCGAGCGTGCGGTGGCCGCCCTTGGCGGCTGTTTGGCCGGAGAGCGAGCGGGAGTGGCGCAGCACGGCATCCATGTCGAAGCTAACGAGGCGGTTGATCCCGGTGGCGATGTCCCTTTCCCAAGCCGCGATCATGCGGTCGGCCTCGCGCCGCGCGTAGCCTTTGGTTTTGTCCCGCGAGTGGAGCCAAATTTGGAGTTCAATGGCTTGGAGAAACTCAAACTCCAGCAGGCTGGTGAAATGCAGTGGCTCGTCCATGGACTCACGGATCACATCGGCGACGGTGGAATGTTCCTGAATTCGATAGATTGAGCAGAGAAAGCTCGTGTCGGCATAGTGAGTCATGGTTCGCCAGTTTCAAACGCCCGCATTTCATCCACCTCTTGTTGGGTGAAGAATCGATCACCCCAGATGGCTTTCCTTCGGGCTGCAAAATCCGGCAGCGGCGGCATTGGCCTTTCCGCCGATATTTCCGAAGAAATCCGGGCGATGGGTTTGGAATGCTTGGTGATGAGGATTTCCTCGCCACCAGCCAGCCAAGCTTCGATTTTTGGGAAATCGTAGCGTAAATCCCTGACGGTTGCTGTCTTCATAACGTCACAAATTTGTGATGAAACGGCGGATTGTCAAGATTCGATCAAAGCTTGGAGTGCCGCCTCGTCGAGGATGGGGACGCCGAGTTTCTCAGCCTTGTCGCGCTTGGAGCCGCCGCCTTCGCCGGCGAGGACGTAGCTGGTTTTCGCCGAGACGGAGCCGCTGACCTTGCCGCCTTTGGATTCGATGAGCTCCTTCATCGCGTCGCGGTCGATGCTGAGGGTGCCGGTGATGACGAAGGTTTTGCCGACGAGCGGCAGGGCGGATCGATCGGCCTCGGCGGCGATGGGGAGGTAGTTGTCTGAAAGCGGATCGATGCCGAGTTCGTTGAATCGGGCGATGGCGTGTTGGCCGGCTTCCGATTTGAAAAAGCTGACGATGGTTTCCGCCACTGCGGGTCCGACGTCGCCGGTGACCGAGTATTTCGCGAGGAGCTCGTTTTGCTTCTTTGCCGTGGCGCGGGTGTCGCGGAGGAGTTCCGCTAGAATCGGCGAGTAGGGGATTTCGCCCAGCGTGCGGTGGAGGCGTGAAAGCTCCTTCGCCGCGGACTCACCTAACTGACGGATGCCCATGGCGAAGAGCCAGCGGTGGAGTGGTTTGGATTTTGCGGTTTCGAGGGCGGCGATGACTTTGGCGGCGTTCTTCTCGCCGAAGCGGCGCGGGGACTCCTCGGTGCCGAGGTTGAGGTTGGCGAGGGTTTCCTCGTCAAGGCGGAAGAGGTCGAGGGGGGTCTGGCAATGGCCGTGACGGACGAGCGCTTCGGCGACGATTTCTCCGAGGCCTTCGAGGTCGAGCGCCTTGCGGGAGGCGAAGTGGGTGATGTGGGTGCCCGCCTGGGCCGGGCATTGGAAATTCGTGCAGCGCCAGGCGACAAAGCCTTCCTCCTGGCTGATAGGTCCGCCACAGGACGGGCATTCTCCGTGGACGCTGTCATAGAGCGAGTAAGGAACCGCGCCTTCCGCGTGGCGGATGACTTTGACGATGGCGGGGATGATTTCGCCGGCTTTTTCGACGAGCACGGTCGCGCCGAGGCGGATGTCCTTGCGGTCGATTTCGTCCTGGTTGTGCAGCGTGGCGCGGGAGACGGTGGAGCCGGAAATGAGGACGGGCGTGAGCTCGGCGACGGGTGTCAGCACGCCGGTGCGGCCGACCTGGATGATGATGTTGTTGAGCGTGGTTTCCTTTTGCTCTGGCAGGAATTTGTAGGCGGCGGCCCAGCGCGGGGCGCGGGAGGTGAAGCCGAGTTGCTCGCGCTCGGCGCGATCGAGGACTTTGATGACGGCTCCGTCGGTGCCGTAGTCGAGGGCGTGGCGCTCGCGGTTGATGCGGGCGACGGCTTCGAGCACTTCGTCGAGATTGCGGGCGTTGAGGATCGGCTGGTTTTGCGGGATGCCGAGTTGCGCTAACAAATCATGGAATTCGTGCTCGGTTTCCAGCAGCGGGCCGTCGTAAGCGCCGAGGCCGTGGGCGAGGAAGGCGAGCGGGCGCTTGGCGACGATTTTCGGGTCGAGCTGTTTGAGCGTGCCGGCGGCGGCGTTGCGGGGATTGGCGAAGGTCGGCAGGCCGGCCTCGTCGCGCTCGGCGTTGAGCGCGGCGAAGGCCTCGTTCGGCATAAAGATCTCGCCGCGGACTTCCAGCGTTGCTGGAATTTTGAATTTTGAATTTTGAATTTCGGATGACGGAAGGGCTTCGCCCGGATCGAGGACTTGGAGATCGATGGGGACGAGTTCGCCGTCCTTAACTTTGATGAGATTCCCAACGTGGGCATCGGCGATTTCTGCGCCGGTAGCATCATTTTTCCAGCGGTTATGGCCCTTTGAATGGTAGCCATTTTCCTCGAACCATCGCGCTACTTCATCTTGAGTGGGTACATCACCAAAAACGAAGGGCTGGGATGTGACGAGCGCCGGACCGCGCTTGGTCTCTAAAACTCCGTGGAGAATAATGTCATCGCCGAAAACACGATTTGCGGCTTCCAGGTTGTTCAAGTAGGCGATGGCTTCGCCTTGGGCACCGAAGTTGGGAGGCAGAGTGAACTTGATGACCCGATGGCGGCTTTGTAGATGAAAGACCGTGTGTTCCGATTGGCCGCCTAGCTGAGGGTAACAAGCTGCGAGTCGTCCGAATCTTCTGGGGTCGAGGAGTCGGTTTGACTCTCCGGCCCACGATACCACGGATTCGGCTTCCTGTCGGATCCGTTGCGAAACATTTTTTCCATCGCTTCTTCCGAGGTCAGCGAGAAGCCTTCGCGCCAAGCTTTGTCCCGAGCTTTGCGGAGGCGTGCTGCGAGAAGTTGGGCTTGGAGAATTCCGTCCATGGACGTGAAGATAAGGAAGAATCGCATCCACGTCAACCGCCGGAGTGGATTCGGGGGCTTGCTGAAGTTTCAACTCCAGCGGGATGCTGCGGATGGTGCGGACGTTGTGGGTCACGTCGTCGCCGGTCTGGCCGTCGCCGCGGGTGGCGGCGTAGGCGAGTTTTCCGTCCCGATAGAGCAGGGAAACGGCGACGCCGTCGATCTTGGGCTCGATGGTGACCGGGACGTCGTCGCGCTTGAGGTTTTTCTGGAGGCGGCGGTAGAAATCGATGAGTTCCTGTTCGGGGCAGGTGGCTCCGGCTTTTTCCACCGCCTCGGCGCTGAGTTCGAAGACGTCGTCGATGCTGAGCATGGGGACGGCGTGGCGGATTTGTTGGAAGCCCTCGATCGGCGCGCCGCCGACGCGTTGGGTGATCGAGTTCGGGGCGCGGAGTTCGGGGTGTTTTGCTTCCAGAGTTTCGAGTTCGCGGTAGAGGCGGTCGAACTCGGCGTCGGAGATTTCGGGATTTCCCTGGTTGTAGAGCTGGTCGTGGCGCTCCAGCGAGGTGTGCAACTCGCGCATCCGTTCCTGCGGGCTGGGGGAGAGGGAGAAAAGGTCAGGCTCGGCCATGGGTGGAGTGTCGGGTTCCGGGAAAAGTTTTCAAGAAGTGGATTTAAGCGTAGATTATGAGGACGCGATGCAGATCGCATCAGCGGTAGCCGGACGGGTGGACTATCTGGTCACTCGGGACAAGGAAGGTTTCCCGAAAAGTCCTGTCAAAATCTTGAGTCCACGGGAGCTTTGCAAGGAATTCAGAGGATAGAATGCTGCCGTGTTCCGCCGCCGGGCGGGGTTACGGAATTTCCACCGGCTGGATCATTTTCTCGGTGAAGCGCACGACGACTTGGTATTTCGCGCCGTCGCGGGCAGTTCCTAGCAGGGTGCTGCCACCGCTTTCGAGTTTCCAGAGGTGGGAGGGGGAAAACGAGCCGTCGGCAAGAGTTGCCATCTCGGGGAAGGTGCCTTTCTGGACGGGCTTGCCGTGAAGCGTTTCTAGCAGTTCGGCGAACGCCTTCCAGCTCGGTTCGAGCTCCGACTTGTAGGCGTCGGCGGGGAGGGGGTCGGTTTGCAGGGTGAGTTCCTTGAGCTTGCCGTCTTCCGTCCAATCGAAATAGAGCATCGCACTGAGTGCTCCGATTTTCTGGCGGGTGCGGAAAATGCCGTTCAGGCCGGAGCGACCGATGAACGTTTCGTCGGTGGTCAATGCAACGAATTTGCTGGCTTTGAGTTTGGCCAGAGCGGTCTCGCGTGAGTCGCCGAATGCCAGGGTGTCGAAGATAGCGGATTCATCGGGTGCGGGCGCCTTGGTGCCGGCGAGGGGATGGTTGGTGTTGACCCAAGCGCGGTCGTTAGGGTCGAGTTGGTTGAGCTGGATGGTGAGCTGCTTGCTATCCTTGGTGCGGAGGATCGTGATGCTGGTGGCATCGCGGCTGACCAACTCGCCCGCGGTGGAGCGCTGGCCGTCGGCGCTTTTCCATTCACGCGGCGCGGCATGGAGACCGAGCGCGGATGTGATGAGCAGGCAGGAAACGAGTTTTGCAGTTAGATTCATGGAGGAATCGGAGCGCTGGCCTTGGGCGGAGTGATGGAAGAAGTGTCCCGGCTGGCTCAGCCGGTTTTCCGGGGCTTTGCATCCGACTGAGACAGCCGGAACACGTTTCGGGCGATGCTGCTTACTTTTCGTCGGCCTGATCTGCCGCTGGCACAGAGATCGGCGGGGTGGTGGCGGTGACGGGCGGGCGGGCGATCATGCCGCCGGGGAGTTGCTGGACGCCACCCGTGGGAGCGCCCTCGGCGGGTGGAGGGGTGGCCTTGGTGATGAGGGCGGCGCGCTCCTTGAGCAGGGGATCGACGGTGGTTTTCGCGACCTCGAAGGTGATGCCGGCGAGGGCTTTTTCCTTGGCGAGTTTTTCGGTGAGGGCTTTCTGGCGCTCGGCGAAGGCGCTGTCCTTGGCGGTGGCGTCCTCGGGATTTTCACCTTCGGCCTTTTTGCGCTCCTTGGGGATCTCGGCGGTGACTTCCACGGTGAGGAGGAAGTTGTCAGTGGCGGCGGGCTCGGCATCCGGTGCGGCCGGGGCTGCGGCGGCCGGCTTGGTGGGTGAAATCTGGAGGGTGTAGGTGAAGCCCTCGACCGTCTCGATGACGGCGGTGCGCTTGCCTTCGGCGGCGGCACGCTCAGCAACCTTGTTAGTAGGGGCGACGTCCTCGAAGCGGGCGTATGAGAAAAGGCTCTTGAGCGGACCGGTGACGGTGGTGTCGAGGACCTCGGTGGCCGTGGCACCTTCGAGTTTGAACTCGGCGTTCTCGTCGTCGCGGGTGAGTTTCCAGTCGGTCTCGGACTTGCTGGCTTGGCTGAGAGTGATCGATTTGATCTTTTCCGGATTGATGAATCCGGAGTCGAGCCAGCGCTTGGCGTCGTCGCTAACGGACGGGAACATCTCGCTCACGGCGTAGAAGCCCGAGTCGTCGGCGTGGTTGCGCAAGTAGCGGCCGACGGCGCTGCCGCCGCCCATCGGTGACGGGGCGGAGCCGCTTTCGATGCTCTTGCCGAGCGAGACCTTGGCGATCTCCTTGCCGGCGGCGTCCTTGAAGGTGGCGGTGAGGCCGCGGTCCGCAGGCTTGGTGGCGGCCTCATCCATCCCGAAGCGCGGGGCGAATGACGGGCCGGCTTCGAGTCCCAGTGTGACCTTGAGCTCGCCCAGCGTGCGGATGAAGTCGTTGACGAAGGTGTTGTTAGCCGGGTAGCCGTCGCGTTGGACGACGACCCATTTGGCGTCCTTCTTGGCGAGCGTCACGCTGCTGGCGGCACCTTGGATCTCGACGCTGGCTGCGTCGTTGGCGGGGAAGGATTCGAAAAGCGTCTGGCCCTGGCTGCGTTTGGTGGCGCTGCGTGTGGACTGGTTCTGACTGATTTTAACGGCGGTGACGGCCGCGCCGAGGGTGATGGCGATGACCCAGAGGATGATGACCTGGCGTTTGTTCATGGTGGCGGAAATTTGAGGTTTGAAATTCGGGATTTGAAATCAACGGGCGCGGGTGGCGCGGCGGCGGTTGATGAAAAGAATCAGGCCGATCAGGATGACCAACACCGGCATGGCGGCGACGTTGAGCAGGGTGATCTTGGCGGAGAGCTTGTCTTTCTGGCGGCGGAGTTCTTTTTCCTGCTCGCGGATGAGCTTGGAATACTCGACCTGTTCGGCGCGCAGTTTCTTGATTTCCTCCTCCTGCGCGGGCGAGAGATAGAGTTCCGAGCCGCGGGACTTCTGGGCTTGGAGCTCGCTGAGTTTCTGTTGGGCCGCCTTTTGCTTCGCCTGGAACTCCTCGATTTTGACGCCGACGGTTTTGTTGAAATCGGCCTCCATTTCCTGGACCACGGTGAACGGGCGGCGGATCGCGGAGCGCGAGCGGGAGCCGATCAAATGCTTGGAGCCGGTCGCCTGGTCGAGCAGGTTGAGGAGCAGGGTGGCGTTGCCGTTGGAGGGCGACGCCATTTGCTGGCCGCCGAAGTTCTGGACGTTGTAGGCGAAGCGGTCGTAGAAGGCATCGACGTCGCCGATGAGGAAGACATTGCCGGGAGCGGCGGATTCTTTCAGATAGACGGGCTTGGCGGCGTCCTTGTCTTCGGGTGCTTTGGCGGCGTCGGCGGGCTTCGGTTTTCCATCGGGGAAGGCGGTCTTGAAGGTGCCGGCAAGGTGGATGGCGAGGTCGTAGGCGGTGCCGTTGGACTTGAGCGTGCGGGCGAGCGACGGGTCGAGCTGCGAGGCTTTCATCGAATCAACGAAGCCGGCCTTGGTGGAGGACTTGATGAGTGAATTCGCAGTCACTCCGTCCTTGCCGGTGATGGTGATGGCACCTGGTAGGAAAAGCGTGACCGAGCCGAGATCCTTGGTGATGACGTTGTCCTTTTGCGGCATCGAGTCTTTTCCAAGGGTCAGCACGGCGAGGCCGAGTCGGTCGCCGCCGAGCTTGGTGGCGAGCGCGGGATCTGCCAGAACCTGGCCGGATTCGAAGGAGACTCCCCATGCGGATAGAAGGGTCGGCAGGGTGGAGGTGGTGGGAGGCGGCGGTTGCTGGCCCATCATCGGGTTAGACGGCGGCGCGGTCATTTGCGCGGCCACGGAGAACGGGTCAAGGCAGGCGACGACGGTGCCGCCGTTGAGGACGTATTGGTCCACGGCGAACTCGGCGTCCGGCGTGATGCCGGCGGGGTGGAACAGGAGCAGGACCTTGATTTCCTTCGGGTCAATGGTGCTGGATTCCATCGGCACGTTCACGACGTCGAAGGACTGCTTGAGTTGTTGATAGATAACCCAGCCCGGAGTTGGTGGCTGGCCGGGCATCATGGCGGGCGCGCCTTGCAGATCAAGGGCGGTCATCAGGCCGATCTTCGGCTTGGTGGGAGTGGTGACCTCGCCGATGGCTTTGGAGATGTGGTATTCCAGCATCGTCTCGTCGCGCGGGTCCATGAATGGGATGACGCTGGTTTTATCGAGGCAGGAAATGGCCAGACCGAAGAACAGGTTCTGGTCGTTCATGCGCTGGCCGTTGATGCCGTCGAGGTTGGCGGAGTCTTCGGCGTCGGTGTCGGGCTCGGGATCGAGGTTGTCGATGCGGAGTTTTCCTTTGGAGATGGAGGCGTATTCCTTGAGCAGGTCATCGACGCGGCGCATGTGGAGCTTGAGCTCCTCCGGCATGTAGTCGGTGCTGCGGGAGGCGTAGTAACGGATGACGACGGGCGTATCGAGCTCGGTGAGGATGGCGCGGGTGCCGGTTGACAGAGTGTGGACCTTGTTCTCGGTGAAGTCCGCGCCGCGGTTGCCGAGCGGGGTGAGTGAGACGAGCCAGTTGGCGAGCAGGGCGATGACGACAAGCGCGGCGACGCCGAGGGCTGCGCGGGTGACCGGGTGGGTGGTTTTCATAGGGAAAGTTGAGATCTGAAAGTTGAGATTTGAAATCGATCAGGCGCGTTTGGAGGAAAGGATGGCGCTGGTGCCGAGCAGGCAGACGAAAATGATCGAGCCGAACCAGACGAAGTCCTTCAGCCGGAACAGGCCGCTGTTGAGCGAGCTGAAATGGTCCCAGACGCCGAAGGCGACGATGCCTTCGAGCACGCCCGGAGAGACGATTTTCGAGAGTTCGCGAGTGACCGGATCATAGCCGCAAAGCAGGATTAGCACGCAAATGGAAACCGAGACGATGAGGCAGACGACCTGGTCGCGGGTGCAGGCGGACACCAGCATGGTGATGGCGAGGAAGGTGCAGCAGACGAGGAAACTTCCCAGATAGCCCGAGAAGATCGCGCCGTTGTCGGGATTTCCGAGGTAGTTGACCGTGCAGACGATGGGAAAGGTGAAGGCAAGGGCGATCATCCAGACGGTGGCGGCGGCGAGGAACTTGCCGATGATGGCGCTCCAAGTGGAGACGGGGAAGGTTCCTAGCAGTTCGATGGTGCCGGTGCGTTGCTCGTCGGCCCAGAGTTTCATGCCGACGGCCGGGGCCAGCAGCATGTAAACCCACGGGTGCCAGAAAATGAACGTCCACTCCAGCGAGGAGTCGCCGACGCGCATGAACTCGCCGAAGGTGAAGGTGAGTCCTAACGAAAAAAGCAGGAAGATCACGATGATCGCGTAGGCGGTGGGCTGCGAGAAATAGCTGGAGAGCTCGCGTTTGTAGATGGTGCAGGAAGACATGGGAGTTTGGGGTAAATGCTGAAATTCTGAGATGCTGAAAAGCTGAAATGGAGAGAGACGCTTTCAGCTTTTCAGCATTTCAGCGTCTCAGCTTTTTCTTCATGCGGCGGCTTCGGTGTCGCGCGAGGTGACTTTGCGGAACAGATCGGTGAGCGAGCCGGTTTCGGACTGCGCGAGCAGCTCGGCGGGCGTGCCGTCGGCGACGATTTTCCCGCGGTCCACGATGACGGCGCGGGTGCAGGCGGCTTCGACTTCCTCGAGGATGTGGGTGGAGAAGAGGATGGCCTTGGTTTTGCCGAGCCGCTTGATGAGCTGGCGGACTTCGAATTTCTGGTTCGGGTCGAGACCGTCGGTCGGCTCGTCGAGGATCAGGACTTCGGGGTCGTGGAGCAGCGCCTGGGCGAGGCAGGTGCGGTGGCGGTAGCCTTTGGAAAGCGTGTCGATGGACTGCTTGGCGACGGTGCCGAGGAAGCAGGTGTCGATGGCGCGCTCGACGGCGTCGTTTTTCGCGGTGCCCTTGAGGCCGCGGATGGCGGCGCAGAATTTGAGGAAGCCGATGACGGTCATGTCATTGTAAAGCGGGGCGGATTCCGGCAGGTAACCGATCTTGGTTTTCGCCTCGCGGGGTTTGTCGATGATCGAGATTCCGCAGACTTTGGCGTCGCCGGAAGTGGGCGGGATGAAGCCGGTGATCATGCGCATGGTGGTGGACTTGCCGGCGCCGTTGGGCCCGAGGAATCCGAGAACCTCGCCTTTTTGAACGGTGAAGGTGAGGTTGTCCACGGCGCGTTTGGTTCCGAATTGTTTGGTCAGGTTTTCGACTTCGATCATGGGGTGAAATGAGGTTGTTCGGCGATACTCGCGGGAAGCGGCGTCGCGCGCGCTGCTTGTTTGAAAAAATGGTTTCGGAGAGATTTTCAAGCCAATAACGAGTTTTTTCCCGAATCAATCGGTCTTGCATCGGGCGGATGCGGGTGGTTCGATGCTCGCGAAATGGCCAGTATCCACCTTCCCGATCGCTGCGGCGTGATGCTTTTGCCCGACTGCACGCTGTTCCCGCACGGGGGGCTGCCGCTTTACATTTTCGAGCCGCGCTACCGGAAAATGTTGGAGGACGCGCTGGAGGGGGATTGTTTTTTCGCGGTGGCGCGCCTGCTGGGAGAAGAGGATGGCGACCCTGCGGATTTCGTGGCTCCGGTGGGCACCATCGGCTTGGTGAGGGCGTCTCGCGAACAGGACGACGGCACCTCCCAACTGCTGATCCACGGGGTGATGCGGGTGCGTTTCACCGAGTGGCACGACGGTCATGATTATCCGTATGCGAGCATCGAGCCGGTGGTTTCGGTTTTCACGCCGGAGAAACAGGCGGTCGCGGCGATGAAGACTCTGCGCGGAGCCGTCGAGGACGCGGTGCGGTCGCTGCCTGAAGAGGTGCAGAGCGGGGTTTTCGCGCTGCTCGACCGGGCGGACGAGCCCGCGCTGATGACGGACATCATTTGCCAGCAGTTCATCCACGAGGCGGATTTGCGGCAGCAGCTGCTGGAAATGGCTGCGGTGGGAGAACGGATTCCGGTGATTTGCGACTACTTGAGCAAGGCTCGTCTGGTGTCCGAGGACTGATTTCTATCAAAAATTGGGGGTGGGGCAGTGATCCACTCGGACCATCCGCACCACCCCCGGGTTCCCTCTCCTATCTGGAGAATTTTTCTGCCGTGGCGACCGGTGATCGCCGTTACGCATCTAGCCGGAGGGCGGCTTTTTGCGCAGCGGAATTCGGATTGGCTCCGGCCTTGGTATCGTCGGAGGCGGTGAGGCGCATGCCGACGGGTTTGGAAACGCCGAACTCTTCCATGGTCACGCCATACATCACGTCGGCGCGGGCCATCGTGCGCTTCGAGTGGGTGACGATGATGAACTGCGAGCGGTCGATGAAGCGGTCGAGCACTTTCACGAAGCGATTGATGTTCGACTCGTCGAGCGGTGCGTCGAGCTCGTCGAGCACGCAGAACGGGCTGGGCTTGATCATGTAGATCGAGAACAACAGCGCGACGGCGGTCATCGAGCGCTCGCCGCCGGAGAGCAGCGTGATCGACTGGAGCTTCTTGCCCGGCGGCTTGGCGGTGATGTCGATGCCGGATTCGAGCGGGTCGCTGGCGTCGATGAGGTTGAGGTCGGCCTCGCCCTTTTCGCCGAAGAGTTCCTTGAACATCTCGCGGAAGTTGATTTTGACTTGGGCGAAGGTCTCGGAGAACAGGCGCTGGGTCTCGGTGTTGATGCGGTCGATGACTTCGAGCAGCTCGGACTTCGAGTTGACGAGGTCGTCGTGCTGGTTCTTGAGGAAATTGTAGCGTTCCTCGAGTTCCTCGAATTCTTCGATGGCGTCGAGGTTGACCGGGCCCATCGCGTCGAGGCGGCGCTTGATGTCGGCGACGATCGACTCGACGAATTCCCAATCCGGCTCGCCGGTCATTTCGCCGGGGATTTCCATTTCGTCGCTGGTGCCGTCCACGACGACGGTCGGCATTTCATCCTCGTTTTCGTCCGACTCGTCGCCGGTGACGATCGACTGGCGGCCGCCGCGGCCTTGCAGGGCTTTCTGTGAGGCGATGCTTGTTAGCAAAGCGTGGGCGTCCGGCTCGAAGGTGGCGAGGTCGATCTGGTGGCGCTCCTGGATGGTGGTGACGAGGCTTTCGAGGCGCAGGTCGAGCTTGGTGCAGGCGACTTCTTCGCGGCCTTTTTGTTCGTTGACCTTCGAGTGGTCTCGGCGGAGCGCGGCGAGGAAGGTCTCGGCGGTTTCAATGGCTTCCAACAGAACCGTGCGGCCTGCGGAGCGGGTATTGATTTCCACCTGGAGGTCTTCTGCTTCGGCGCGGTGCGTTTCACATTCCTCGGATAGGCGGGCGTTCTCGCCATGAGCAGCTTCGATCCGCTGATCGAAGGCTTCGATCTCCGTCTCGCGGCGGATCGCGAGGTCGCGGAGTTCGGAGAGGCGCGCTTCCATCGGCTTTTGCTGCTCCTCGGCGGATTGTCTGGCGCGGCGCTCGACGGCGAGTTCGGTGCGGAGTTCGTTGAGCGATTCCACGATGTCCTGCTCGCGGCGGACCACGGAGTCCGACTCGGATTGCAGACGGCGCGATTCGTTTTCGAGAGCTTCGAGGCGATCGCGTGCGCCGGCGAGTTCCTCCTCCATGTGCTCGCGGCTCTCGGCGGCGGCGCGCTCGCGGTTTTCAAGTTCGCCGCGCTCCCATTTGACGTTTTCGAGCTTGGTTTCGAAATTCTCCACCTCGCGGGTGGCGAGGCTGAGTTGGCCCTGGAGGGTTGATAGATCGACCTTCTGGCGCTGGAGACGTTCGCGGGAAACCTCGACTTCCTCGCGGAGTTGTTCGAGGCGGGATTCCAAATCCGTGACGCGGGTGCGGGCGGCTTCGTCGGCAGCCACGAGGCCTTCGACTTCGGCGGCGAGCGTGCGGACCTCGTTCTGGAGTTCGAGCACCGAGGTGCTGCCTTCGGTGCCGGCGCCGCCGCGGAGCATGCCTTCGCCGGACAGGATCACTCCGGCCAAGGTGACGAAGGTGACGCCGGGATGGGCCGCGCGGAGGCGGAGCGCGGTGGCTTGGTTAGGGACGATGAGGACTTTTTCCAACAGGCTTTCGATGACGTTGGAAATGCGCTTGTCGGACTTCACCCGGTCGAGCGCCCAAGCGGTGGCTCCTTCCGGCAGGGCTTGCATCTGGGTGCCGGCGGAGTGGCCGACGAATGTTTCCGGAATGACGGCGGCGATGCCGAGCTGCTTTTCTGTCAGGCGGCCGATGATGGCTTCCGCCATCGATTGGTCTTGGACGAGCACGGCCTGGAGGTGATTTCCAAGCGCCGCCTCGATGGCGCGGGCGCAGGTGTTGTCGGCCTCGATGAAAGAGGCGAGCACGCCGTGAATGCCGGGCTTGAATTGGTCCGGGTTGCCGAGGCCTTTGAGCACGTTCTGCGTGCCTTTTTCAAATCCCTCACCGCTCTCGACGAGCTGGCGGACGGCGTCGAAACGGGCGGAGCGCTGGGCGAGAATCTTGTTCGAATCGACGGCGGCGGTGCGCGCGGCGTCGAGGTCGCCACGGGTGTGCTGATAGGTGCGCTCGGCGATTTGAAATCCTTCTTCCAGCTCGCC
>CAMDLP010000056.1 GCA_945901795.1 Akkermansia muciniphila | reverse complement strand
CTGGCCTGCGTCGCCACGCACCCATGCTACACCCGGAGCGTCACCGCTCCCAGCGTAGGGCTTGTGGCCAGAGCTACTGGCTAGGTTTTCTCTGTAAGACTCTTTCATTCTCTATTCCAAGCCGGTTTATCCCGGCGCTTTCACTGACCCTAGAGATTTTCGAAACCATCAAACCGGGTTTCGCGGCCGCGCGGGCGGCTACGCCTTAGCCACCGGATAGATCGCGCCGTCCGCCGCTTTGAAAAACAAATCCTCAGCCCCGCGCTTCACATACCCGAGGGCGTGACGGACGCCATCGGCTGCTAGCGGGGAGACGCTCGTCACCTCGCCTGCGGCGTTTTCCAAGGGACCAGGAACCACCGGGACATCCGCATCGAAAACGAAGCGGGTCAGCCGCCTGTTCACCTTGCCCGCCGACTTGATCCGGGAAATGACTTCCTGCCCGATATAGCAGCCCTTGTGATAGGAAATGTCCGTTTCCTCAAGCAGCGCTTCAGGCGGAAGCATACCTTCCAGCAGCTCAATTCCCCACGCCAGAACTCCATTGCTGATTCGCAGGGCTTCCAGCGCGTCACCTTCGAGCAATTCAACTCCAGCAGGAAATTCGACCGTCTGACCGACAGGAATCCACCAGTCGGTTCCGGCAAGTCCGAAACGATCCGACTCGCGGGCGACCACTCCCGACGGCGACTCCTGCATCAGTCCGGTGAAATGATGCAGTTCGTATTTACCGGATAGATCACCAAACTCCACGTCGTCGGCAATGAGATAGCGGGTCAAGCGCGCTTCGAGATCCTCCGCCCGTCCGGCAAGGCCCGCGATCCACAGCGTGCCATCGCCGGTTTCCGTAACAGTCACCCGGAATTGCAAGCGCCCCTTCGCATCGGTCACGCAGGACGGCAGCGAGATTTTCCCGCCCGCCACCCGGCGCACGTCCTGCGTGAGCTGGCCGTTGAGAAACCGCACCGCGTCCGGCCCGCGGAATTCCAGCAGGGTCGGAGTGCCGAGGTCGATCCGATGGATTCCGCTCACGCCTTTTCCTGATAGGGTTTCACGACCGCGGAGTAGTCCAGATCTCCCAGACCACCGGCGTCGAGCTCGCCCATGCGCTTCGACACGGCGGCGAGCGCAGGCGTTTGCAAGCCGGCGGATTCGGCGAGCGCAAGCATGTAGCGGGTGTCCTTGCCCATGTTGGAGAGCGAGAAATGGGTTTCGAAATCTCCAACCGCCATCGTGGGAAGTTTCATTCCGGTCAATACCGAGCCGCTCGCATTTCCCGCAACCGCTTGGATCAAACAGCTCGCGGAAACTCCCTGGCTGGTGGCGATGGCGAGCGCCTCCGCCAGCGCTTGCACGGTGCAGGCGGAGATCAAATTCGTCGCCAGTTTCACCACCGTCGCGGTCCCGATCGCGCCGCAATGCAGCTGGCTTTTGCTGGTCACGCCAAGATACGGCTTCAAATCTGCGGCCAACCCGGCATCACCGCCGGTATAGTAAACCAACTGCCCGTTCGCGGAGGCGACCTTACTGCCAGTGAACGGCGTATCGAGAAACCGGCAGCCACGCGCCACGCAGACTCTCTCAAGCCACATCGTGGTTTCCAAATCGAGGGTCGCGTGATTCAAAATGATCTGCCCAGCTTGCAGAAACGCATCGAGACGCCCGACGACTTCCCGCACTGCCCGCGCGTCTTTCAGATAGATCGAGATCACTGCCGCGCCATGGATCGCCTCTTCCGGAGTCGCGGTTTCGCCCGTGAGTGCCTTCGCCGTGCGGTTCCAGCAACTCACCTGCCAACCCGCGTCCAAGAGGCGTGAACAAGCACGCGAGCCGATGATGCCGAGTCCCAGAACGGCGACCCGGTCTCCAACAGAAATGCTCATTGCTGACGTTGCAATGCGAGTTCCACCAGCTTCGCCGCTTGCTTGCGGATTTCCGCCATCATCGCGGGCGTGGGTTCCTTGCCTTCTTCCAGCGTCATTTCCGTGCGCAGCCCGGCGAGGATATCGCGCATCGCCAGATAGTTCGGGCGCTCGGAAATCCTCGGCTCCAGTCCGGCCACCGACTCGGTGTAATAATCCGCGATGTCCTCGCGCATCACCTTGCGGGCGCGCTCCGGAGAAAATTGTTTGTCCACCGCCACGGTCGAAACCTCAAGCGCGCGGATCCATCCGCCGAGCGAAATCAAATGCGCCAGATCCGCATCGCGCAGGGAAACCAGCTCCTGTTCCACATCCCGCTGGGTGGCCGTGAGCTCCTTCTTCAACTGCTCCACATTCTTGTTCTTGGCGCATTCCAGCAAACTTGCCGCATGACGGTTGACCCGGTCGCCCGCACCCAGCGCTTTGCCATAACGGGTCAAATCCTTGGCGAGTTCCTCCACCTGGTCGAGCTGCTCGGCCTGCACCACCAGGAATCCATCGGCAATGAGGAACCCCAGCTCGATCGCTAAGTCCGCGCGGTCCTGCGACATCCTATCCGGCATTTTCCGGGCGACCTCGGCGATCGGCAGCGGCATCAGGAACTGCAAGGTGTCGAACATTTTTGAAATCGACGGCGCGGTGAACTCATTCACCGCCAGCTCCTCGCGGACGTGGGCGTCATCGACCAGATCCTTCGGGATCGCGACGTTGTTCTCCGCGGCCGGCTCCTCCGCGGAGAGCGGAAGCACCAACGCGACAAAAGTTGCTAACAAGCATGTTCGACTCAGTTTCACGGCAGAACTCTGACATCGCCAGCCGCGCTCGGCAATCGACAAAATTCACGAAAAATCTCCTCCCCTCGCCAAAAGACGGACAAAACGGCGCTGAAAATTTGAATTGCCAAGCGTTCCCCGCTGACGCACCTTTTGGCCGTTGGAACGACGGAACGGTGTTTCTCGTCAAGTTTCCGAACCACCACTTGGGTTGACGCCCACCTGCCCTGCCGGGCCTTGGAAGCTTTTTCAGGCAAATCAAGTCGGCTTACCCACAGGATCGTCACATCCCACCCTGCTCCACGGATTTGCGAGTGATTTCACTCACATCCCCACCCCCTTTCTCATAAGCCGCCCAGGCACTCCAACTTTCCAACCGATTCCGGATGAGCAACGATACCGACCAAGACACCCCGCTCGCAGCCAAGCGGGCGGCCAAAAAAGCAGCCACCAAGACCGTCGCGAAGAAGGCAGCCGCCAAGAAAACCGCGGTTAAAAAAGTAGCCGCTAAAAAATCCGCCGCCGTGGCTGACATGACTCCGGAACTTTCCTTCACCTCGCCACCGGTTCCAACTCCCGAAGCAGCTTCTCGTCCTGCAAGGCCCTCACGGGCGAAAAAAGTCGCGGCCGAGCCATCGCCTAACGAACAAGAGCCGGCTCCCGAAAAAACGCCGCGCCGCTTCGGTCGCGTACCCGGCGGCGGTCCAGTCGTCGCCCGCGAACCTGCGGAATCACGTGCTCAGGACCCTCAAATTTCCACTCCTTTCCCGCAGCCATCCCCGCCACCCGAAGCTCGTGAAATCGCCGGTTCGCCACGCCGTTCAGAACAACGCGAACGCCCGCCTCAAGATAGCCAACCCCAGAATCTCCAACAGCGAGACGGCCAACAGCGAGACGGCCAGGGACAACCACGCACCGGCGAAAGCCGCAGCAAACGCCGCCGCGACAAACGCAAACGCCGCGTCGGCGAACGCCAGGAGCAACAAGGCCCGCCGCAAGGCCAGCACGGTCGCCCCCAGCAACAGCGCAACCGCCACGAAGCAGGTAACCAGCAGCGCGGTCCCAGCAACGATTTCGACGACCGCCGCCCGGTCCAACTCAACGGCCCGAAAATCGAGGCCGACGGCCTGCTCGAACTCGCGCCTAAAGGCTTCGGCTTCCTCCGCATCCCGGGGAAAAATTTTGAACAAGCCCGCGATGACGTCTTCGTCACTCCCGAGACGATCCGCAAATACAACCTGCGCCTCGGCCAGTGGATTCACGGAGCCTATCAGGACGGCCCGCGCGGTCCGCAGCTCGTCGAGATCTCCCAGATCAACGGCATGCCGCCGGAAGAAGCCGCCAAGCTCCCGCATTTCGACGAGCTCAAGGCGATCAACCCGACGCGCCGCATCAGCTTCGAGACCACGCCCGAGCGCTTCACCACCCGCGTCGTGGACATCATGGCCCCCGTCGGCCGCGGCCAGCGCGGGCTCATCGTCTCCCCGCCCCGTTCCGGAAAAACCACCCTACTCCTCCACATGGCGGAAGCGATCCGCGAGAAATACGACGAGGCCATCCACCTCATGGTCGTGCTCGTGGACGAGCGCCCCGAGGAAGTCACCGAGTTCCGCCGCGCCCTGCCCGGCGCGGAAATTTACGCTAGCTCCAATGACGAGCAACCGCGCAACCACACCCGCATCGCGGAGATGGCCATCGAGCGCGCCAAACGTCTGGTAGAAGCCGGCAAGGATGTGTTCCTCATCATGGATTCCATCACCCGCCTCGCCCGCGCCTACAACGCCGGCATGAGCATGAACAGCCGCGGCCGCGGCACCGGCTCCGGCGGCATCACCATCGGCGCGCTCGAAGTGCCGCGCCGACTGTTCGCAGCCGCTAGAAACACCCGCGGCGGAGGCTCGCTCACCATCATGGCCACCGCCCTGATCCAGACCAACTCCCGCGCCGACGAAGCGATCTACATGGAGTTCAAAGGCACCGGCAACATGGAGCTCGTCCTCGACCGCAAGATCGCGGAAAACTACATCTATCCGGCCGTGGACATCTTCAAGTCCGGCACCCGCCGCGAGGAACTCCTGCTAGCCGACCACATGCTCCACAAGATCCACCTCATCCGCCGCGGCCTCTCCGGCCACCGCCCGGCCGAGGCGATGGAGCGCCTGCTGTTCTTCCTAAAGAAGTTCCCCAACAACCCGCAGATGCTGTTGGAGATCAAGGGCTGAGCGCAGGGCAGTTGTCTGCTTAGGAAGCTCGCGAAAATAGTGGCCGATTCATGGGCGGATTGAGTAGTTCCATTCGCCATGAAATGCCTCTCGCTTGATTTTCACCGCTGCGAGTTCGGCGGTTTCCCTGGTACCCATAGAGGACCAGCAGCTCGCGTGACAGCCGCCAGTGGAATGCCTGGCGGTGCGGAGCGACGATCTGCGGGGGAGTTGCTAGAGATTCGACTCAAGCTGCGAAAACGGATTAACCAACCACTGGGAGAAACCGCCCGGTGGCTCAAACGAGTGGTGCAAGGCTGGCTGAACTATCATGCCGTTGAAAACTTTCCCAGTTTCGGCATCGGCAAAGCTCTTGATCACGCAAGGGAAATTACCAAAAAAGAGAATCCCCGCAAGTTGAATTTTCAAACCGGAAGGAGCTTGGCAGAACTGGATCGGGAACTGGAGCAGGAGATCGCCGGATTGCAGGCCGAGGCCGAGTGCGTGGCGGAGGAAGCTGGGATCCGGAAGATTCCATCTTTTCACGAGAGCGATTCCAGCGTAGGAAGATGAAGCCCTGTGAAATCCAGCGACGCTAAGCAGCGTCGCTGGACGCACCGGTGATCGAAATCAGACGCTCTTCGGCATGGCGACCCACGCGCCGTCTTTCTCACTGCTCTTGATGCAGGTTTCGATGAAGGCGAGGCCCATCCATCCGTCGTCAACGGTGGCGTATTTGCTGCCGTCGGTGCTGAACTTATCGCCGGATTTCCATTTCCTAACGTCGGCTTCGAAACAGCGGTGGAGACGGGCGAAGGCGTCATGAAACGCCTCCGGATGGCCGGCGGGAATCGTCGGCTCCGCCATGAGATCCGCGGGGACGTCGTCCGGCAGGAAACCATCGCCCGGGGTGACCGCACCGCGCCAATAGATCCGGTCGGGTTGGTTAGGCAGATGGATGATTAGGCGTTCTGGATCCTCTTGGCGCCAACGCAAGGTGCCCTTGCTGCCGGCGATGTCGATACCGAGATCGTTCTTGTGACCGATGCAGATCTGCGAGGCGCGGACCAATGCCTTGCCGCCATTGCTGAGCTTGCAGTAAATGGTGAAGTGGTCGTCGAGCATGCGCCCTTCGACGAAGGTTTCCATTTGTGCGGAGAGATCCGTGATTTCGAGGCCGGTGACGTAGCGCAACTGCATGAGCGCGTGGGTGCCGATATCGCCGCCGCAGCCGGAGCCGCCCGCACGTTTGGGATCGACGCGCCAGCTGGCCTGCTGTTGGCCGGTGGCTTCCAGCTTGGAGGCAAGCCAGCCTTGAATATAGTAACTATCCACCCAGCGGACGTCTCCCAACAAGCCGCTCTTGACAATGTAGCGGCTGAAGCGGGTGGTCCAGTGGCCGAGGTAGGTGTGAGCCACCGCGAAGGGCACGCCGAGCTCGCGGGAGGTTTTCACCAGTTCGTTAGCCTCCTCGAGATTGAGGCAAAGCGGCTTCTCGCAGAACACCGCGATGCCGGCCTTCATCGCCTTCATCGCAGGATCAAAGTGCACGAAATTGGGCGTGACGATGAGGATGTAGTCGAGCTTCTCGTCATCGGGCAAGGTCGCGTTGGCGGCGATCATCTCGTCATAGGACGCATAACCCTTGATCGGATAGGCCCAGTTGGCGGCTTCCTCGAGCGCGATCGCGGCATCGGGGAAAAGCGCCCCGGCGACAACCCGGCGGGTGCCGTCCATGTGAATGGCTTTCTGATGGGGATTCACGATGAAGGCACCCTTGCCTCCTCCGACCAGACCGATATTGAGTGGTTTGTTGGACATAGTATTTGATTATCTTGGCTGAGATTCTGTTAACACGGATGGGAATGATCATTTCCCCTGCCACTCGCCGAAGTTACGGAATTTCGCGTAACGCTCGTTGAGGAGTTGCTCGATAGAGAGAGCTGACAATTGCTCGATGTGGGAAATCACCTTGTCGCTGAAGGCATCCGCGGTGGCTTGATGATCGTGGTGGGCGCCGCCGGTGGGCTCGTCGATCACGTCGTCGATGAGGCCGAGTTTCATGAGGTCGGGAGCGACGAGTTTCATCGCCTCGGCGGCTTCGGGCGCGTGCTTGCGGTGCTTCCAGAGAATCGCGGCGCAACCTTCCGGGCTGATGACGGAATAGTAGGCGTTTTCCATCATGATCACCCGGTCGGCGACGCCGATGCCGAGCGCCCCGCCCGAACCGCCCTCGCCAAGGACGATGGCGATGACCGGCACCTTGAGCAGCATCATTTCTCGGAGGTTGAAGGCGATGGCTTCGGCGATGTTGCGCTCTTCCGCGCCGATGCCGGGAAAAGCGCCCGGGGTGTCGATCAGGGTAATGACCGGCAAGCCGAATTTCTCGGCGGTTTTCATCAGGCGCATGGCCTTGCGGTAGCCCTCCGGATGCGCGCTGCCGAAGTTGCGCTTGAGGTTTTCCTTGGTGTCGCGGCCCTTCTGATGGCCGATAATCACCACCCGGCGTCCGCCGATGCGGGCGAATCCACCGGGCATCGACGCGTCGTCCCCGATGTGGCGATCCCCGTGGAGTTCGCAGAAATCGGTGAAAGCCAGAGAAACGTAGTCGAGCATGAACGGACGATTCGTGTGGCGGGCGATCTGAACGCGCTGCCACGGGGTTAGGTTTTTGTAAATCGCGGCCCGAGTTTCGGCAAGTTTCGTCTCCATGATGGAGATCTCGGCGGACAGGTCGATGTTCTGGGACGCGGACTTGGTGCGAAGTTTTTCGAGTTCGCGTTCGAGTTCGGCGGCGGGTTTTTCGAATTCGAGGAGCTGCATGGTTGAGGTGGGGAGATTCAGGATTCAAGGAGCAAGATGCAAGACCAGAGATAGACCGGTCAAACGAGGGGCGAGCTGGTGGTGCCGAGGGCCTTTTGCAGAGCGGTGTGGTAGGCTTTCCGCGAGAGCTCGTAGCCACCGAACTGGCGCAGGTGACGGGTCATCCATTGGGTGTCCAACAAGCTGAACCCCTTCTCCCTAAGGCGCTCGATGAGAGCGACCAGCGCGATCTTGGACGCGTCCGTTTTGAGGGAAAACATGCTCTCGCCGAAAAACACACCGGGCAGCGCGACGCCGTAGAGCCCGCCCTGCAAGCCATCCGCATCCCAGCACTCGACCGAGTGCGCGTGGCCGGCGGCGTGGAGCGCGCAGTAGCTGTCGAGAATCACCTCGTCGATCCACGTTTCCTCGCGCGCCGCGCAGCCGAGCATGACATCGCGGAAGGAGGTGTTCCAGCGGATTTCGAAGGGCTTGCGCTTCAAGCTTTTGGCAAGGCCGTGCGGGATGTGGAACCGCTCATCCAGCGGGATCAGTCCGCGACGCTCGGGGGAAAACCACAGGATCTCGCCGTCCTCCGCCATCGGGAACACCCCTTCCGCGTAGGCTTCCAACAGGATTTCCGGCGGGATGATCTTCATGCGGGACAGGATAGGAAATTAACCGCAGATGAACGCAGATGGACGTTAATGAAGCAGGAATCACGAGAGTTGTGGATTCGTAAATCTTATTCCTAACTCCTCCTCTTATCTGCGTTGATCTGTGTCCATCTGCGGTTGAAAAATTCTTCTTTATAGTGCCTTCGCGCCGATGATCGTGGCGAAGGCGTTGTGGTCGTGGATGCTCTCGTGGTTCACCGCCTTGACGGTGAAGGAGGAAACCCGCTTGTCGGCGCGCAGCAGGGCGGCGGCGTTCCGAACGACGTCCTCGACGAACACCGGATTGTCGTAAGCCTGCATCGTGACGAAGCGCTCGTCGGTGCGCTTGAGCAGCGCGTAAACCGGAGCGGAGCCGGACTTCTCGGCGACTGCTATCAAGTCTTCGATGAGGATCAGTTCCCAGCCGCTTTTCTTCGACTTCGGGCGGACTTCCAGGGTGACGTAGCCGCGCTGGTTGTGCGCGCCGTATTCGCTGATTTCCTTGCTGCACGGGCACAGCGTGGTGACCGGAACGGTGACGCAGAGGACGAAGTCATCGACCTTTCCATTAGAGGTTCCTTTAAAAATACAATCGCAACCGACCTTGGCGGGTGCGCCTGAGACAGGGGCCTTTTTCGTGACGAAATAGGTGAAAGCCACCTCGATGTGCGCTTCCTCGGCATTGAGGCGCTTTTTCAAATCGTGGAGAATGTCCGGCAGAGTGCGCATGGTCACCTCGCCCTCGTGCTTGCTCAGCACTTCGAGGAAACGGCTCATGTGCGTGCCCTTGAAATGATGGGGTAGATGCACCGACATCGAAATTTTCGCGACGGTCGGAAAGGCTTTCCCTTCATGATCCAGCACTTGGATCGGATAGCGCAGATCGGAAACGCCGACCTGGTCGATCGCGATGCCGCGGGTGTCCTGGGTCGCTTGGATGTCGGGCAATAAGGAGGTCTTTTTGGCCATGATTAGAGAGTTCTTTCGTATTCCGCCCACGACGAGGAGGTTTCCCAAACGCGGACGCGGACAAGCCGCACGCCGGGCTGGAGTGGATAGCGGGTATCGACCCGCGCGGCATACGCGGCAAGGGCGTTTTCCGTGTGGTCAAAAATCGTGCGTGCCATCAACTCGGTGGTCGGGTCTTGGTTTTCGAAACCGATCACGCGCTCGCCGTAGCGGGCTTTGAAATCCGCGTAAGCCGGGTCCGCCGTGTTCATGCACATGGCGTGGTCGAAGCCGTCGAGCCACTCGCCGACGGCGTCCTTGATGATCTTGAAATCGCAAACCATCTCGTTGCCATCGAGCTCGTCCGCCTCGATCACGAAATCGACCTTGCGGGTGTGGCCATGCGGAAACCGGCACTTGTCCGGGTGCTTGGTGAGCATGTGGCCGTTTTCGACTTCGAGGGATTTGCAGATTCGATACATGGAAGAGAAGATTTTTAACCGCGAATGGGCGCTAATGGACGGGAATTGGAAAATGGTGCTGAACTGAAAGTATGCCTAAAATTCTTCATTCGCGTGAATTGGCGTTCATTCGCGGTAAGGAAGATCTGGCAGTGCCGGCGTTTGCTCGTAAAGCGTCGGATCTGGCAGGCCGGCGAGAATAAACGCCTCGCGCCGCTCGACGCAAGTCCCACAGACACCGCAGTGGATTTCGCCGCCTTTGTAACACGACCAGGTTTCGGAGAAATCGATGCCGAGCTCCACGCCGCGCCGCGCGATCGCGGCCTTGTCCAGCGCGATGAACGGGCGCAGCAGCTGGATTTTCGCATACGTCCCCTCGCCCATCGCGGTCGCCATCGCCCGCATGAACGGCTCGCGGCAGTCCGGATAGATCGCGTGGTCGCCCGAGTGCGCGGCGATCACCAGGCCCTCCGCGCCGATGCTTTCGGCGTAGCCGGTGGCGATCGCGAGCATGATGCCGTTGCGGAACGGGACGACGGTTTGCTTCATCGACTCCTCCGCGTAGTGGCCGTCCGGGATGTCGCCGCCGGACTGGAGCAGATCGGATTTGAACAGGCGATTCATGAAATCCAGCGGGATGATCTGATGGAGAACGTCGTTTCTATCCGCATGCAGTTTGGCAAACGGAATCTCGCGCGCGTTGTGCTTCGCGCCATAATCAAACGACAAACAAGCGACCACCTCGTGCGTGGCGAGCACCTCGTAAAACGCGGCGACCGAATCCATCCCGCCGCTCAGCAACACGCAGACTTTCATTTCGGAGTGTCCGGGTAAGTCGCTTCCGTCGTTAGCTGGATGCCGCCGCGGGGGGCGAACTCGCCGCGGACGATGATTTCCTGCGGCTTCATGGCGGCCACCAGATCGTCGAGGATGCGATTGACGATCTCCTCGTTGAAAGCCGGCTGGTTGCGGAAGGACGCCAGATAGAATTTCAAGCTTTTCGTCTCCACGCAAACGTCGCCCGGCACGTAGCAGATGACGATTTTCGCGCTGTCCGGCTGGCCGGTCACCGGGCACAGCGAGGAGAATTCCGGGCAATTCAGCGTGATCCAGTAGCGCCGGCCGGGCCGCAGATTCGGGAAAACATCGAGTTCCGCCTCGTCCGGGCTGGCAGGCAGGCGGTTCTCGGATTTTCCGAGCAGGGACAAATTCTTGAGATCTTCGCGACCGGGCATGGCCGGATTCTGAGACTCCCCGCCCAAAGGTCGAATCCTTTTTCCCCGGAAAGGCCGCCCTGCAATGATGATCGCGGGTTTTATGAATTTCAGGGTTTGGCGCTGTCAGCATTGACGCCCACGCTCCCCATGAATCTTTCATCAGGAGACGTATGACTCAGATACTTCTCTTGATTACCGGAATGACCGTGACCGCCGGCGAGGCGTGGACGAATGTCGAGCGGGAGGGGCGGCGCGAAATTCAATTGCTGGGAAATCCAGGAAGGCCAGGGCGCGCAAGTGGCGCGGAGCGTGAAGAGCTTGTCTAACGATCCAGGCAAAGCGGAGTGGGAGTTTCATAACGAAACGGTGGTCAAGAAACCCGGCGCGGCCCCCTTGACCGTGATTCATGAAACGGCACGGGTGGGCCTGACGCTCCGCCCGGACGCCACGGTGCTGGATATTTCGCTGCACCAAAAGACCGCGGGAAGCCCGGTGACGATCGCCGCATACCGCTACAGCGGGTTTTCATGGCGCGGCCCGGCTTCATGAAACAAGGACAACAGCACCATGACCACCAGCGGCGAAAAAGAGCGCGACGACGCCAACGGCACAACCGCGCGCTGGGTGGTCATGAGCGGCGCGACAACTAACGGAAAGGCTTCCGTGCTGATCATGAGCGCGGCGGAAAAGCAGTCAGGCACCCCCGAGAAGCTCCGTGTCTGGGATTCCAAGACGCACGACGGCGCGCCATACGGCCTCAGCCACATGAAGAGAATCTAACAAGCCAGTTCCATGCCAGTGGCTCCCAACCCGTCAGCGGGGCGGGGCGGTGAACAGCAAACCCGCGGTCACGGCCTTGGTCTCCTGCGCGGCGAGTTCGAACGACAGACGGATCCTTACGAACTTCCACCCGCCCTTCGTCCAAATCACAGAAATCAAGCTAAGTGTCTAAGACTTGTGTCCACCTCGATGTGACGGACTCTGAAACTCAGCCATAACACACTGATTTAAAATGGCTCCGGCGCGTGGGATCGAACCACGGACCTAGTGGTTTTTGATCTCTAAGTATCAAAGACTTAGGGGGCAAGTGTCCACAATATGCTTGCTTTCGCGTGTTTACTGTCCACAGTGAGCGCATGGCAACGGTTTACAAACGAGGAGACATTTGGTGGGCACGTTTTTCCAACGCAGACGGGAAGCGGGTATCGTTCACCACTGGCAAAACCCGGAGGCGGGAAGCGGAATCAGAAGCTCAACGGCTGGAGGTGGAATCCAAGAGTGGGACTGGGAGAGGATCAGAACTTCCAAGAGCATTTGCCGTCATCATCGAGACTGCCGCTCGTGAAGCTGCATCAGGTGAACTCAGCCTTGCCCGTGCTGAGGATCTGGTCTTGCGCCTTCACCGTCTCGCCAATCCCGACTTCAAGATCGTGAGTCTGTCCGATTACCTCAGCCAATGGGTGAAGAGTCACACAGGAGTGACGGAGAGCACCGCTGGGATTTACGACGACACTCGACGCCACATCGTCGCCGCTGTCGGCACCAAGACCGCCTCTGCGGCAGTTGGAGACTTCACCACGAAGCAGGCTGTCACGGCTCTCCAGAAGCTCAAGAATGACGGCCTGAAGTCTTCGACGGTGAACATGGACATCCGCGCTCTTCGCCGCGCTCTTCACGCCGCCGTGAAGCAAGGCCTGGCCAAGGTAAACGTCGCCGCCGATATCAAGCCCTTCGCTGAGGACGACTCCGACGAGGTGGCCCCCTTCACCGCCACCGAAGTCCGCGCCATGATCGACCACCCCAAGACTTCCGACGAGTGGAAGGGAATGATCATCATCGGCGCGCACACCGGGCTGAGGCTTTCCGACGTGGCGAAGCTGACCCGCGCCCACATCGACGGAACGAAGCTCGTGATCCGGCCTAAAAAAACCACGGCGAAAAAGAAAACGATCACGATCCCACTGTCGCCTCCCGCACTGGGATGGATTGGCGACCGGAAAGGTCCGCTGTTCCCCACCCTCTGCAAACGTGTTCCAGGCACGCTGTCCACCACCTTTCGCCGGATCATGGCATCGGCTGGCGTTCCTCGTCACATCACAGAAGCGGGCGACGTAGTGAAGCGCAGGAGTTTCCATTCTTTGCGGCACAGTTTTGCATCATGGATGGCCGAGGCCGACATTCACGCCGACGTTCGCCAGAAGCTCACTGGTCATTCATCGGCCGGCATCCATGCCCGATATTCCCACCACGACGAGGCGCTCGACCGCGCCGTCGGCACCCTTCCGAGTCTGTAACCCATCACCCTCACGAACATGAGCGATTCAAAAAACAAGGGAGGCAGACCGAAGAAGGGCAAGGTGGATCATGTTTCGGTCCCCCCTGCGGATGCTGTCTTTTCCTCTCTGTCTCGCCGAAGGCTTCAACGGCTAACGGTTGACCCGACATGGACCGAGGGACTAGCTCATATTTTTGGTCCCGTGATTACCGGCACAGCTACACCCACCGGGAAATCATACGCCGGGACCGTCATCGCCTATGTCATGGAGAAAGCCCCGCCCGAGGCACTGGGCGAAATGTTCTCAAGGATCATGGCCATGAAAAAAGAGGCAGCAAGGTCAGACGCGGAAAAGCATCGCCATTGGCATGTCCTAAAAGGATATCTGGATTATCTCTCAGAAACAGAAAATCGCCAGCCATCAAAACCGGAGCTTCGAGACTATCTAATTGCACGGAAGCACATCTACAAAAACCTGCCGGGCGAGCTGGAGGGATCAGCATGGACTGACGCATGGAAGGGCGCGGGGCTGAACGAATTAGCGGATCGTAAGGTAAGGAGAAAACCTCAGGTTTAACCCTTACGACAGACAAGCGCAAGGCGGGGATTCTCCCGGCATGCGAAACAAAACAAGCGCACTACCGGCCCGCTGGATTACATTCCAAGCGGGATCACAATACGTCGGAGTGTCCGTCAGGACTCTCCAAAACTGGGAGAAGGCGGGACTCTTCCGCACCGCTAACGTCACCCCCTGCGGTGGACGCGGCCGAAGGTTGATCGACCGCCTGTCCCTCGATGCAGCCATCGAGGCATTCGTCGGCGCTCCCAAGTCGGGGAGCGCCATGAATGCTAACCGGGGAGGTGCAGCATGAGCGCCATCACCACCAGCGGCTTGCCCGACTATCAGGGGATGACGCTCAACGATCTGAAGGACGGCATCAGGAGTGAAAACACCAAGGCCCGCAGCATGGCCCGGAAGTCACTGGAGCACGTTCGCACCTGCGGAGAAATGCTCATCGCAATGAAGGGGCGGGTAGAGCACGGAAGCTGGATCTGCGAACTAAAGCTCATCGGCATCGAGCGCAAGACAGCATCGAACTACATGAGGATAGCGGAGAGATGGGAAACCGTTTCCCATTTGAACCGAGGCGTGAAGGATGCGCTCACGCTGCTATGCCGTGAGGATGCGCCACCAACTCCCGCACCATCACCCCGGCCATCACCGGCTTCATCGAAGCCACCACTTCCGCTAGGTGCAACCTATCAGGATGCTGAGATCGTGGAACCATCGGCCCCGGACATCCAGCCGGAACCTCAGGATGATGAACCAGAGCCGTTAGTGGTGGATGGGACTAGCGATGAAATAATCGAAAAAGAAAATCCCTGGGTGACATCACGCCAAGCCATCGCAGAACTAGCAAAACTCGACGGCAAGATTTCATCGCCTCTCGGTGACGTGCTCGCCTACATTGAAAAACGCTGGGATCTAACCTTTAACCTAAAAGTCCGGAAGTAATGAAACCCACCGAAATCATCACCCTCGCCACCGACCTGGAGGCAGAGTTTTCAACCCGCCGCCCGGTTAGTGTAAACGCTCACGCGCTGTTCCTCGACAGTTTGCTAACCGAGGCCGATCACGACGAGATCGACGACCTCGACGCGCTGCTCGACCCCTACGCCGGAGATCCGCCAAGCAAGCGATCCGACAAGGAAACCGACCGCCTCCTGTCCATCTTGGATACACTTGACGGAAGGGGGAACGGATGAAAATTCGAGAAATCACAAAGACGACAGGTCCATTCCCGCAGCCTCCGAGGGACGGAATAAATGCTTGGCTTATGCTCGCCGCGTGGCATTGCCGGAAGTCGGCGATGGACGCTGGCGAGGCCGCAAGGCACTTGCAAAGCTACGACGGGACGCTCAGGCGGCAGTTGGCGAAGAATGAAGTAGAGCGCGCCGTGGAGCGGGCTTACAGCGCGAAACTCGACGCCCCTATCAAGTTTGAGCGAATCCCGGAACTTCCCGAGTGGAACTCAAGGGAGACTGCCAGACTATATCGAGAGACAGGCACCACGGTGCAAGACCTGATCGACGCGTCGCCGCAGCAATACCTGGACCTTCACCCCAGCGAGATTCTGAAGCTGCTCTTCCCCGACCCTAGCGGCCTGCTATGCATCGGCTTCGACAAGTCTACGTTTGCGACCGCGACTTTGGTGGAATTTGAGGACCTCGAAAAATGCCAGTTCATCACACCTGCATACATGACCGCGATCCATGGCGAGACGCTGGAAGGCAAGCTGTCCATGCACAGCAAGTCCAACACCGGCGAGCGTCGGTTCATCATCTGCGACTTCGACAGCCCGCCTTCTGAGGAGCACGCCGCGATCATCACGCATCTCGACAGCTTCCGACCCCTCGCGATGGCGCTGTCATCCGGCGGGAAAAGCCTTCACGCATGGTTTCCGGTCTCCGGGTCCATCGAGGATGATCGGCTGTTCTGGCGGCTCTGCATCGCCCTCGGAGCTGATCCCGCGCTCTTCCGAAATCACTCGCAGTTCGTCCGCATGCCTAACGGCACACGCGGCAACGGCAAGCCTCAGTCTGTCATCTATTTCAACCCTTCCATCATCGCCTTGTCATGAAATCTCAAATACTAGCAGAAGCAGCACGCGTGGCAGGCATCGAGGCCTATTACGATGGAAGCAGATACCTCTTCGACAATGGCCGCGATTATGTGCCAATGGATGCTAGAAGTATCAAGAAGCAGCTCGAAATCCGTGGTATCTCGCCCGCCGCTGACTATATGTGCCTGATCCAGACGGATCGATTCATTAAATACGCGGGACCACTGGCCGGCCGGAAGCGTGGAATTCACGAATCCAACGGCGATTTGTTATTGGCAACCGTCAATCCTAAGATCATCAAATCATCGCCGGGACCATTTCCGACAATCCGCAAATTCATAGTCGATCTACTTGGCGGGGATGACCATAAGCAAGCCCAGGTGGATGCTTTCATGGGATGGATGAAGACAGCTCGTAAGAGCATGCTGGATGGCGTCCGGCGTCCGGGTCAGGCACTTGTCCTAGCTGGACCAATCCAATGCGGTAAAACCCAGCTCATAAAACAGATCATCACTCCATCGATGGGCGGGAGAGACGCCAGGCCATACAAGTATCTGTCAGGATGCAACACGTTCAACGCGGACCTGATCGGGGCTGAAGTTCTCATCATCGATGACGAGACAGCCGCCACCCGCATCGAGAAACGACGAGCACTTGGCGACGGCATCAAGAACGCGCTCTTCGCAGCTTCCGTCCGCATCGAGGGAAAGTTCAAGAATGCATTCGACTTTGATCCGCTCTGGCGGCTCGTCATCGCGGTGAATGACGAGCCGGAATCGCTCATGGTCCTTCCGCCGCTTGCTGCCGACCTCGCCGACAAGCTCATCACGCTGAAATGTTGGAAGGCCTTGGAATTGGATGACGCGTCATTCCAGCAATGGCAGGCGGATATCCGTGGTGAACTTCCGCAGTTTCTCCACGCTGTTGAGAACTTCCAGATCGCCCCCGACCAGATCGACGGCCGTTGCGGCGTGAAGAGTTTCTACCATCCCGACGTGGTAGCAGCAATCAGTGAGCTATCACCCGAGCACCAACTCCGGAACCTGATCGACGTGACGATTGCGGACGGCGGAATCTGCCTGCCATGGCAAGGAACGGCCGCCCAGCTGAGATCCGTCCTCATGGCTTCGGCCGGCATTCGGAACGATACCGAAAAACTGCTTGGTTCCAGCGCGGTGAATTGCGGCCGATATCTCGGCAGGCTGATCGGCAAAGGCGTCGAAAAGCTCCACATCGAGGATGATAACCAAATCTGGAAAATCACCAAACGCGGGGAGATAGGGAGATGAAATCTGAAACCCTGCTCTATATTTGGTCTTTTCCGTGTTTATTTGCGGGCGGCGGCGTGAACGTCGGATGATTTGGGCGGTTTAAAAATCGGATGTTAGGGCATGGGTTTTTGCTGGGGTGGACGATGGCGGTTCTCAGCTTTCGACGCGGTCTTTCATGCGATAGCTGGAACCTTCGAGCACGACGGTGT
>CAMDLP010000055.1 GCA_945901795.1 Akkermansia muciniphila | reverse complement strand
GGTGGTTTTTTGCCGGTGCTTTGTTCCTTGGCTTGGCGGGCGGCGAGCTTTTCCTGATAGGCGGCTTGTTCTTCTAGCAGACGTTGTTTGGCGCGTGCTTCCATGGCTTGTTTGGCTTCCCGGAGCTTGGCGAGGCGGTCTTCGCGGCGCTTGATTTCCTCGGGGATGGTGAGGCCGTCTTGGAGCGGGGTGCTGTCGGCATCCATGATTTTCAAACCGCTGAAGAGGACCCTGCCGAGCGGCAGCTAGGCGAGCGGGGAGACCGGTCTCAGGATCTGGATGATGGGTCGAAAGCACGGGTGAAGTTCTTGGAGAGGCCGAGGAAGAAACCGATAGGAGTGCCGAGGATCAGGGCGATGACTTAGCCTTGGGCGACGAGCTTGAGCGAGAGCCAGGCGAAGCGGAGGATGCCTTCGGCGAGCTCACCCCGCTTGGCGAAGGGCTCGACGATGTAATGCTTGCTGGCATTGCCGTGCAGGTTGAGAATCAAAGGCACGGCGACTTCGCGGCGCAGCTCGCTGAAGCCCATGCCCAGGGCGAAGGCGATTCCGGAAATCGACTGGGCGCCCGCAGCGGAGCGGTAAGCCCGGTTTTTGCGGTGGGTCATGATGGTTCACGCCGCTCGCTAAGCGCGTGGAATGCCAAAGGTGGGAATTTGGCACAAGCACTGCTAATTTTCGACTGACTTTCAATGAAAGACATTCATCTATGAACTGGGTTCCGGATTTAAGACAGCTGAGGGCGTTCGTGGCCGTGGTGGAGGAGGGTAGTTTCACGCTCGCTGCACGGCGGATATTCGTGACGCAGTCGGCCGTTAGTCATTCGCTGCGGACGCTCGAAGAACAATTGTCCTGCCGCTTGCTGGACCGCACCGGCAAGCGGGTGGCTGTCACCGCCGAGGGAGAGTTGCTGCTCAGACGCTGCAAGCGGGTGATTTTCGAGCTGGAACAAGCCAGCCGCGATCTCGATGGCCTGCGCCGCTGGGGGCAGACGCGAATCCGGATCGGCGCGCCTTACAGCCTTTGTCATTTTCTGATTCCATCGGTCCTGCGCGAGTTCCGCGACTGCTTCCCGAGATGTGAACCGGTCATCGAGGCCGGGGATACGACTGTTCTGTTAGACCGGCTGACCGGCGCGGATCTCGATCTGGTCGTCGGCCTGAAGCCGCGGGGGAAGGGCGACGATGGCTACCGCCCGATGTTCAGGGATCGCCTGGCCTTCGTGGTTTCGCCGTTTCATCCGTGGGCGATCGACAGCTCGGCGGTGATCTCCACGATCAACGACCATCAGTTCATCATTTATGCCAAAGCCACCGAGACCCACCGTTTGATCGAGGAGTGGCTGGAGCAAAATGGAGGCCGCTGCAAGAAACCTTTGGTTCTTGGAGACATGCAAGCCATCAAGGAAATGGCCAAGCTCGGCATCGGCGTGGGGATCGTCGCGCCCTGGGTCGCCGCCCGCGAGATCGCGGACGGGAGTTTGAAAGTCGTCAACATCGACGAGCCCGGGATCGAGCGCGAGTGGGGAGTATTTCACTCGCCCAAGCGCGAGCCAAGCCTGGTGGAGGAATCGTTCATCGGCCTTTGTGAAATGGCCTTCGCCGCGATGCCGGCGAATCTCACGGAATAAGAAAGGGCCATTTCGTTTTACCGAAATGACCCCTTTTTGTGCAACAACCGATAACCAAAAATCAGAAGGTATAGTTCAACTCGACCGAGAAGCGGGCGGTGGTCAGAAGGCTGTCATTCCTGCCGTTGGCGGTGTAGTCGTCGCCCTCGGACTCAAAGAACGCCACCTTGGCGATGGCGGTGAAGTTGTCGTCGAACTTCTTGGTCAGCACCGAGTCATACTCCCAGCCGTAGCCGGCCGAAATCTCGTTGTCTCCCATCGCGTGCAGGACGTTCATCCATTTGATACCGTAGCAAATAGGAATCGTATGCGAGATGTAGAGGTTGGTGAGGCCGTTATGCGCTCCGGAGATCCGGGCACCATCGGTGACATCGGCGAAGCCGTTAAAGGCGTGGACCGTGGCGAGCGGGATTTTGAACCCGGCATCGAGATGCTCGAGTCCGAGCGTCAGCGATTGTGTCCCGAACGCATTCGTCGCGGTGGCGAGACTATAGATCGCATCATCCTCGCCCGCAACACCGGCTTTATCCTGGTAGGCGAGCTCGCCATAAAGGGCGATGCCGCCGAGCGCGCCCTTGGCACTGAGTCCGAAGGTGTTGTTATCCCAGGCGGACAAGTCCTTATGATCGGCATCCGGACGCAGGTTGGATCGGTGCACGCTGCTTCTGAAGGTTGCTATTCCGGTTTTCACAGGCAGTGTATCCCGGCGGAGGGCGGAATGATCTTTCGCGGCCCGATCCATGTTGTCTGATATTCTAACTTCAATTTCGCCGCTGGCGCTCGGCCTCGCGTTTTTTCTCGCGGCCGCGCTTTATGCGTCGGTGGGTCATGGCGGCGCATCGGCCTATCTCGCGGTGATGGGGCTCATCGGCATGGCACCGGTGGAAATGAAACCCATCGCGCTCGTGCTCAACATCGCCGTCTCGCTGCTGGCGTCCATCGCGTTCGCCCGCGCGGGTCATTTCCAAGCCCGTTTGTTCTGGCTATTCGCCGCCGCGTCAGTGCCCGCGGCGTTCATCGGCGGATGGCTGCAATCTCCGGAACCGGTTTTCAAACTCATCCTCGCCGCCGCGCTCGTCTTCGGTGCCTGGCGGCTCGCGTTTTACAGGAATGCGGAAGAAGCCGAGCTCCGCGAGCCGCCTCTTTCCGCCATACTGATTCTCGGACTGGCGATCGGATTCCTATCCGGTCTGATCGGCATCGGCGGCGGGATATTCCTAACACCCTTGCTGATTCTCTTCCGCTGGACTCCGGCGAAGCCCGCCGCGGCGATCTCCGCCGCGTTTATTTTCGTCAACTCGCTTTCGGGTCTCGCCGGGTTCGTCACAAAGGGCGGCGTGGTGCCGCAGCTTGCCTGGCTTCTTCTCCCCGTGGTCCTCGCCGGTGCCTGGTTCGGTTCGTCATGGGGAAGCAAGCGAGCGCGCTCCCTCGCACTCCAGCGTGTGTTGGCCGCCGTGCTGGTGGTGGCCGCGGCCAAATTCGCGACCTGCTAGATCAGCCGGATGCAGCATGGATAGCGATGCCACTCGCCTTTTTGGGCCGCGACGGCAGCGATGATTTCAGCCACGAGCGCGAGGATCGGCACGATGAAAAGCACCGGAACCAAAAGAATTCCGACGACCACGAACATCAGCACGACGGTGACCGAGCCGAGGCCGAGCATGACTAACATCAGGGTGATCTGGAAATTGAGCGCCTCGCGGCCGTGATGCCCGACAAAAGCGCTGCTGTCCTTTTTCACCAGCCACAAGATCAAGGGACCGATGAAGCCCGTGAAAATTCCCAGCAAATGGCACAGCATCGCGAGGGACTTGTCCTCTTCTGAAATAACCTGATAGGCCGGAATCGGTGGCGGGGCAGGGGAGTTGCCAGCAAGTGGATCCTGCATGCTTTTTCAGGGTTTCCCGGCTTCGATGAATTTGACGATGTCCGCGCGGCATTTGATCAGATCCGGCGGATTCAGATAGAACATGTGGCCGCCGTCGTAGAAGGCGGTCGAGATGTTTTTCCGGACGTTTACGGGCAGGTTGAGCATGTGCCGGACGGTGTGCGCGGTGCCTGATGGAGGGGTTGCGAGGTCGGTGTATCCGCCCATCAGGAGCACCCTGAGATGCGGATTATCCCTCATGGCGGTGGCGAGACGATCGCTGACATTGACCACCTCGTTGCTGGTGTTCCAACGCCATGGCTGGACTTTTCCGGTGAGGATTTCGTAGGGCTGGTCCTCTTTGTAGCTGAGTTCGCGACCCAGGTAGTCGAGCAGCGCGGAGGAAAACGCGCCGTAGGCCAGGGAATAGGATGGGTCGTAGTCCGGGACTCTCGCCGCTTTGTCGGTGGCATCCCACGCGACGCGCGCGTCGAAGCGGCCGACGACTTTGCCTTCCTTGCGCAGCAGCTCCGCGCGGAACGCCGTGGAATCCAGCCGCAAGTCGTTAGCCAGCCAGATGGTGGCATCGACGCCGCTCAGCCGGGCCAGTTTGTCGGCCACGCGGGTCCGGGTGGTGGGATCGAGATCATTTCCCTTGAGCAAAGCCGCGGCGTATTCACCGAAGGCGAATTCCGTGCTTTCCTTGACCAAGGCATCGCGATCTCCCTGGATTTTCCCGTGGAAATGGGCCGTGCCCGTCAACGAGGGAAGGAAAACCTGGTAAGCAAGATCGTTGCCCTGGGCCGGCTGGAGCGTGGAAAAGTCGAGTAGCGAGGACAGCAAGACCACGCCGTTCATGCTCATTCCGTAGCGCGATTGCAAATGGCTGGAAAGTCCCGCCGCCCGGATGCCGCCGTAGGATTCGCCCAGCAGATATTTCGGCGATGACCAGCGGTCGTGCGCGCTGATCCAGCGGCGGATGAAATCTCCGACCGAGGCAATGTCTTCATCGAGCCCGTGGAAATCGCCGGGTTTTACGTCCTTTTCCGCGCGGCTGTAGCCCGTGGAAACCGGATCGATGAACACCAGATCACACACATCGAGAATGCTCAGCGGATTGTCCGCCACCCGGGCCGGGGGAAACGGAGCGAGCGTGCCGTCGCCGGGAAGTTTGACGATCTTTGGCCCGAGCACACCGATGTGCAGCCAGACGGCGGACGATCCGGGACCACCATTGAAGGCAAACATCACAGGCCGCGTGGACGCATCTTTGATGTCGGAACGTTCGTAGCTGACGTGAAAAATAGACGCGCGGGGTTTGCCATCGTCCTCCTTGAGTTGCAGCTTTCCGGTCGTGACCTTGTAGGCAACCTTCTTGCCGTCAATGGTAACGGTGGATTCTTTTACGACCGGCTCGATTGCTTTGGCCGCTGGAGCGTCCTTCGGCGGAGCTTCGCTCGCAGGTTTTTCGGCGGTTTGCTCCGCAGCCTGAGCGCCCGTGGCGATCAGGTGCAGGCTCATGAAAATGGGAACGATAAAGCGGCGCATGGGTGGAATCGTAGGTTGGGAAGGGGGCTTGTCGAGTGCTCTTGGCTTGTCGCACGTCAGGGAAACGGCACCGGGAAATTGAATCGTTTGAAATATCGCGAAATCTCACCCACGCATCGCCTCGATTTCCGCCCGCACGATTTTGACCAGTTCCGGCGGACCGATCACTTTCGCCTGGCTGCCGAAGCTGAGAACCCAGCGCAAAACCTCTTCCAAGCGTCCGACCTCGAAGCGGACTTCCACCCGCGTAGCCTTGGCGTTGAGCGGGAAAATTTCCTGCGTGGGGTGCCAGCGGCGCTCTTGAGCCAGCCGGGCCGCGTAGTTCTTCAGCTCGACCCGGACGATTTGCCGGGAGTAATCGCCAGCGACGCTCCAGATGCCAAACGATTGTTTCAAGTGGTCATTTCCAGCGAATCCTTGAGGACGGTCGAAGCTTTTCTGAGTGATCTTGAGGCGGGTCATTCGAGGCAACGCAAATGTGCGCAACGCATCGCGCTCCAAGTCCTGCGCGATCAAATACCAGCCACCGTCAACCTCGCCGAGGTGCAAGGGATTGACTCGCCGAAGTTCGGAGGTATCCGCGCCTAGTTTTCGATAATAAAAGGTTGTAACAAGTTGATTTAAAACAGCATCAGCAATTTGACCGAAGAGTTTAACATCGCGAGGGCTGGACTCGATCGACTTGCGGGAAAAGGCCTCGTCCAGATCGCTCCAAGCGAACTGGATTTTACCCAACATCCCGCGGGTGAGCTTGGCGAAGACCTTTTGCATGACCTCGGCCAAGGGCGTGCCGCGGACAGATTCCAAGGCCGTGCGGGCGAGAAACAAGCCAGCGAGCTCCTCGGAGGTGGTTTGGAAAACCGGGAAATCCGAGACGTCGGCATCGTAGTAATAGCCGTGCAGGGTTTCCTCATAGACGAGCGGCAGCTTAAGTTCGTCGCGCATGAAGGTGATGTCGCGCTGGATGGTTTTGCGCTGCACGCCGAGTCGCTTTGCGAGTTGGTTGCAATTCGGATAAGAGCCGCCGCGGATCGCTGCGTGAATCTCGTAGATCCGAAAAAGCGGACGACGGGTTTTGCCGATCCGGTCGTTGGTGTCCGCCATGAGATCGGCGACATTGTCTTGCAGCTGGTTCATCTGGCGCGATGCAACCCGGTTTTCAGGGCCTGATCCAGCTTTGAAGTCTTGTAATTCCAACAAACTTCACTTGTTACAATATATGTAATGCGGAATCAAATAGCCTGAGCGATAGCATTATCCCAGAAATGCCCCACCCGAACCCACTCGTGCGGATTTGCGCCTCAGGCCACCGACCTTCATGCGGACGAAGGCCCGGGTTTATCTGGATGTCGGCAACTTGCCGGTCATTGCCCTGCAATCTTAGCGACTGTGGCTGCATCGAGATTGAACACCTTGGTCGCAACCGGCACCGGCTTCTCGCCAGCGGCGATTTGATACTCGAAAGCTTTGACCGGCTTCTCGCCAGCCAACTCGGACATCAGATAAACGCGGATCGTCATGACTTCCTTGCCGGTGCCGCCCTCCAGTTTTTTCACGGTAAACTGCACTTCGTTCGGGCCGTCCACCGCCCCGCCGATGACGACTTCGGCTTCCTTGGCGTTGGCGAATCGATGTCGGCTGATCTTGTTGATTTGCACCTGCACCTCGCGGCCCGGGCAGAACACGTAAACCTTGGCCACGTATTTGGCCGGTTGCGCGGAGATCGGCGTCGGCGGGACCTCGCCGCTGGGATGCGCTTCCGGTGTCTCTTTCAAATACTTCAAATTCCCCTCCGCCAATTCCTTTCGGACCGCGGGAAGCGCCGCCAGATTGACGAAATCCGCCCGGTCGTAGAGCCAGCCCCCGCTGCCTTGGACGAAGGAAAGGACGAGCAGGTTATCCGTAGGCTCACCGCCCACGCCGAAGTCGATTTTCCCGAAATACGAGGCTTTTGCCGTCGTGCCGTTCTTTTTCGCTTCGAGAAATGCAAGCCCTTGAAGCGATGGTGGCGGGGCCGGGAGATTGAAAACCGTGGCGGGAAACGGCTGCTTCTCGGAAACGATCCGGTTGCGGACCTCGACGCGGCGATGCTCGGCGGTCACCCGCTGCCAGGCTGCGGGATCGCGTCGGATCATCGCTTCACGCCAAGCGCTGTAAGTGGTTTCAAGGGTCGGGCGCAGACTATCCTGTCCCCCTGCTAGAGTGGCGGAAATTAGCAAGAACGCAAAAACCAGTCGATTCATCGGCGAAACGATTGGACAAGATGGCCCATCCCACAACAAACAAATTGCATGCCGATTCAATTGAGTGCGGCCTTGACTGAGCTATGAGTAGTATTTTGCAGAGAGTGGCGCCGATTGGCGAAGCGCGCGATCGGGAGATCTTGAAGGATGCGGCGACCTATGTCTATGAGCGCCGGCCTCAGGGCGATGTGTTGGCGCATCTCTTTTTCCCGGAAAAAGCCAGGGACGCGCCGCGCCCGGTCGTGGTTTTTTTCCATGGAGGCTTCTGGGATGCCCCCACTCCGACGCAATTCGTCCCCCACTGTCTCCATTTCGCCAGCCGCGGCGCGGTGGCGGTGGCGGCGGAAACCCGGACCTCGGCGAAGCACGGCACCAGCCCGTTGGAAGCGATCGAGGACGCCCGCGATCTCATCCGCTGGTTGCGCCACAATGCCGATACTTTCAACCTCGATCCCGACAAAATCACCATCGGCGGTGCTGGCGGCGGCGCGTATCTGGCTTTGCTCGCGACCCTGCCAAAACCGAAAAACCTGCCTCCCGTCGATGGCCTGGAGTGCTTACCCCAAGCATTGATTTTGTTCAGTGCCTTGGTAAATACGGCCTCCAAGGGTGCCGCAGCGGATCGCTTTCCCGACGCGAAGTCGGCAAAACGCCTGAGTCCGACCAGTCTCGTCCGCCGGAAACTTCCGCCGATGCTATTCTTCCACGGGAAATCCGACCGGATCACTCCGTTCGACGAAGTGGAGAAATTCCGCCGGCGCCTGCGTTGGCGCGGCAATTCTTGCGAATTGGTGGACTTCGTCCGCGCGGATCACAGCTTTTTCAATTTCAACGTCAGTCACAAGAACTTCGAGCTGACAGTCGCCGCGGCGGATCGATTCCTAGTAGATCGCGGATTATTGCCGCCCGAGGAAGACGTTTGAATTGCCCCTCCCTCCGAAACGGGTTCACTCTCGTTTGGGACCGCAGGTCCGCCTCCGGCTGTCTCGGACGGTGGTGGTCCGGGGCAAAAATTCGCCATCCAGCGGCATAATTTGCTCACTTTTCTTGTTGCAAGCCAATCTCAATTGGCGATCTTCATCGCAGATGCCACACGCCCTTGCAGCTGATTTGAAAATCGACAGCGCAATGACCCTTAACCAGGTCAGGGTTGGTTGTGATGTGCAGATCCAGGTTCTCAGCGGCCCCGGCTGCGAACGGCTCCGCGACCTCGGGTTTTGCGAGCAACTGCAAATCCGCAAACTCGCCGGCGGCAGGAATTTGATCTGCTCGGTCTGCGGCACCCGGATGGCGATCAGCCGCGAGCTGGCGGAGCAGGTTTTGGTTTCTCCCGTGGGCTGATTGTCATGTCCGACGCTCCTTCGACGATCGCGCTGATCGGCAATCCAAACGCCGGAAAAACCACGCTTTTCAATGCGCTGACCGGAGCGAACCAGCGCGTCGGCAACTACGCCGGCGTCACCGTGGAGGTGAAATCCGGCGAGGCGTTCACTCCCCACGGCCGCAAGCTGCGCGTCCTCGACCTACCCGGCTGCTACTCGTTGCGGGCGAATTCTCCCGATGAGAAAGTCGCGCTCGACGCGCTCAACGGCCTGCTTCCCGGCGAGCAGAAACCCGATCTCGTCGTCTGTGTGCTGGACGCCTCGAATCTCGAGCGCCACCTGCAACTCGCCCTTCAGGTCATCGAACTCGGCCTGCCCTGCGTGATCGCCCTGAACATGGTCGATGTCGCCGAACGCACCGGCCTCCGGCTCGATCCCGCGAAACTCGCCGATGAACTCGGCGTGCCGGTCGTCCCGATGCAGGCGAACGCGAAAAAAGGAGTCGTCGAACTCAAACAAGCGCTGCGATTCCCCCTCCCCACGGCGTCCGAGGCCCGCTGGATCACGAACGGGACCGATTCGGAAACCGCCAGACGCGCCTTCATCACCCGGCTTTGCGAACTGGTGGCACGCCGCCCGGACGCGCACCAACAAACCATTTCAGATAGAATCGACTCCGTCGTGCTTCATCCGGTTTTCGGCTGGATCTCGTTAGTCGGAATCTTCTTCACCATCTTCTGGTCGATCTTCTCCTTCGCGGAAATCCCGATGGGCTTGATCGAGTCCGGTCAGGGCGCGCTCGGCGATTGGATCAAGTCGCTGATGGCAGACGGAGACCTCCGCTCGCTCGTCGTCGATGGAATCATCGGCGGAGTCGGCGGCGTGGTGATGTTCCTGCCGCAGATCCTCCTGTTGTTTTTGTTCATCGGGCTGTTGGAAAGCTCCGGCTACATGGCCCGCGCGGCTTATCTGATGGACTGCGTGATGGCGAAGGCCGGTCTCAGCGGGAAATCCTTCCTGCCGCTTTTCAGCTCCTACGCCTGCGCGATTCCCGGAATCATGGCCACCCGCACCATCGACTCCGCCAAGGAACGGATCGTCACCATTTTCGTCGCGCCGTGGATGAGTTGCTCGGCACGACTGCCGGTTTATTTCCTGATCATCCCGCTGCTGCTGCATGAAAAGGAAGGCACGTGGAAACAGGCGTCGGTGCTGTTCGGAATCTACGCGCTCGGCACGCTAACCGCCTTCGTCATCGCCCGTCTCCTGCGGGGGCGCCTCGGCGAGGACATCAGCCCTGGCCATTTCCTGTTGGAGCTTCCGCCCTACCGCAAGCCGCAGTGGAGCTACATCTTCCGCCACGTCATCGACCGCGCGTTGTCGTTCGTGAAAAAGGCGGGAACCATCATCCTCGGGCTCTCCATCCTGCTCTGGGCGCTCAGCACCTATCCGAAATCCGAGGGCACCGACCCGGCGGAAGCGCTCGCCCACAGCGCGATGGGCCGCATCGGCGCGGTGATCGAACCGGTGGTCAAGCCGCTCGGTTTCGACGGCCGGATGGGCACCGCGATCCTGACTTCGTTTGCCGCGCGCGAGGTGTTTGTCTCCTCGATGGCGATTCTCTATCGAGTCGAAGAAACCGACAGCGAAGAGGAAACCCGCAACGTGCTGCGCGATCAGCTCGCCGCCTCCAAGTGGCCGGACGGCCGCCCGATTTTCACCCCGCTCTCGCTGATCTCGCTGCTGGTGTTTTTCATCTACGCGCTGCAATGCCTGCCGACCAGCGCGGTCGTCGCCCGCGAGTCAGGCTCGTGGAAATGGGCGGCGGGACAATTCCTATTCATGACCGGATTCGCCTACGCCGCATCACTGGTCGTCTTCCAAACCGGTAAACTCCTCGGATTCTAATATGGACTGGCAACCACCCACTGCAGCGGGAATCGTGGTCATCACGCTGACAATTTTCCTCGTCCGCCTCGCCCGCCCGAAAAAGAAATCCGGCTGCGGCCATGACTGCGGTTGCAAGAAAAAGTAGTCCAGGACTTCAGTCCGTTCTTCCGCATTTCCCGCTGGGTAAAGCCTTGAAGAAGCCCCGCCGCAGCGTTATCCCAGCGGCGTGCTGATTCGAAACCGCCTTGAAGACCTGCCCGCGCTTGGCGTCCCGTTGCATCTCGCGCTCGGCGTTTTCGACGGCGTCCACGTCGGCCACCAGGCGGTGATCGCGCGCGCGGTGGAAGCAGCGGCCCGCGAAGGTGGATTGCCCGGAGTGCTGACTTTCGATCCCCATCCGATCCGCGTGATCGCGCCAAACAAGGCCCCCACCTCGCTGCTAGAAACGCTTGCTCACAAGGCGCGGGTGATGGAGGAACTCGGAGTGAAACTTTTCATCCCCTTGCATTTCGACATCGAACTCGCACGGATGGAAGCATCCGAATTCATCGAAAAGCTCACCGCCGCCGCCGTCAAAACCATCGCCGTGGGCGAGGACTGGCGCTTCGGCCACAACCGCGGCGGCGACGTCAATTTCCTCAACCAGGAAGCGGCCAGACGCGGTTTCAAACTGGAAGCCGTGGCGCCGGTCATGCACGACGGCGAGCGCGTCAGCAGCACCCGCATCCGCCAGGCGATCCGCGATGGAAATCTCGCCGCGGCGGAACAAATGCTCGGTCGGCCTTACGCCGTCGCCGGCAAAGTCATCGAAGGCAAAAAGCTCGGTCGGACGATCGGTTTCCCGACCGCCAACCTCGCCACCGGCGAGGCGCAACTCCCGCCCGACGGCGTGTGGGCGGTCCGGGTGATTCTACCAGACGGGCGCGATCTGGCCGGAGTCGCCAACCTCGGCCTGCGCCCGACCGTCGGCGGCGACAGTCGCTCGCTGGAAGTCCACCTGCTGGATTTTTCCTGCGATCTCTACGGAGAGGAACTCGAAATCCGTTTCCAAAAGCATCTTCGCCCCGAGATCAAGTTTCCTTCCATCGACGCGCTTCGCCTTCAAATCCAACAGGATGCGGATGACGCGAGGAAACTCCTGACGGAGTAGTTCAAATCGCCGGCTTGACACGAATCAGTTCACATGAACACTTTTCTCGTGAACACTTCATCGCCTCTCTTCATCAAGTTTCGCAAGCTGATCGAAACCAAGCTTTCCCCCTACTTCCGGTCCCAGCCGGTCCGTCGGCGGAGGTTCGAGGTCCAGCTGGAGTTTCCGTGGCATTCGAAAAGATGAATTTCCCGGATTTTGCGCTTATCTTTGTTATTTTCGCCCTCTATACGTTGCGCCGACCCTTCCCATGGAGACGCTCAAATCCACTAAAAATTTCCCCGGCCGTGCCGCATGGCTCGCCGCCTGCCTGATTGTTCCAGCGATGGCTGGTGAGACACGGGGAGGCACGGACCTTGCAGCAAACGAAGTTTCACGCCGCAGCGCCGCAGTTGACGAAGCGCAAGAGCTCCTCGGAAAAGGTGACGAAGCCTACACGGCCGGCCGTTATTCGGAAGCCGCCGAAGCTTACGCAGGTGCCCGCGAGTTGATTCCTAACGCCCCCGTTTCAGCCGAGCTGCGGTCCGCCGCCACCGAGCGCTACGCCCAGGCATCCGTCGAACACGCCCGCGTCCTTTCGCGCAACGGCGATGTGGCCGCCGCGAAAGCCGCCGTGGACAAGGTGCTCATCGAGTCCATCGCCCCGAACAACCCGGGCGCGCTCGCGTTCCGGGCACAGCTCGACGACCCGATCCGCACCAATCCCGCGCTCACCAAGGAGCATGCCGAAAACATCGATTCCGTGCGCCGCCTGCTCTACACCGCCGAGGGTGCCTTCAATCTCGGGAAATTTGACCAAGCGAAATCGACCTACGAAGACGTGCTGCGCATCGATCCGACCAACTCCGCCGCACGCCGCGGCATGGAGCAGGTCGCCGCCGCGAAAAGCGGCTATCAGCAGTCCGCCTACGACCACACCCGCGCGGAGATGCTCAGTCAAGTCGATGGCCAGTGGGAACTGCAGGTTCCCGCACCGGACCTCGCAGCGTCACTCGTCGATCCCGGCGCGGTGGACACGGAAGCGAACTTTGTTTCCGTTAAAAACAAGCTCGACCGCATCATCATTCCCAAGATCGCGCTGGACCAATCCTCGCTGAATGAAGCGCTCGAATTGCTGCGCCTGCGTGCCAGCGAGAACGACACGCTGGAACTCGACCCTGCCCGCCGCGGCGTGAATTTCACGGTCAATCTCGGGCCTGCCGATTCCCCCACCGCAACCCGCGTCCGCAGCCTGCGCTTCGATCTCCGGCTCGACCAAGTCCCGGTTTCGCAGGTGCTCAAGTATCTCACTGAAATCACCCAGACCTCCTACAGCACGGACGATTTCTCGGTGATCATCTCGCCGCAGGGCTCCTCCTCTCCCGAGCTCGTCACCCGCACCTACCGCGTGCCGCCCGACTTCATCGGCAGCATGAGCAACGTCGCCGCCCAACCCGCAGCCGCGGAAGATCCCTTCGCAGCTGCACCGGCAGGCGGAGGGCTCCTCCCGAAGCGCGTCGGCGCGCAGGAAGCGCTGAACCGGCAGGGCGTGCCCTTCCCCGAAGGCGCCTCCGCGAGATATATGGCGGCTACTAACACCCTTCGGGTTGTCAACACTGCCACAAACCAGGACTACATCGCCCAGATCATCGAGGCTCTAACAAAAACTGAGCCGGTCATGGTGTCCGTCAAGGTGACCATGATCAAGATCGAGCAAACCCGTCTCCAGGAACTTGGCTTTGATTGGTTTCTTGAGGGTGGCGGCGGCGACCTCGTGGCCAGCGGCGGAACCCAAGGCAACGGCCGGGACGCGAGCGATGTGACTTCCCAATCCGGCAGCTCCGTCCTCAACCCGATCACCGCCGGCAACCGCAGCGGGGACTTCGCGACGCCGGCAAGCTCGATTGACAGCCTGATCGAAAATCAAAGTGGTCGCCAAGTCAGCGCTCCCGCTCCCGGCGTGCTCAGTGTTTACGGCAGGTTTAACGATTCATTCATCCAGGGAATCATGCGGGGCCTCGATCAAAAGAAAGGCGTCGATATCATGGCCCAGCCTGCTGTGGTGACCCGCAACGGTCAGGTCTCCTCCATCGCGATCGTCCGCGAGTTCATATACCCCACCGAATACGAACCGCCGGAAGTCCCCAACAGCGTGGGTGGCGGAGCGAGTTCCTCCACCGTCATACCGGCCACTCCGACATCATTTGAAAAAAAAGACGTAGGAATGACCTTGGAAGTGACCCCCGTGGCGGACGCTGACAAACGATACATCTCCGTCACCCTCAACCCCACCTTCAGCGACTTCGACGGTTTCGTGAACTACGGCAGCCCCATCAACACCGTCAGCCGCGGTCTTCTTGGCGACGAAACCGTAGAGCTCACGAAGAACGCGATCCTCATGCCGATCTTTAGCAAACAGCAGATCTCGACGACCGTCGATGTGGCTGACGGCTCGACCGTCGTGTTGGGCGGATTGATGCAGGAAGTCGTCCAAAACGTGGAGGACAAAACTCCGGTTCTCGGCAGCATCCCCATCATCGGGCGCCTGTTCCAGTCCAACGCCAAAAAGCCCGTCACCAAGATGGTTCTGTTCATGGTCAACGTGGAACTCATGGATCCAACAGGACGTCGCTACCGGGACCGCTGATCCCTGATTTTCCTCACCTCCTGAAAATGCCAAACGACCCCAGCGAACCCGAAAAATACTCCATCGAAGAGATGATGGAGCGACTGAAGAACTCTCCCATCGGAAACCCGGAAGACGGGGAGCTGGTCATTCGTGCGGACGGCAGCCAGGCGATCCGGGTCCGTAGTCGGAAGCGCCGTTCCAGCCAGCCGGTCAAGGAGATCCACCAGCGGAACCGCCGGGCGCGCATCGTCCAGGTGACCTCCGCGATGATTCTGGTTTTCCTAGCAGCCATGATCATCGGCGGCGCGATCATCTATGCGAACAGCAAACCGTTCCGCGAGGACCTCATCCGCAAAATCGAACAGGCCAGCGGGGCGACCACCGAGATGGAGCAGTTCCGGATGAACCCGAAAACCGCCAACGCCGGAAGCCTCTCGCTCAAATGGCCCGCCGGCAATCTCCTGCAAAGTCTCAAACTCCGCGGTCTCACGGCCGACATCTTCCCATCCAGCTTCCTAGGCAAAGCCATGACCGGTGAGGAAATCTCAGTATCCGATGCCAATCTAGCACTTCAAATCCCGCTACCCGGCGAAACCTTGCGGCACTCCCCCGCCCCGGACGGCGATCTCCCCATCCGCTTCAACCGCTACCGCACCCCGATTTTCAATCTCACCATGGGAGACCCGAAAACCCCGTTCGTCAGGCTCCTCAAGTCGGAAGGCTCGCTCAACCCGGAAACCGCTAGTGGCCGGGCCCAAGTGAGCCTCTACAAAGGCGACATCGCCATCACCGGTTGGCCCAAACTCCGGCTGGATCGTGCGCTCATCGAGTTCCGCGGCGACGAGGCCGACATCATCGGCCTGCGGGTGCTCCACGAATCGGACAACCGCGGCGCCCTCGAACTCTCCGGCACCGTGACGCCCTATCAAGCGGAGCGGATTTCCTCACTCGATGTCCGCCTCGAATCGTTCGAACTTTCCGGCATGGTCGGCCCCTCGCTTGGAAAAACCTTCTCGGGGAAAATCGACTCACTGCCCGTCGCCACCTCCAATTTCCTCTCCTTCCAGCCCGGTGTGAAACCATCGCTCGCCCTCGACGTCGCGTTCCGTGCGAGTCCCAATTCACAAATCGAGGTGCAGGGATTCCCCTTCCTCATTGGCCTCGCGGAAGGTCTTGACGACCCCTGGTTCCAGCGTCCCGTCTTCAAGGGCGATGCCGGCGGAGTGATCCACCGGGAAGGCGACGTCGTCACGCTCCGCGAACTCAACTTGGAGAGCAAAGGACGGATGGCGCTGCGAGGCGAAATCTCAATGGCGCTCAATCAAAACTTGTCCGGAAATCTACAACTCGGCGTCGCCGAAGCCATGATCGCCTCGGCCAAGATTACACGCCTGAACTCCATGTTTGGCCCGGCCACGGAAGGATTCCGCTGGATCACCCTGAAAATCAGTGGCCGGGCGTCTGCTCCACTGGATAACTTCAAGGAACTCTACACATCCTCCAAGGTCGCCCCCCGGGGGAACCCCGCCCCGGACGACAGCGAGGGATCAAGCTTCGAGGACCTCACGCAGCCGAAGAAGTGATCGGGTCACCGTGAATGAAATCCCACGAAACCAGCCCCGTTCCGGCCAGGCAAGCCATGCGTAAAATTTCTAAAGTTGGGCGTGGCATTCCGGTCAAATCTGGTTCAGGGTAACTTACGGATAAGGCAGTTAGAACTGCCGTCCGTTCACCCAATAACCAACCAATAGAAACCATGCAAACTGCCAACGTCAATCTGCCGGTCACCGTCACGGTCCGGCACGAGCAAGTGACCGATGCCCTCCGCGAGCACGCGATCAAAAAAATCGAGGGATTGCATCTTGATTACCCGCGAATCATCGAGGCCAAGATCATTCTCGACGTCCAAAAAAACCGGCACATTGCCGAAATTATTCTTTTTTGTGCGAACCACATCACCATCGAGGCTCACACCGAGGGCAAGGACATGTATGCAGCGCTCGACGAGACGATCGAGAAAATCGCCCGCCGGATGCGCAAGCATAAGACCCGCTTGCTGAAAAAGCACCGGCCACATCGCAACGAGTCAATCCGCCACCTTGAAGAGCGCTTCTTCAAGGAAGACGTCCTCGACCACCCGGAAGGTTCCGACGTCGAGCCTGTGCCCTACATCGTCCACCCCGAGAATTACGCGGTCCGGACGATGTTCAAGGAAGACGCCATCATGCAACTGGAACTAACGGATCGCCCGTTCGTGCTCTACAAGAGCGCCCGCCGCGACTGCCTGACCTTGGTTTATCGCCGCAAGGACGGCGAATATGCCGCGCTAGACATCAAAAGTTAATCCGTAGCGTCGACCACCGGTCGCCGCGAATTCATTCATTACAAACAAGCCGGACAGGGAAACCTGCCCGGCTTTTTTTGAGGGTCACTCATCATCCAGCACCTCGCGCGCCTCACGCAGGAAGCGTTGGGTCTGTGCGAGGACGCCGATGATTTTGAAACGGGTCAGCGTCCCCCCAGCAACTGCCAGTGTGGAATCGGATCCATCGGATTTTTATCGTTTGGATCCCTCGCCATCACCGTCTTGCCTGATGGAGTCCTGACCAACCGAAAGCATTGCTTCTTTCCAGTCGATCCGGCAAGCTTTGCAACGGTCGCTTCCATGGCGTGCAATGATGGCGGCTTGTGAGACGTCACAATGACATCTCCCGCGCTGTCGATGGCGACATGGACTTGGATTCCCTTGAGGCGGGAATATCCCGCGTCCCTGTTTTCCCAAAGAATTCGCCCCGTCTTGGCCTCATGACAACAAACCACCCTGCTGTATCCCTTCGAGTCGAAACGGAGGAACCCTGCGGCCACGGCGATCTCGCCAACGACCGGTGATCTTCCTGTCGCAAGCGAGTAGATCGCTCCTTCGAAGTTTCGTTCGATCGACCACGGTTCAGGTTTTGTGAGGTGTGCCAGCTAAAAAACACGAGGAAGCAGCCCAGCGTGGTCAGCAACACGACAATTGCTCTGTTTCTACCGGAGATTCTCATTTCTTTTGACGGCTTGAAGCGCAATCGACGATCCGATGCGACGGTTAGCTCGTCGGAGTGATCAGGACCGAAATCGGCATCGGAAGTGGATGCCGAAGAAATGGTGGCTCAGGGCGCGGTGTGTGACCAGCCATTCGTGAATCATGCGGCTCGCGGCGACCGGTGATCGCCGCTACGCGCGAAAAAGCCGGACGGGGCGAACCCGTCCGGCTTTTGGTGAGAACTCGTGGCGACCGGTGATCGCCACTACCTTTAGTCTTCCTGGCCTGGGCTCCAGTCTTCGGAGGCGGCGGCGGCGAGGTTGAACGCTTGCTCGAGGCCGACCATCTCGGAGGATGGACGGAGGCTCTCGAAGCTGGCGCTTTCCTTCTTCAGCTGCTCGTCGGAGTAACCGACGGCCTTGATGGAAAGTCCGATGCGACGCTCGACCTTGTCCACCTTGATGACGCGGGCTTCGATCTCTTCGCCGACCTTGATGATGTCCTTGACCTTCTCCACGTGCTCTTCGCTGAGTTGCGAGATGTGGATGAGGCCGTCGATGTCACCGTCGAGGCTGATGAAGGCACCGAAGGATGCGATCTTAGCGACCGTGCCCTTGACGATATCACCGACCTTGAAGCGGCTGTCGATGAGGCTCCACGGGTCGTTCTCGGTTTGTTTGACGCCGAGTGAGACGCGTTGGTTGGCCTTGTCGATGGCAAGCACGATGGCTTCGACTTCGTCGTTCTTTTTGAGAACTTCGGACGGGTGGTTGATCTTGCGGGTCCAGGACATGTCCGAGACGTGGATCATGCCGTCGATGCCTTCTTCGAGTTCCACGAACGCGCCATAAGCAGTCATGTTGCGAACCTTGCCCTTGACCTGTTTGCCGATCATGTAGCGAAGCTCGATCTCGTCCCATGGATTAGGCTCGAGTTGGCGAACACCGAGAGAGATTTTCTGCTCGTCTTTGTTCACACCCAGCACCATGGCTTCGACTTCTTGACCGAGCGTGAGAACGTCGGATGGACGTGCGATGCGCTTCGTCCAGGAGAGTTCGGACACGTGGATGAGACCTTCCACGCCGTCTTCGATCTGCACGAAGGCGCCGTAGGGCATGAGGTTGGTGACTTTTCCAGAGACCTTCTGGCCGACTGGGAAGCGCTCCTCGATCTTGTCCCAAGGATTCGACTGCATTTGCTTGAGACCAAGCGAAACGCGTTCTTTTTCCTTGTTGATGTCGAGCACCTGAACGGTGAGTTGTTGGCCGACTTTGAGGATTTCGGCGGGATGGTTGAGGCGGGCCCAGGACATGTCCGTGACATGCAGGAGGCCGTCGATGCCATCGAGGTCCACAAACGCACCGAAGTCGGTGATGTTTTTGACCGTGCCGACGATTTTGTCGCCGATGTTGACCCCGCTGAGGAAGGTCTGGCGTTTATCCGAGCGTTCTTGCTCGATGATTTCGCGGCGGCTGAGAACAACATTTTTGCGGTCCTCGTTGATTTTGACGATTT
>CAMDLP010000054.1 GCA_945901795.1 Akkermansia muciniphila | reverse complement strand
GGTGGTTTTTTGCCGGTGCTTTGTTCCTTGGCTTGGCGGGCGGCGAGCTTTTCCTGATAGGCGGCTTGTTCTTCTAGCAGACGTTGTTTGGCGCGTGCTTCCATGGCTTGTTTGGCTTCCCGGAGCTTGGCGAGGCGGTCTTCGCGGCGGAACTTGCAGATGGAGTCGTGGTCGGGGTGGGTGTCGGCGGTGAGGAACCGCACGGCGACGTTTTCAAAGGTGAGCGTTTCGATGCGGCGACTGGAGAATGTGCCCGTAGCGTAACAGTAAATCAGCAGGCTCAGCATCATGCAGGGCGGGTATTGGGCGTGGCCTGTGCCGCGCTGATTGGTATGCGCAAGGCTCAGATCCAGCGCTTTGACCGCGTCCATGATGAAATGGACCATGTGGTTGGGGGATACCCAGTCGCGCAGGTCGGGCGGAAGTAGCATCGGCGTGTCGTGGTCGATGTTGACGAAGCGGGCGGACATTTCCTCCATACGTGGCCCGAGGCGGATTTATTCAGGGAGGCTGGTTTCTAAGTCCGACAGGCTGCTAGGAGGCGCTCTCGCCGATTCGCTACGCATATCTTGCCGATGTGGTTGCGCGACGGCCGCATGCAGAGAACACTGCCGCGACAATGAGCGGTTGGACGGAAGCAACTTTGAGGGCGGCAGCGTCGTGGCAGGCATTTAAAGAGGGGAAATCCCTTTTCGACAGCGGCATGGTCGCCGAGGTCCAGACCGTCGCGACCGGCTGGCAAGGCACGGTGAAAGTGGGAAAACGACTGATGAAAGTCAGCGTCACGGTGAAATCTCCGACCGATCTCGATACCCGCTGCCCGTGCGCCGACAATCAACGGAGCGGCTCGGTGTGCTGCCACGCTGTCGCCACGGGGCTGGCGTCGCTTGGCAAAGCCGCGCCCAAGCCGGTCATTCAAAAATCTGCTCCCCAAGCAGTAGTGGCGGTTCCCTGGCAGGTCCTGCTGCCGCTCAACTGGCGCGACGCATTAAAACGCGGGAAATTCGCCGCCACTCTGGCCATCGCGTCCGGCAGTGAGATTTCGCCCGCCGACGACCGCTTGAACGCGTGGCTCGCCAAGGAAGGTGTGTCGAAAAAGGAAATTCTCAGCCTCAGTCTCGACGGCCCGCGCGTCCCGGCGTTTCTCGAATCCATCGCCGAGCATCCGCGTTTGGCGGCGGGCAAGGACCGCTTGCTGATCCAAATCCGCTCCGGCGAGCGGCTCCAGCTCAGCGCGGCGGAACACCGAAAGGACTCGGTCCTGCTGGTTCCCGATCCCGCATCCGGGCCGTGGATCGAAATCGGCGGCTCGTTTTGGCAGATCGGCGAGGACTCGGTCGTGCGGGTGGGCGAGGGGAAGGTTCCGGCGGATTTGGCCGCAGCCTTGGGCGAGCTGGCGCAGGGGAAATCCGTGGAAATCCCGACCCTGCGGTTTTTCAATCATCTCGATTCGTGGCAGGAATGGCTGCATTTTCCGGAGGATTGCTGGCTGGAGTCGCTCCATTTCGTCCAAGCAGCGGCGTCTTTCGAGGTCTCGCTGGAAGGCTCGCTCCAGCATTTGGATGCCCAGCTCAGTGTCCGCTACGGCTCCGCGCCGCCGGTTCCGCCAGGCTTGGGGAAAGTCGATGGTCTGCCGCGTTTGGCCGGCGATCACTGCGAAATCCGGGACTTGGCGAAGGAGGAAAAAGCCGCGGCCCGACTCTCGCGGGCGGGCTTCGAGGTGGAGAATTTCTCCAGCGGCCGCTGGGTGATGAAAGGGGAGTCCGCCATTCTGGATTTCCTCACCCAATCCCTGCCGGTCCTCCGCAAGGAGTGGACCGTCACCGAGGGCGAGCGCTTCGGCCACGTCCAAAAACAAGTCGCCGTGGTCTCGCCGAAAATCGACATCATCGGCTCCGGCGAGGATTGGCTGAGTTTTGACCTTTCATTTCAAACGAGTGATGGAGTGTCGATCCCGGCGGCGGAAGTACGGCGGCTTTTGCGTGCGGGAAAAGGCTCCGGAGCCTCCGCTGGCGGGCGGCGGTTGGTGATCTCGGACGACATCGCCAACCTCATTGATCCGCTCTTTTCCGACCTCGACCTGCGTCAGGAAAACGGTCATTTCATGGCCTCGGCGCGTGCGGGTGAGCTCATCCGTGAAATCCGGAACAAAATCGACAAGTCGAAGACTGCAAGTGATCTGCCGATTTCATTCAAATTCGATTCCCCGGCCACCTTGCAGGCGGAGCTGCGACCGTATCAATCCCTCGGCGCGGGCTGGATGTTCGACCGCGTCCAGCGTTTCGGCGGGGCTCTCCTCGCCGACGACATGGGGCTCGGCAAGACGGTTCAAACAATCGCTTTAATAGAGCGGGTGCTGGAGCAGCCAGGAACCGATTCGGGAGTCGTGATGGTGGTTGCCACCGCATCGCTGCTCGGCAACTGGCGGGCGGAGTTCGCCCGCTTCGCCCCGGCGCGGCAGGTGCGGATCCTCCACGGGGCGAGCCGGGATGCGGAGCGCGAGAAGGTTCAACCCGGCGATGTAATTCTCACCAGTTACGGCACGCTGGCCCGGGATTTGGCGTATCACCTGAAGCGCGAATACCGCGCCATCGTCGTGGACGAGGCGAGCTTGATGCGGAATCCGGACACCGATCACGCGAAGGCGTTGGCGAAATTGCACGCCACCTGCCGGGTCGCGCTCACCGGCACGCCGATCGAAAACGGGGTGAAGGATCTCTGGTCGATTTTCCGCTTCATTCAGCCGGGTTGGCTCGGTGGCCGCGAGGATTTCCGGGATCGCTACGAGCAACCGCTCGCAACCGGCGAATCGGCCGGGGCGGTGATCGAGCGCCTGCGTTTGAAGATTTCGCCCTTCCTGCTCCGCCGGACGAAAGAGCAGGTCGCCCCCGAATTACCGTCGAAGCTCTTCATCGACGAGTTCTGCGATCTCAGCCCGGACCAGCAAGCGGTCTATAAAGAGCTGCTCATCGAGGGCCGCAAGCGAGTGGACGCCATCGCCGATTCTGGCAATAAGGGAGCGGCGCGGATGCAAATGCTCACCGCGCTCCTCCGGCTCCGCCAGACTTGCTGCGACCTCGCGCTGCTGAAGAATGAGCGATTCAATCAGCTGTTGGTGGCGCGGCGTTCGGCCAAGCTCCAACGCTTGTTGGAGCTGATCGAAGAAGCGGTGAATGGAAATCACCGAATGCTCATTTTCAGCCAGTTCCAAACGCAGTTACTGGAAATCGAGAAATTTATTTCCGCGCGCGGTTGGGACAGTTTGCGCTTGGACGGAAAGTCCCGGAACCGCCAACAACTTGTGGATAAGTTTCAGCAACCCGACGGCCCGCCGGTGTTTCTCATCAGCCTCAAGGCTGGCGGCTACGGACTCAATCTCACCGCCGCTGACACGGTGGTGCATTTCGATCCGTGGTGGAATCCGGCGGCCGAGGCCCAGGCGACCGACCGTGCGCACCGGATCGGGCAGACACGGCCGGTGACGGTTTATCGCCTGCTGACCCGCGGCACGGTCGAGGAAAAGGTGGTCCGGCTGCAGGCGAAAAAGCGCGAGTTGGCGTCGGCCATCGACGAGGACGGCATCGGCGATGCGGCCGGTTGGAGCATGGAAGAGCTGGAGTCGATGCTCTAAATGACCCGCGACCAGAGCACTTTGAGGTAGCGCGATTCCGGGTAGTTCGAGAGCGTCGGATGGTCCGGCCCGGCACCGGTGCGGTCGAAGGTTTGCAAGCGCTTGTTGCGGCGATGGGCCGAGGTGATCACGATTTGCTCGAACTCGCCGGCACCCAGCATTCCCGAGCACGAACACGTCACGAAAAGCCCTTCCGGCGCGACGAGTTGCAGCGCGAGTTTGTTCAGATCGGCGTATTTCGCGGTGCCGATGTCGTCCTCGCGGCCGTGGATGAACTTCGGCGGATCGGCAATGACGAGATCCCAGGTGCGGCCGTTTTCGATCATCGTCCGCGCCCAGGTGAAGGCGTCGGCGTGGGTGAATTTCACCCGCGCGTTGTTCAAATTCGCATTGCGCTTGGCCATCGCGATGGCCGTCTCGTCGAGATCCACGCCGGTGACGTCCTCGGCTCCGGCGAGCGCGGCGGAAATCCCGAAGCCGCCGGTGTAGCAGCAAAGATCCAGCACCGTGCGGCCTTCCGCCAGCGCGCCGAATTTCTTGCGGCTGTCGCGTTGGTCACAGAAAAACCCGGTTTTGTGGCCTTCCGAGAAATCCACCTCGTAGCGCACGCCGTGCTCGCGGATTTTCACCGACCGCACGTTGTCCGACTCCACCCCGCCGCGATGCGGGATGCCTTCGATCCGCGCCAAATCCTGATCCACGCCCACCACCACGCGCTTGGTGTCGAAGCATTCGTGAAGCAGCGGCAGCCATTTCGGCAGGCGCTGCCAGGCCGCGAGATTGGTGATTTCCACCGACAGCACGTCCGCGAACTTGTCCGCCACGATGCCCGGCATGAAATCCGCGTCGCCGTGGATCGCGCGGTAGCTGTCGGTCTGTGCGTCGAGTTTGAGCACCTCGCGGCGGAGCTTGGCGGCGCGGCGGATCGCGTTTTCAAAGAACGATTCGTCCTCCAGTTCCTCCAGCGAGTGGCTCACCACCCGCAGCGGCATCCGCGATTTCGGGTTCCACAAGCCCCAGCCGAAGGGCGTGCCCTCTTTCCCCAGCACGAGGACAAATGAGCCCGGCGTCGCGTCGCGGGAAACCTCGCCGATCATCTTCGGCCAGATCGAGGGGTGGAACGTTTGATACTTGAGTTGGACAGTCGGCACGGCGGAAATACGAAGCAGCGGCGGGAAAATGTCGATTGATTTAATCGAAACGCGGAGAGCGCCGAGGCAGCAGAGAGAGGCGCCAAGAAATGATAAAATCAGAAAACTCCGCGTCATCCTCCGCGACCTCTGCGCTCTCCGCGTTTCGCTTCGTTCCCACCTTTCGTTTGCCACATCGCCCGCTTTAGGGAACGGTCCGCCTTCATGAAAATGCACCGCATCCTCGCCGAGGCCGCTTCCAACATCGCCAAGTCCGTCTTCCGCGAACACAATGTTCTCGATCACGAACTCGCCGCCGCCTTCGAGGAGAACCCGAAATGGGGCAAGCGCGACCGCAGCTTCATCGCCGAGACTGTGTTCGAGGTCGCCCGCTGGCGCCGTGCCCTGAGTTTCCTCGTGGACAGCGAGGAAACCACTGCCCTCTGCGCCGCCCAGTGGGTCCGCATGGGCTACGAAATCCCGGAATGGTGGGCCTACAACGGCAAATCCGCCGAGGAAATGAAAGCCCGCGAAGCCGAGCTCGCCGACCAACCCCGCGCCGTCCGCGAGTCCATCCCCGACTGGCTCGACGCCCTCGGTGCCGCCGAACTCGGCGATGCCTGGGACGCCGAACTCGCCGCCCTCAACCAGCGCGCCTCCATTTTCCTTCGCGTCAACACCCTCCGCACCACCCGGCCGGAAGTCATCGCGTGGCTCGCCAGTTTTCACATCACCGCCACCGAAGTCCCCGGCCTGCCGGATGCCCTCGTCCTCGCCCCCGGCAAATCCCTGCCCAAATCCCTCCGTCTCGACGGCCGCGTGGAAATCCAGGATGCCGGCTCGCAAATGATCGCCCCGCTCGTCGATCCCCAACCCGGCGAGCGCGTCATCGACGCCTGCTCCGGTGCCGGCGGCAAATCGCTGCACCTCGCCGCCCTGATGAAAGGCGACGGCCGCGTCTTCGGCATGGATATCGATGCGAAAAAACTCGTCGAACTCGACCGCCGCGCCAAACGCGCCAACGCCAACAAGTGCGTCAAATCCAAGGAAATCACCGTTGCCACCACCACTGATTTCGCCGAAGTCGCCGACCGCCTGCTCATCGACGCCCCGTGCTCCGGTCTTGGCACTTTGAAACGCCAGCCCGACCTCAAATGGCGTCTCAAGCCCGCCGCCATCGACCGCCTCCGAGGCATCCAGGCCGAGCTGTTGGACAAATACACCGCCATGCTCAAGCCCGGCGGCCGCCTCGTTTACGCCACCTGCTCGATCCTCCCGTCGGAAAACCGCGCCGCCATCGACAAGCTGTTGGAAAAAGGCGGCTTCACTTTGCTTGAAGAAAGCCCCGTTTCCCCAGCCGCCACCGGCTACGACGGATTCTACGCCGTCGCGCTGGTGAAGAACCCGACTTGATCCGAGTCCGGAAATACAGGGTGTCAAAGTGTCCCGGCTGTCTCAGCCGGGTGCAAACGCAGCGCTTCTCGTCATACTTCGATTGAAGCCAACCCTACCACTTCCATCCGAATTGGCGCGGATGAGGAAACGACAACAAGGACGTTGATTCTTATACCAACTCCGCGGCGATGGGATCGACGAGGGCGCGGCCGTGGTCGATGAGGATGAGTCTATCACCCTCGATGCGGGCGATGCCTTCGCTGGCGAAGTGGGCGGCGCGCTGGCGGGATTCCGGGCTGAGGAGGTCGAGCGAAATGCCGTCCTTGGTGCGCAGGCCGAGGGCGATGCGCTCGATGCGGCGGGCTTTGGCGTCGAGGGTTTCCGACTCGGTTAGCGCGTGGCCGATGGAATGGATTTGCGCGACGTAACGGGCGGTGTCCGGGATGTTTTTCCAGCGGACGCCGTCCAACGTGGAGACAGCGGAGGGGCCGAGACCGAGGTAGTCTTCGCCGCGCCAGTAGCCTTGGTTGTGGCTGGAGTGGTGGCCGGGCTTGGCGTAGTTGGAGGTCTCGTAGTGGTCGAATCCGGCGGCGGTTAGGAGTTCGTCGGCGAGGTGGAAGAACTCGGCGTCGTGGTCCTCGTTCTCGCGCATCTCGCCGCGGCGGAGGGATTCGAAGAAGGCGGTGTCTTCCTCGTAGGTGAGGTTGTAGGCGGAGATGTGGTCGGGATTGAGGGAAATGGCGTGGCGCAGGGTGGTTTCCCAGTCGTCCTTGGATTGGCCGGGGATGGAGAACATCAAGTCGATGTTGACCGACGGGATGCCGGCCTCGCGGAGGATGCTAACGGACTCGCTGGCCTGGGCGACGGAGTGCTCGCGGCCGAGGATTTCGAGGACGTGCGGGGTGAACGACTGGATGCCTAACGAGACGCGGGTGACGCCGAGCTCGCGGAAGAGTTTTGCCTTGGCGGCGTCGAAGGTGGCGGGGTTGGCTTCGAGGGTGACTTCGTCGAGTTTTGAGAAATCGACGGTGTCGTGGAGCGCGGTGAAAAGCCGGGTGAGGTGGCCGGGCGAGAGCATGCTCGGGGTGCCGCCGCCGAGGTAGAGGGTGCGGGGATTTTCGGTGATCCGGGATTTCGCTTCAGCGGCGAGGGCATCGACGAAGCTGCCGATAGAAGTATCGCCCGGCGTGTGTTTGTAAAACGAGCAATACGGGCAAACCCGGTGGCAGAAGGGGATGTGGAGGTAAAGGAGCAAGGGGTGGTTGTGGTCGAGTTATCGGAGTGCTCCGACATGTCCCAGCAGTCTGACGCGGTTAGGAACCTTGCACCCGCGCCACATAGCGGGCGACGGCCTGGCGGGTGATCGCCGCGAGATCGGCCTCGGGCCTAGCGAAGGGCGGGACGAACCATGGATACGAGCCGAGAAGATCGGTGATGACCGCGACCTCGCCGTCGCAGGTGTTATTTCCGCAGCCGATTCCGATGGTGGGAACAGTGAGGGATGCGGAAAGCAGCCGGGCGGTTTCCGGGACGATCGACTCGAAGACGATGGCGAAAACTCCGGCCTCGATGATGGCCTGCGCGCCTTCGCGGATGGCTTCGGTTTGCTCGGGGGTTTTGCCTTTTTTGCGGTAGCCGCCTTCTTCGAGGACGCGCTGGGGGAGCATCCCGAGGTGGCCCATCACGGGGATGCCGGCGGCGGTGATGGCGCGAATTTTTTCCGCTTGGCGGAGGCCGCCTTCGAGTTTCACCGCTTCCGCTCCGGCGGCGACGAGGCGGCGTGCGGTTTCGAGTGCTTGCTCCGGCGTGTCGTAAGTGTGGATGGGCAAGTCGCCTACGACGAGAGCCCGCGGTTGGGCGCGGGCGACGGCGGCCACGTGGTGGAGCATGTGGTCGAGCGTGACGTGCGTGGTGTCCGGAAAACCGAGGACCACCATGCCGAGCGAGTCGCCGACGAGCAGGACGTCCACGCCGCTTTCGTCCAGCAAGCGGGCGGTCGGGTAGTCGTATGCGGTGAGGACCGCGATCGGGCGTTCGCCTTTGCGGGCCCGGATGGATTCTGCTTTTTGGAGAGCGGTCACTTTGGGGAAATGAAGGTGCGAGAGGTCCGGATAGCAAAAAGCCCCCGCAGGGCGGAGGCTTGTTTAAATGGCGACCCGTAAGGGAGTCGAACCCTTCTTGCCAGGATGAAAACCTGGAGTCCTAACCGATAGACGAACGGGTCGTGTGTCGCGAAGCGGGCGGAAAAGAAACTCATCGGACCGGAGCTTGCAAGGTTTTTTCAGCAAAAACTTCCAAGGTCCCTCAATCATACTGAAAATGAGCAGGTTTTGTGGGATGGACGGCCAATCGTCGATTGCTGGCTTGTCAATCGGGTGAGGATTTCTAGTTTCCTCGCACCCCGTCCCCGAACTTCAGGGCGGTGCCTTGATCTCATGAATACGACCTTGCTTGCCAATACCGCCAATGAAGCCCGTGGCCTCGCCATGGATGCCGTCCACGCCTGTAATTCCGGCCACTTGGGTCTTCCGCTCGGATGCGCCGAGGTCGGTGCAGTGTTGTTCGGCGAATCCCTGCGCTACTATCCGGACGCGCCGAAGTGGCTCAACCGCGACCGCTTCGTGCTCTCGGCAGGCCATGGCTCGATGTTCCTCTACAGCTGGCTGCACCTCGCCGGCTACGCGGTTTCCCGCGACGATGTGAAAAATTTCCGCCGCCTCCATTCGATCACGCCGGGCCATCCGGAGTTTCATGAAACGCCGGGTGTCGAAGCGACCACCGGCCCGCTCGGCCAGGGCGTTGGCAATGCCGTCGGTTACGCGCTGTCCGGCAAACGCGCCGCCGCCCGTTTCAACACTGCCGAGCACACGATTTTCGACCACCACGTCTTCGTGATCCACGGCGACGGTTGCCTCCAAGAGGGTGTCGCCAAGGAAGCCATCGCCTTCGCCGGTCACAACGGGCTCGATAACCTCGTTCTCATTTATGATTCTAACGACGTGACGCTCGACGCCATGGCCGATCTCACGCAAGGCGAGGATGCCGAGCAGTATTTCATCTCCCAGCGTTGGGACGCGGTCACTGTGAACGGCCACGATCTCACTGCCATCGCGGCAGCGGTGGCGAAAGCCAAGGCTGATAAAAACGGCCGCCCGAAGGTGATCATCGTCAAGACGGTGATCGGCAAAGGCATTCCGGAAGTTGCCGGAACCGCGAAGGGCCACGGCGAAGGCGGCGCGAAATTTATCGAGTCCGCCCGTGCGGGTCTCGGACTTCCTGCCGACGAACATTTCTACGTTTCTCCCGAGACGCAGGCATATTTCGCCGGAAAAAAGGCGGCTTCCAAGGTTGAGTTTGAGGCATGGCAGGCGACCTACGACGCGTGGGCCGCGGCAAATCCCGAGCTCGCCGCGGAACTAACCGCCGGCGTGGCGCAGTCCGTGCCGGTGGATCTCAGCGAGAAAATCCCGGCATTCGCCGCAGATTACAAGGACGCGACCCGTTCCGCGGGTGCGACGGTGATCAACACGGTGGCCAAGGCGATCCCGCAATTCCTCACCGGCAGCGCGGACCTTTTCGGCTCCACGAAAAATTACCTCAAGGACGGCGGCGACTACTCCGCGGCCAATCCGCTAGGCCGTAACATCTGGTTCGGCATCCGCGAACACGCGATGGGCGCGATCTGTAACGGCATCGCCTACGACGGCCTGTTCCGTGCGAGCGGCGCGACCTTCCTGGTCTTCGCCGACTACATGCGCGGCGCGATCCGCCTCGCGGCTTTGTCGAACCTTCCGGTTAGTTATATTTTTACCCACGACTCGGTCGGTGTCGGTGAGGACGGCCCGACTCACCAGCCGGTCGAAACCGTTAGCGGCCTGCGCGTGATCCCGAATCTCGACGTCATCCGCCCGGGCGACGCCGAGGAAACCGCCGGTGCCTTCGTCGCCGCGATGAGCCGCACCGACGGCCCGACGGCGTTGATCCTGACCCGTCAGGCGATCCCGCTGATGAACGAGCTTTCCGTCGAGGCCCGCCGCAATGGCGTGCTCCGCGGCGCTTACATCGCCCGCAAGGAAACCGGCGCGTTGACCACGATTCTAATCGGAACGGGTTCCGAGCTCCAGCACGCGATGGCCGCCGCCGCCGAGCTGGGCGACGGAGTCCGCGTGGTTTCCATGCCCTGCTTCGAACGCTTCGAGCGCCAGAGCCCGGAGTATCGCGAAAGCGTGCTGCCGAAAGCCTGCACCAAGCGCATTTCCATCGAGGCCGGCGTCACCGACCTGTGGTGGAAATACGTGGGCACCGAGGGCAAGGCGCTCGGCATCGACCGCTTCGGCATCAGCGCTCCGGGCGACGTGGTGATGAAGGAACTTGGCATGACCAAGGAGGACGTTGTCGCTGCCGCCAAGTGAGACGGAGCTCCTGATGATTCAAACGAACGAGGCCCGACCACTTGGTCGGGCTTCTTCTTTGGAAAAAGATCGCCGTTTGCACGCCACCCCGCGCCGTGTGAGCAGACTAACGAGTGAGGGGCAAATTTCGGACGCTTGCGTTCAAGAATCTTGAAAAACGTGTTAATCTGAATATCCTGCCCCGGATGGCACTAACTTAAGGTGGGTTTGGGTTCAGTGTGGAAATGCCATGACCGCCTTTTCCACGGCGGCGCTGAGACTTCCGGTTTCGGTTGCCAACTCTTCCAAGCGGGTCCGCGCGGCAGGGGATAACAGGACCATGGTGCGGCGCGTCTCACGGGGTTTTCTACCGGAACCGGGACGCTTGCCACCGCGCAGCGAAGTGGCGAGCGCGGCGAGACCGGTCCGCACTTCTGCAAGCAATGCGGGATCTGTCGCGGGAATGGCGTTTTTATCGACGGCATTCTCGATGGATTGCTCGTAGGAAGTGAGTTTCACTTTGCGTAGATCGTATTTTGCGGGCGGCTTGGCTTTCATGGGAGGAAGTGTTTGTGGTATTTGCGGGATGGGAAGGCGGTGATGATGCGCCAAGCATCACCCCGTCGTTCGCATGGGGCGGCATGCGCGTAACCTGAGATTTCAATAATCAAAAGCATCTGACCGTGCCGTGCCGGATTCGGAATGAAACCCAGAACCGGAGCGGAAAGAATCATCTCGAAGGTAAGGCCGCGATCTCTCAGGCTCGCTTTGGTCTCGTCTCCGGCGACGAATCTCACGCACGAAACATGGATGCATCCGTCACAAGTGCAATGAAAAAGTATTCATCTTTTCAAAGGCTCCACATCCATCATTGACCAAGCAACTCCCCTTCGACGCAAGCGGTCCGGAGTTGGAACGCAGGAACTCCGGCACCACCCTCCGATTCATCATTCCGCTGCCGGTAAGTCTCCACCCCATGGCCCAAAAAACCCATTTCGCGATCTTGCCATCGCCTGAGGGGGGAGCCAAAAAAGGCATGATTCGGTTGGTGATCGTGGAAGATGATCCGGAAATGCCGGCAGCCCGCTTGACTTTTGCACCCCGCTTGCAGATCACACTTCTTGAAACAATTCATCACCCATGACAGAAGACATCACCACCCCTTCACCGCAACCGTCATTCCGCCGACTCATTCTCGTCGGCCTCATCGGAAACGTGATGGAGTGGTATGACTTCGCGGTTTACGGCTTCTTTGCGGTTACGATCGGCAAGCTGTTTTTCCCTGCGGAAAATCCAGTCATCTCGCTGATCGCCGCCTTCGGGGCCTTTGCCGCGGGCTTCCTGGTTCGTCCCGTGGGCGGAATCATTTTCGGGCGGATTGGAGACTTGGTCGGGCGGCAGCGTGCGATGCTGCTCTCCGTCATGGCGATGGCCATCCCGACGGTGCTGATGGGATTTCTGCCCACGTTTCAGACGCTCGGCATGGCCGCGCCGATTTTGTTAGTCATCCTGAGGCTGATCCAAGGGCTATCAGTCGGCGGGGAATACACCAGCTCACTCGTCTTTCTGGTCGAAAGCGGGCCGCAAGACCGCCGCGCCTTCTCCGCCGTTTGGGGCGCGTGGGGCGCATCCGCCGGCACCCTGCTAGGGTCGGGGGTGGGATTCCTCATGGCCACGCTTCTGCTCCCGGACCAGCTGGAATCGTGGGGCTGGCGGGTGCCATTCATCCTCGGCGGGTGTGTCGCGTTCGTCGGTTTCCTGCTTCGCCGGGGGCTGCACGCGGAAGCGCCAGTCGCCCATTCCAAGAGCCCGACGCGCGACGCGTTCACGAAATACCGCTGGCCGATGCTGCGCGTCGCCCTGCTCAATCTGGGCTTCGGAGCCGCCTTTTACACCTTGTTCGTCTATTCCGTTTCATTCCTGGAGCAATTCAGCAAGTTGTCGAACCAGCAGGCCTTGCGGAACAACTCCGTCGCCATGATCCTGCTGCTCCTGATCATGCCGATGGCGGCGAAATTCGCGGACAAACACGGCCGCAAGGCGGTCCTGGGAGTGGGCTTCACCATACTCACCGTATCGGCGATCCCGCTCTTCCATCTGATGAGTCTGGGCATCCGTTTTCTAACGATCTCGTGCGAACTGGCCCTCGCGATCCCCATTGCTTTGATCTCGGGTGCCATCGCGGCAACCAACGTCGAGTTGATGCCCCGGGCCGTCCGGTGCACCGGCCTGGCGTTTGCCTATAACATCTCCGTGGGAGTATTCGGAGGCATGACTCCCATGATTGTGACTTGGCTCATTGCCTACCTCCACAGCCCGGCCGCACCGGGCTATTGGGTGGCTGCAACCTCGGCCGTTTCCGCCCTCACTCTGTTCTTCTCCGTGCGTGAGACCAAAGGCGACTCTCTGGAACACGGCTCGTGAAAGGCATGGAAACGACCAGCCGGCCACCCCCTTTGCCAGATAGCCTTGTCGGTCTTGTGGACGGATTTCTTACGGATGGTGCGCCGCCAGAAGATCTCGGCCTTGATGACGCCGAGCTCGTCGTGGGGCTCCTCGCCGATTTCCTGCCAGTCGTCGGGGTTGGCGAGAACCTCGTCGGGGCGTTCATACCAAGGCCACCTGCTTTCCGAGGATCACCGGGAAGGCCAAGCCTATGCGGGGGATCTGGAGGCGCGGGCGAAGGACTCCAAGGGAGCGGTGACGGATGCAGCGCGCGAGGAATTGAGGCGGGGATGGTGTTTGGGTGAGAGGAGTTTTGCGGAAAAGGTGTTGGAGGCGATCGCCGGTGGAGCCCGCCCGAAGCGGAGGAAGGGCAGCGTGGCGGGAGCCGCCGCAAGCGCTCACGACGAGGCGGAGGCCGAGCGGCTCGCAGTGGCCGCCTTGCGCGCAATGGACGCGCCCACCGAGGCGTCGCAGTTGTTCCTGCAAAGGAAAGTGGGTCGATGAAACCGCCGTGGTGGCCGCGCTGATCCGGAAACGAACGGGTGTGAGAAACCGCTGGGTGGCGGAACGTCTCGGGATGGGACACGATGGCAACGTGATTCGTGCGATCCGCAGGGTGAACGAATACCCAGCGTGGAAATCCAAGCTGCTGAGTCTCGAAGCAATGCTTGTGAGTCGGGACTGGTACCATTCGACTGACCCCTTCGACTCAGGGCCCGACCGTCTGCGCGATCCGATAGAAGCCACTCGGGCTGGTCGCGGCGGTGTCGATCCAGCTCAGCGTCGCATCCGACGCTTGCACCGGACCGTGGACATTGTTCCAACCCTCGAGTCCGGTGCTCCGCTCAATCCGATACCACAGCCCTGGCACGGTATCCCAGACCAGCAGCGCCGTCGTGGCATCCGGCCGTGAGATCTTTGGCACCATCGGCTCCTCCGTGATGCGACCCTCCCAGAATTTCGGTGCCAGCGCCCACGCCTGCTTCCCGCACTGCGACCCGACCACCCGGGCCGGCAAGTCGTCCGCCTGCGGATGGATGCCTCCCCAGCGGCGGGAAACGCTCGCTTCGTCGGCAGCATCGAAATAGGTCGCCCATTGCAAATTCACCGTCACCGATGGGCCGAACTCGAAATCCAGATAGCCGTCCGCCGGGGCGCTGAAGTTGCCAATGCCACCGGGAAAGAACGGGCTGCCAGTGATCGCCGCGAGCACTTCCGCAGCCGCTCGGCTGAAGGTGCTGTGGCCCGACATGTAGCCAGGAAAGGCCGGCGAGACAAAAGTCCGATCCTGATAGGGAAACCAATCCGTCCCCCGGATCCAGCGCGGCAGACTGCGCTGCACCGTTGGGTCCTCGGGCCGACCCGGCCAGGTGAAAACCACCACCTCGCCGATCGCGAAGCCGCTCTCGTGGTGTGCTCCGCCGAGCATCAGCGAAGCCGCCGTGACCACATCCACCAGGCCCGGCACCAGCGGCAGACCTTCTGGATGGTAGCCCGGCAGTCCGGTGTCCGACGACTGACCTTGCAGCGCCATGAAACGGATCATCGAGATCGGCCGCGGCGAGTCGTATTTTCGCTTCAGCGACCACGCCGCACAGGCCGCGTCGTGCGTCGCCCCGGCCAGCGCGAAATAGAGCTTCACATCCCACTCTAGGTCGCCGACCACCGGCCCGCTGCCGCCGATCTTTTTCACCGCCAGCGCATCGCTCACCTCGTTGGCGATCCTATTCCAATGACCCGGCGGCGTTTCGGAATTCGGGCCGTCCGCCCAGTATTCCGCCATCACCCGGACATAGTCGCCCCGCGGCACCCATTCGGACGGATAAGGCTGACCGGTTGTGGGATTCAGCAAATGGCCGGTGCCCGTCTCCGTGCCCAGCGGGTGGTTCCCTTGCGCCGCCGGTGAAATGTCGATCAGTTCCATCGACCCGAGCGCGCGACTCTTCTCCAACACATCCAAGGCCTGTGCCCGGTAGGCCGCCGCCTGACCGCCACGCAGTTTCGGGGGTCCACCGGGATCGATCCACGGTTGCGCCTGATCCTCGCGCCGCAGGCTGAAAGCACGCGTATTCAGCCAGGTCACGCCGACGAAGGGTTGCAGAAAAATCGGCCCCACCCCGTTTTGCGCGAAGCCCTCGTCAAAAGTCAGCGGATGCCAGTGATCCGGATCGGCCCCGGCCGGATAGCCGCCCAGCGGCACGCCGTTTTCGATCACCTCGAAGACCGGTTGAGCGTTCACGTATGCCGGATCCTTGTAGCCCGCCGCCTCACCAGAGCCATCGGCCAAGCCCCAAGTGAGGATCGATGCCGCGATGCGGTTGCCCAGTGCCGCCGGGCTGCTGCCAGTGGTGCTTGTGATATTATTGTCGTAGCCCAGCGCCGCCATCCGCGTGTCCAGCGTCGGCAGCGTGATGTCCTTGTTCACGGAGTTTGCGAAACGGGCGCGCAAGATCCGGTAGGCGGCGTAGCTGATCGCCTCCCGCCGGGCCGCCTCGATGTCAGGCGCGGTCGCCCGTTCGTGATGAAAGTAGCCGATCGCCAAGGCATCGTACGCCGCCCATGCGTTGTACATCCCTGTGGCCAAGTGAAAAAGATTTCGCGCATGAACCGGCGGATGCGGCACGTCGATGCGGATCGCGGCCAGGATCTCCTCGTTCCACTGTCGCGCCACGCTGGGCACGGCCTGACTAGGCAGGACGCACGAAGCGAGCACCAACACATGGCCAAGCAGACGAAAAAATTTCATTCCTTTTTCAAATGAACCAGCGCCTAGGATCGGCGGCAAGTGTGTTTTTACCCACCCATCGAATCAATTCCAACACTCTCTTTGTGAGTCCGCCTCGCGATGATAAAATAGTTGCAAAATAGTACCTTGCGTGTCGCGAAGCAGGGAATAAAATCATTTTTTATTCTACCAAACCCAAATTATTATCCATGAAATTCGTCCCTATCCTCATTGCCGCAACGCTCGCCTCCCTGGCACTTGCCAAAGCCAATCTCGTCATCAGCGAGATCGACCTCGTCGCAAACAAAGTCGAAATTGTGAACACCGGCACCAGTTCCGTCAATATGGCTGGCTACCAGTGGTGCAACCTTTGGAAGGGATCTCCCTCCTACGTCGCCGTTTCCACCGGTCAGATCGTCGCCTTGGAATCCACCGTCACGACGCTGAATCTCCCAGCAGGTGCCGTCGTAACATTTCTTGTTCCCGGCACCTCTGCCGGTAGCTTCATCACCGACCTCCAGGGCGAAGTTGGTCTCTACTCTTCGGGCAGCTTTGGCTCGTCGACCGCAATGGTGGACTACGTCTCGTGGGGTGGCGATGCCGTCCGCGATTCCGTCGCCGCCGGCAAAGTCCCCTCCATCTGGGGCAACGGCACCTCCGTCGCTATCACCGCCGCCGACATCACCGCCGGCCGCTCCATCCAGCTCGGAGCGGGCCTCGCGGGGAACGGCTTTGCCGATTACTCCGTCGCAGCGCCCACCATCGGCGTCAATCAGGTCACCCCGCTCCCCGTGGTCACCACCGGCTCCGCATCCGCCGTTGCAGCGACCACCGCGACGGTCTCCGGCACGGTGAATGCCAAGGGCGTGAGCACCACGGTCACCTTTCAGTATGGCGAGACGCTTACTTATGGCAGCAGCGCCGCCGCCACGCCGTCGCCCGTCACCGGCAGCGCCGATACTCCGGTAAGCGCCTCACTCACCGGCTTGATCGCGGGCAGGACTTACAATTTCCGCGTTGTCGGCACGAGCGCCAATGGCACGGCGAACGGCACCAACCAGACCTTCACCACCCCCGGCCCGCCCAGCGCCGTGACCGGAGCGGCAAGCGTGGTGACCAACAACAGCGCCACCCTTGCCGGCAACGTGACGGCCAATGGCGCGAGCACCAACGTGATCTTCGAATACGGCCAGACCACCACCTACGGCAGCAGCGTGGCCGCCACCCCCTCGCCAGTCACCGGCTCCATTGCCACCGCCGTCTCCGCCGCTCTTAGCGGACTGATTCCGGGCACCACCTATCACTACCGCGTGGTCGCCAGCAGCACGAACGGCAACACAGAAGGTGCCGACCAAACTTTCACCACCACCGCACCACCGGTCGCCACGACCGGCATCGCCTCGGGCATCACCTCGAACTCCGCCAGCCTCGCCGGCACCGTGAACGCGAACGGCGCCAGCACGACCGTCATCATCGAATACGGCGAGTCTATCACCTACGGCAGCAGCGTGGCCGCCACCCCCTCGCCGGTCACCGGCCTCAGCCCCACCGCGATCAGCGGCCAGTTGAGCGGGCTTGATCCCGAGAAACTTTACCACTTCCGCGTGGTCGCGACGAATGCCTACGGCACCGTACCAGGCAGCGACGGGACTTTCACCACCACCGCCACGCCAATCATCACCGATCTGCCGGTCACTGCAGTCAGCCACAGTGGCAACACCCTGACGGTCGATTTCAACGGTCCACCGAACACCCCGCCCGCTAGCTGGCAGGTTATGGGTTCCGCGACGCTCGCGAGTTTCACCGACGACAAAACACCGGATAGCACCATCACCGAAATCCCAGCGGGCTCAGGCAAATACCAAGCCCAAATCGATGTCACCGGAGAACCAGCGAGCTACTTCGTGAAGATCGCGCTGCCCTGACCGCGCTTCTTAAACCGTTTATCTCACCAAGTAAAATTGCCAGGAATCTGAATGATTCCTGGCAATTTCCTTTGCTGCGAGGAATTTGCTTCCTGCGGGAGACCCCTGAAAGAGCCAATGCGGCGGCCCGGCCTGCCTGTCATCTGACATAAGATATCCTGGCAACAGTCTGGAATCCGGGCAGCACATGCTGTTGGTGGTTCGTCAAAACCCTCATGGAAGGGCGGAGCCTAGCGGACCTCCCGCCGCTTGGCAAACCGATTTGATGAGCCCCCTCCGGATGATCCGTCAAACCAACAACGAAACAGCGGCACCCCGGAGGGCGCCGCTGCCGACATGGCCGCCGCGGTCGCCCGGGCCGGCCCAAAAAATCTGGAAATCACTTCAGAACCGAGTCGAGCAGTTTCTGGTCGAGCTTGGCGGGGTGGCCGATCCAACCGATCTTGCCCTTGGTGACGACAAACGCGCAGGGGATGCCCTTTTGTCCGGCGGCCTTAAACCAATTGGTGTAAATGGCTCCCTCGCCATCCGCCACGACATGGTAGCTCATATTGTCGCCTTGCTGCTCCACGAAAGCTTTCACTTCAGCGGGCTTTATCTGTTCGCGGATATTGACTCCGATGACGGTGACCTTGCCTTCATTGGCCTTGGCCAGTTCGCTCAGGTGGGGAAATACGGCGACGCAGGGGCCGCACCAGGTGGCCCAGCACTCGACGATGTAGGATTTGTCGGCCTCCATCTTGATCGGCCCGCCCTTATACCACTCGCCGACCTTCATCTCGGGAGCGGGATCGCCGATTTTGAGGGTGACGGCGGGAGCGGCGGGAGCGGCGGGAGTGTCCTGGGCCAGAATGAGGCTGGTTCCCAGCGCGCAGGCGAGCAGGGCAACGGCGGATTGATTCAGTTTCTTCATGTGGTTGGTGGTGGTTCAGTCAGCAGAAGTTCGTTCCAGCTGCTACTTACCCCCCTAAACTGAGACGATTCCGCATTCTAAACAGCCATTCTGCATTTTTTTCCAGAATTCAAAGAAATCTTCCCCTTCGACCGCCCCCCGCTATTCAATCCGAACCTGCGGACGCAGTCTGTTCTTCTCTTCTTGAGACAACTGGTCAGGCCGGACAATCAGCGTTTTCAGTTGCGGGAACCTGCTCAAATCCCCCATTGAGCTGATTCGACTGCCGCGCAAATCCGCCACCTCAAGCATCTTCAGGTCGGCGATTTCCGAGCTGCTCGAAATCACCGTATCAAAAAGAATCAGCCGCTTGATCGGCAGAAATCGCAGCGGAGACGGCCCCTGTCTCGTTCGCAGGGATGAAAACCCGCCGCCTCCACTGATCGT
>CAMDLP010000053.1 GCA_945901795.1 Akkermansia muciniphila | reverse complement strand
CGTGCGATCCACTGGTTACTCACGCCCGTCCGTTTACGGATCAGGGCAGCGATCACCGCCTTTTCCAGCAAATCCACCCAGCCATACCGATCCTTGTCATCCTCAAAAACCGACTTGCCCCGTCTCCACGCGCCATCACATGGTAAACCGCCCCTGCCGCCTCGTATCTCAATGGCCTTGCCATGAAAGTAGCCAAGATTACAGATCGATCAGTATCAATGATCGATTACCGGGACCCTATCGATGAACTTCCTTGATGTCCGCTACCCTTTGATGCTCCAAAGGAGCGCGGATTTGGCGGATCGCTGCGGGAAAATCCACCGTCATCCGACCGCGCCCGCTCTCATCTACTCGCCAGCGCGATCAAGATCACTCCGGCCTTGTTCCCCGATCTCGCACAAGGGCTCCTGAAATTGTGACCGAGGGCTTGATGATTGCCTTGCCATCCCGGCCTCTGCCCTTGACGGATCCAGCGGGGTGAATCATCTTTGATTCACCATGAGCACGGTTTCAATTCGCGATCTCCGCACGTCCTTTCCCAAGGTCGAGGCGCTGTTGAACGCGGGCGAGGAGGTTTGGATTTCAAAACGTGGCAAGCCCTTCGCCAGGATTGTTTTGGACACGCCGCCGGTTGAGAAGCCGGATTTCAAGGCGAGGTTCGGCCCCGGCTCGAAGATCCATCCGGTCCGGACAAAGTCGGGCAAGCCGTTGCAGGACTTTCTTCATTGGAGGCAGGAGGAACGATGATTTATTGCGACTCAAGTTTCCTAGTGCCTTTGTATCTTTACGAGAAGACCAGTTCCGAGAAGGCGGGCAAGGTTGCCGCGGGCTGGCAGGAAGCCGCTTGGATTTCGCCACTCGGCGAGTTGGAATTCACCAATGCGGTCTGCCGGAAAATCTTCGCGAACGACATCAGCTCCGAGGCCGGACACCATGCGTTGCGTGATTTCCGGCAAGACTTGCAGGCGAAACTCTTCCGTTGGACGAACCTCAATCTGGCGGTGATGTTCCGCGATGCGACCCAACTAAGTTTGCTGCACACTCCTACCGGCGGGCATCGTTCTCTCGATGTCCTGCATGTTTCGGCGGCGAAGCTGCTGGGCGCCACCCAATTCCTCTCGTTCGACGATCGTCTGAACCGCCTCGCCAAGGCGGAGGGGATGAAGTTAATTCGTTAGATCTCCATTCCCGCCATGCGCCTCGCCGTCATCAATCTGGTCGGACTTTCCCGCTCGCTGCTGGGCGGGCACATGCCGGGGCTGACGCGGTTCGCGGAGAAGAACGGGCTGCAAAGTTACGCGCCCGCGTTTCCGGCGGTGACCTGCACGGCGCAGTCGTCGATCGTCACCGGAACCTCGCCCGCGGCGCACGGGATCGTGGCGAACGGCTGGTATGACCGGGAAAGCGCGGAGGTGCGCTTCTGGAAGCAGAGCAACCATCTGGTCCGCGGCGAGAAGCTGTGGGACAAGCTGCGCCGCGAGATCCCCGGCTTCACCTGCGCGAAACTTTTCTGGTGGTATAACATGTATTCCACGGCGGATTTCACGATCACGCCGCGGCCGCTCTATCCGGCGGACGGGCGCAAGGTGTTCGACGTCCACACCCAGCCGATGGAGATGCGCGACGCGTTGAAAAACGACCTCGGCCCGTTTCCCTTCCCGGCGTTCTGGGGGCCGGCGGCGGGGATCGCCTCGTCCGAGTGGATCGCCGCCTCCGCGAAATGGGTGGAGGAAAGACACTCGCCGACCCTGAGCCTGGTCTATCTGCCGCACCTGGATTACCCGCTGCAGAAGGACGGCCCGGCGGCCGCTAACATCCCGGCGGAGCTGCGGAAGATCGACGCGCTGGCGACGGATCTCATCGGTTATTACGAGTCGCGCGGCGTGCGGGTGTTGGTGCTTTCGGAATACGGGATTTCCCCGGTTAGCCGGGCCATCCATCTCAACCGCTTGTTCCGGGAAAAGGGCTGGCTGCAAATCAAGGACGAGCTCGGTTTGGAAACGCTCGACTGCGGGGCGTCGCGTGCTTTCGCCGTGGCGGACCACCAAGTGGCGCATGTCTATCTGAACGACGCGGCGATCCGCGACGAGGTGCGGGATTTGCTCGAAAACACTCCGGGCATCGACGAGGTCCGCACGTCCGGGGAGATCTGGGGCGAGGGCGCGGCGACCGAGCGCGGCGGGGACTTCGTCGCCATCGCCGCGGCGGACGCGTGGTTCACTTATTATTTCTGGGAGAACGACGCCGTCGCGCCCGACTACGCGCGGACCATCGATATCCACCGCAAGCCGGGCTACGATCCGTGCGAGCTTTTCATCGATCCGGCGCTCAAGTTTCCCAAGCTGCGGATCGCGAAATTCCTGTTGAAAAAGAAGCTCGGGCTGCGCGGGTTGCTGGATGTCATCCCGCTGGACGCCTCGCTGGTGAAGGGTTCGCACGGCCGCGACGCAGTGGCGGATGACGAGCGCCCGGTCTTGATAGGATCGGCCTGTCCGGTGAGCACCGCGGAGGACGTCCACCGCGCGATCCTGGCGGAATTCAGCGCGGGCTGATGACCACGGCGTGCTCGTCGTAACGGACCTTGGCGCCCGTTTGATCGGTCAGGTATCTGAGCACCGCCTTGGCGGGCATGTTCTTCAAATTCAGGGAGATTTTCTGGCCGGCGAGGAGGGCTTTCGGGTCTTCGATGACGAAATTCGGCGTCACCTCGCCTTTGGATTCCTTTTCGACGATCACGACCAAGCCGGTGAGCGCTTCCTGGAGGGTGGCTTGATCGAGTTGGAAAACCGGGATCACCACCGCGCCGAATTTCGCCTCGCGGCCTTTGGTGGCGATGGCCGGGGCGTTGAGTTTCAACTGGCCGAGGCTGTAAGTCGCGTTGGGGTTCTTGGGATCGAGCTTGAGCGCCTCCGTGTAGAAATTCCGGGCGGCGGCGGGATCGCCGGCTTTCTCGGCGGCGAGTCCTTTTTGATAGAGCGACTCGGCCTGCCGGGTCGGCGATTGGGCGAGGACCGGGGAAACCAGGGCGAATGCGACGGCGAGCGTGAGGATTTTTGTCATGGTGGCGGGGATTTCAGGACTTCAAGAGCTGACACCCATTCCGGCCGGTTTCAACCGGTAAATTCCGGGTGGCGACCTATTGAGCCGGGGTGCCGGATTCCGGAGCGGGCTCCGCGGCCGCGGGCTTGAGCAGCTCTTCGAATTGCTTGCTCCACTCGCGGGCGGCGGGATGGGCGAGGTGTTTCCCCAGATGGGCTAACATCCGGACCGCCGCGCCGCTCTCGTCGCCGTTGCGGAAGAGGTCGATCTCCATGTCCCACTGGAGTTGCGGCTGGGTCTCGGCGAGGAATTTCTCGTATGCGGGGGGCTGCGCCGCGGACGCCATGCCGATCCGCCTCTCCTCCTTCGGCTTTCTATCATTTTCCGACCAGTGCTCCATCTTCATACCCTCCTGCTGGATGCGCTTGATCCAGGTGGCGCGCAATTCGCCCAGACGGCTGGGAATCCGATAAGGAGGCAGCAGGATCTGGTCGTAAACCTGGTCGAGCTGGACAGGTGAGAGCGCCCACTTTTCCACCTTCGCGCTGTTGATGTCGTAAGCTCTGGCAAAAACGGACGAGGTCACCGCCTGGTTGAGGACGGCTTCCTGGTTTTTGAGTTTCGCGGGCTCGCGGAAAATGGAATCGACGATTTCCTGCGCCTCCACCGCCAGCTTGGCGCGATCGGCCTTTTCGGAGGTGGCCTGGAGCGTGAGGACGAGCCAGCGGAGTTGGTGACGGAGGGCGAGGCGGAGGCCGGGATCGGAGAGTTTTTCAGCCTCCTTGCGTTTCCATTCGCGGAAGTCGGCGGACTTCTTTTGCTGGTCCTCGAAGTTCACCTTTTCCATGCAGTTGAGGTAGAGCTCGATGGCGGCATCGTCGCTGCCGATGGCCTCGCGGAAGGCGGCCAAGGCGACGCGGAATTTTGCGTCCACTTTGGAATTCGCGGATTCCCGGAGTTTTTCGAGATTTTCCAAAAGCGTCTCTCGATCCGCATCGGACAGGGCATCCGCCCTCGCGCTGTTGAGGCTGAGGGCGGCGCAAACCAGGAAAACGTGAACTCGCATGCGCGGGTTCATTACAAAATTCAAGGGCGGAGCCAAGGGGGAAGAATATATATCTTCCGGCCGCCGCTTGCGTGCCGGCGCGGTTTCGGCGCTTGGATTTTCGAGATTCACGCGCATGGTTGGCCTCGTCACCCACCCATCCATGAATCCCGCATTCCGTCGTTTGTTGGCGCTTGCCGTCGTTTTCGTCATCGCGTTCGTCGCCGTCTCCGCGCTGCGGACGTGGCGGTCCGGCGGCGATTTGCGCAGCTTGATTCCCGGCTTCTCGAAGAAAGCCGGCCAGTTCCAGCCGGAAGCTTTCACGCTGCCGGACAAGGCCCCGCTGGATCTGGGCGATGTCGAGCTGCTGTCGCGCCTCAACAACGAATACGCGCGGCTCACCGAAGCGGTGGTGCCGTCGGTCGTCAGCATCGACACGGCGGGCATCCGCAGCGAGCAGCTTCTCGACATCTGGGGCCAGACGCGGGTCCGCAACTACCCGACCCAAGGCCAGGGCTCGGGCGTGATCGTCACCAAGGAGGGCCACGTGGTGACGAACCATCACGTGATCGCCGGCCAACAGAAAATCCAGGTGACGCTCCACGGCGGGAAGGCCTATACGGCCCGCCTCATCGGCGAGGACACGCTGTTGGACATCGCGGTGTTGAAGATCGATTCCAACGAGGTTTTCACGCCGCTGAAAATGGGGGACTCGTCGCAGGCGATGGTCGGGCAAATCGTGATGGCGCTGGGCAATCCGTTCGGCTTGGGCGAGACGGTGACCCAGGGCATCATTTCCGCCAAGGAGCGCTCGCTCTCGGACAACCAGCGGGATCTCTTCCAGACGGACGCGGCGATCAATCCGGGAAATTCCGGCGGGCCGCTGGTGAATTTGCGCGGCGAAGTCATCGGCATCAACGTCGCGATTTTTTCCCAGGACAAGCAGAACCCCGGCTTCCAGGGCGTGGGCTTCTCGATCCCGTCCAACGACGTGAAGGAGGCGCTGTTCCAAATCCTCGAACGCGGCCGGCCGATCCGCGGCTTCCTCGGCGTGCAGATGCGCGATCTCGACCCGACGGTCCGCGCCGCGCTCGGCTACGAGGAAGAGGATGGCGCGGCGATTCTCGGAGTTTCCCCCGGCTCGCCCGCGGAGGCGGCCGGGCTGCAAGCGTGGGATGTCGTCCGCTCGCTGAACGACGAGAAAATCCACTCCGCCACCCAGCTTTTCGCGCTGGTCCAGCGGGCGCGGGTCGGCGACGAAATCACCCTCGACGTCTGGCGCAAGGGCAAGTCGATGAAGGTCAACGCCACCATCGCCGAAAGCGGTGCTGCGGCCTCCGCGCAGCCGCCGGCCGCCGCCGCCCACCAAGGTCGCACCCGCGATCCGGAGGAAATCTTGAAAGCGCTCGGGATCCAAGTCCGGGACTTGTCGGTGCCCGAACGGCTGCGCGGGTATCGCGGCGTGGTGGTGACCTCCGTCGCGGAAAACGGGCTGGCTACGGCGCAAGTGAGGGTCGGCGACCTCGTCATCGGGGTGAACAATTTGCGGGTCGGCAGCGCCAGCGAGTTTTTCCTGCACCTCGCCGCCTCCGCCGCGGTGCAGGACACCAGTCTCCAGGTCTTCCGCGAAGGGCAGGTGCTCCGCTTGAACTTGCCGGCTCTGCCGCGGCAGGAATGATCCGGATTGGTTGAAATTTTTCCCAATCTTCCTGTGTTTTAACTGAGTCCTTCATGCAACGTTCCAAGCTTCCCTATTTTTTCCTCGGCCTCGCCGCGGTCATCACCGTCGCCGCGGTCGCAATTTTGATCATCCGGCCGGGTGTGCCTTCAAAAGCTCCCGCCGCGGTTTCGGCGCTGCCGGAAAATCCGCTGACGCCGCCTGAAATTGAAAAGCCCGCCGATCCCGTCATCCCGCAAAATCCGGACACGCCACCCGCGTCACCCGCAACCGTCGGCAGCGCGGCGGATCCCGCCCTGCTCGTCGCGCAAATCGCCAAAACCCTGGAAGCCGGCGATCTCAGGAAGCTCTCGCGCTTGATTGGCAAGGACGCGCTCGATTCCGAAAATCTCGCCCGGCTCACCGCGCTCGCCGCCACCCCGCTGCGCTTGCGCCAGCCCGACGGCATCCGCGAAGTGGGTGAACTGGAACTCAACGCGCGCTCCCGCTGGGTCCTCGAACTGGATGGCCCTCCACCCGGCCGCGACCGCATTTTCCTCGATCTCCGCCGCCAAAACGGCAAGTGGACGGTAGAAAAAATCACACTCCCGCCGGGGCCGGACGAGCCGCTCCCGAAAGTTATTCCCGCGGACTCGCTGGACGTGGCCGACGCGTTCCTGCAAGCGGTCTTGAAGCAGGATTTTGAACACGCGCGCGCCTTCGTGGACCCGGCGACCGTCTCGGACGCCAAGATCGCCGGACTTTGCATCCTGTTTGAAGAGGGCGAATACCGGCTCCGCAAGACCAAGCCGCTGCGCTCCATGTTCCAGCGCGACGACACCGCCGGCTATCTCGCGAACGTGGAAACCCGCGATGGCAAACAAACCGCGCAGTTTGCCCTCACCCTGAAACAAGCACCCGCCAGCTGGATCGTTTCCGAAATCAACCTCAACCAACTGCTCGCCGACTACGCCCGCCGCGTCGCCGGAGGGGATCTCTACTACACGCCTCTCGTCAAAAACCCCGGCGGCGGTGACACGCTCGCGCTCTATTTCGAGTTCGACGAAGACGAAATGAATCCGCGCACCAGCCGCCAGCTGGAAATCGTCTCACTCATCCTGCGCTCCGACCCCGGCAAGAAAATCACTCTCAGCGGCCACACCGACGTCCTCGGCACCGCCGTTTATAACAACAGCCTCTCGTCGCGCCGGGCCGGCGTCGTCCGCGATTTTTTAATCAAAGCCGGGGTCGATGCGCGCCAGATCGTGACCGTCGCCAAAGGAGCCAGCCAGCCCCGGCGGCCGAATGTCACCGAAACCGGCGTCGATGATCCGGAAGGCCGCCGGGCTAACCGCCGGACGGAAATCTACCTGGATTTCTGACGGGAGTAAGTTCGGGCCTCTCCAGCCCGTAGAAGAAGCCGCGCTTTTGCACTTTTGCGAAAGAGCGCTAGTGGAGTGTCATCAGACTACGCATGAATCCTGTCCGTTTTTTTCTATTTTCGAGTCTCATCCTCATTGGATTGAGCGGTTGCGGCGTGCGCTCCGTGTCGATGCGCGGCGAGGTTGCCGTGTCGGCGGACTGGAAAAACGCCGCGGGATTTCCCGTCGCCTCGCCCTCCCGCGACCTCTCACGCTGGTGGAAGCGCTTCGACGATCCCGGCCTCAACCGGATCATTTCCGACGCCCTCGGAAACAGCCCGGACATAGCCTCGGCGTCGGCGCGGATTCGCGAAGCCCGGTCGCGGCGGGATGCGGAGGTCGCCCTGCTGTTCCCGACCCTCCGCGGCGCGGTTTCAGCCGCCGCGAACAGCACTGCGAGCGATGGCATCGGGTCGGGTTGGAATGGCGGCTCGTCCTCCGCCGCCGCGTTCAACGCCTCGTGGGAAGCCGATCTTTTCGGAAAACGCCGCAGCACCATCGAAGCCGCCACCGCGCAAGTCGGCGCCACCGAGGAGAATTTCAACTCGGTCCAAGCCGCCCTCGCCTCGGAAATCGCCATCGCCTACACCCAGCTCCGGATCGCGGAAGCCGCGCTTGAAGTGCTGTTACGGATCGTCAAAACCCGCGAGGAAACCTCGCAGCTCGCCACCTGGCGGACCCAGTCGGGCGAGGCGGATTCGCTCGAATCCAGCCAAGCCCTCAGCAGCCTCGAACAAGCGCGCGCCGGGGTGCCCGCGCTGCGGCAAGCCATTTCCCAATCCCAAAACCTCCTCGCCCTCCTCGCCGGCCGCACGCCCGGCAGCCTCGACGGCGTCCTTTCCTCCGGCAAACAAAGCATCCCGAATCCAGCCAGCAGTCTCGCTGTCGGCATTCCCGCCGACACGCTCCGCCAGCGCCCAGACGTGCGTCTCGCCGGCTATCAGCTTCTCGCCGCCGCCGCCCAAACCCGCGCCGCCGATGCCGAGCGTTTCCCGTCGCTCGACCTAACCGGCACTCTCGGTGTCAACGCGCTCGGCGCGGGAAAAATCTTCAACCCGGAAACCGCCAGCGCCGGAATCATCGCCGGCCTGACCGGCCCGATCTTCGACGCCGGACGCATCCGCGCGAACATCGACGCCCAGAGTGCCGTGGAGGAACAGGCCTTCCAAACCTACCGCTCCACCGTCCTCACCGCGCTCTCGGAAGTCGAGGACTCGCTCATCGCCTGCCGCCGCACCACCGAGCGGTTAGCCACGCTGGAAAAAGCCACCGCCGCTGCCCGCGAAGCCGCCAAACTCGCCCAGCAACGCTACGAAGCGGGCGAAACCGACATCCTAACCGTCCTCGACGCGCAACGCTCGCTGCTCGGTCTGGAAGACAGCCTCTTCACCGTCCGCGCCAACCGCGCCATCGCCTACATCCAGCTCTACAAAGCCCTCGGCGGCGGCTGGTCGGCGGGTTCTTGAAATCATTTTCCACCCTTCATCCCATTCCATGACTTTGCCCGATTCATCAGAAGACCTTGCCGCCATCGTCGCCAGCGGCGCCTCACGCCCGGTGAGGAAATGGCTGTTCACCGCTCTCGCCGTCGCCCTGATAGGCGCGGGTGCCTGGTACTTTTTCCAACGCGCCGGGAACGGCGAGGAGAAGATGGAATATCAAACGCTGGAGTCCAAGACCGGCCGCATCTCGCTCATCGTCACCGCCGCGGGTAACCTCGCGCCGACCAACCAGATCATCGTCGGCAGCGAGCTTTCCGGCACCGCCAAGGAAGTGTTGGTGGACACCAACGACCCCGTGAAAAAGGGCCAGCCCCTCGCCAAGCTCGACACCTCCAAGCTCGACCAGCAGACCGCGCGCAGCCGCGCCGCGTTGCTCGCGGCCAAGGCCAGGGTCAGCCAGGCCGAGGCCACCGTCGCGGAAAGCAAAGCCTCGTTGGCACGTCAGGAAGAACTCCACAATCTCAGCAGCGGCAAAACCCCATCGCGCGCCACCATGGAAACCTCCCGCGCCACCCTCGCCCGCGCCCAGGCCGATCTCGCCAGCGCCCAAGCCGCGGTGGCCGGAGCGGAGGCGGATGTGCGCGCCTTTGAAAGCGACCAGGCGAAAACCATCATCCGCTCGCCGGTGGATGGCATCGTGCTCGCGCGTTCCATCGATGTCGGCCAGACCGTCGCCGCCTCGTTCACCGCTCCCACGCTTTTCACCATCGCCGAGGATTTGAAAAAAATGGAGCTCCTCGTGAATGTTTCCGAAGCGGACATCGGGCGCATCGAAACCGGCCAGAGCGCCGACTTCAGCGTCGATGCCTGGCCATCCCGCAAATATTCCGCCAAGGTCAAAAAGGTGGCGTTCGGCGCGGTCGGCACGGGCACCCCCGCCAAGGAAGGCATCGCCGCGTCTAACACCGTGGTCACTTACAGCACCGAGCTCGAGGTCAGCAACGAGGACCTCTCGCTGCGCCCCGGCATGACCGCCACCGTGGACATCGCCATCGTGGACAAGACGGACATCCTCGTCGTGCCCAACGCGGCGCTCCGCTTCGACCCCGTGGCCGCAATCGCAATCGCCAAGCCGAATGAGACCAAGAAAACCCTCGTCCAGAGCCTCTCGCCGGGTGGTGGCAGGCGCTGGCGGGGAACCCCCCCGCCGAAAGCGGGTTCCTCCGACGCCACCCCGAAGGTCTGGACTCTCAAGGACGGCGAGCCTTCGGAAATCGAGGTGACCACGGGAATTACCGACGGTCGCTTCACTGAAATCACCGGCGGGGAACTGGCTGCGGGCATTCCCCTCATCATCAGCGTCAAGCCACCCAAAACCGAATGAACGCCGAAACGCTCATTCAACTCCAAGGCATCACCAAGCGCTACGGCACGGGCGAAGCCGCGTTCCTCGCCCTCTGCGGAGTGGACCTCACGATCCATCGCGGTGAGTTCGTCGCCATCATGGGCCCCAGCGGATCAGGGAAATCCACGCTCATGAACCTGCTAGGTTGTCTCGATACCCCCACCGCAGGCTCCTACCGCTTCAAAGGCATCGAGGTGGAAACCCTCAACAAAGACCAGCGCTCGCTGCTCCGCCGTCACGCGCTCGGATTCATTTTCCAAGGCTTCAACCTCCTCTCCCGCACCTCGGCGCTGGAAAACGTCGAGCTGCCGCTACTCTATCGGGGATACTCGCGGAAACAACGCCACGAGATGGCCCGCGAGGCGCTGGCCCAAGTCAGCCTCTCGGACAAGGAGCGCAACACCCCGGCCGAACTCTCCGGCGGCCAGCAGCAACGCGTCGCCATCGCCCGCGCCATCGTCACCCAACCCGACACCCTTTTCGCCGACGAACCCACCGGCAACCTCGATTCGAAAACCACCGTCGAAATCATGGCACTCCTCCGCAAGCTCAACACCGACCGCGGCATCTCCATCATCATGGTCACTCACGAGGATGAGGTCGCCGCCTGCGCCCGCCGCGTCATCAGTGTCCGCGACGGGCTGATTTCGTCGGATACGGTAAAGACGCAAGACACAAGACTTGAGGACACAAGATGAGAAATTCTCCATACACCGCCTCTTCCTCGCCCCTGGACTTCTGTCTTGAGTCTTGCGTCTTCAAATCTTGAGTCTCGCCGCCATGATCTTCAACGCCCTGCTCATCGCCATCCGGGAAATCCGCAGGAATCTCATGCGCTCGTTCCTCACCGTGATCGGCATCGTCATCGGCGTGGCCGCCGTCGTCACCATGGTCACCTTGGGCCGCGGAGCCACCGAGACCGTCAAACAACAGATTTCAAAAATGGGCAACAACCTGCTCATCCTCCGTCCCGGCCAAGGCTGGCGTGGCGACGGCGCGCCGATGTTCAGCTTGGCCGATGTCGAGGCCGTCCGCAATCAAGTGCCCGGCATCGCCTCGGTCGCCCCCCTCATTTCCAACAGCGCCCAGATGGTCTATCAGGAGCAAAGCCACAACTTCGACATCCAGGGCACCACGCCCAACTATTTCGGCATCGCGAACTGGACCCTCAGCAGCGGTCGTTTCTTCACCGAGCAGGAGGTGGCTGAATCCTCGCCCGTCTGCGTCATCGGGGAATCCATCCGCAAGGAACTCTTCGGCGAGGGCGTGGACCCCATCGGCAGCAAGATCCGCGCGAAAAGCATGACGATGGAAGTCGTCGGCGTCACCAACGTGAAAGGCCAGGGCGGCTTTGGCGACGACCTGGACGACAACATGATCACCCCCTACACCACCATCATCCACCGCCTCTCAGGCCGCCAGGGCGGCAGGGCTTTCAACCAAATCATGATTTCCGGCGAACAAGGTTACCCCGGTGCCAACATCGTCAGCGACGTCGCCGCCCTGATGCGGGAGCGCCGGAAAATCACCGCCAACGAAGACGACAACTTCAACATCTTCGATTCACAGCAACTCGCCGAAGTGATCAGCTCCAGCACCAAGGTGATGACATCCCTGCTAGGCGCGGTGGCCGGCGTGAGCTTGCTCGTCGGCGGCATCGGCATCATGAACATCATGCTCGTTTCCGTCACCGAGCGGACCCGGGAAATCGGCATCCGCCTCGCCATCGGAGCGCGCGCCCGCGAGGTGCTGCTCCAGTTCCTGGTAGAAGCCGTCACCCTCTCCTGCATCGGCGGAGTCGCCGGCATCACGCTCGCTTATTTCCTTTGCATCTCCCTCGCCAAAGTCGTCGGCGCGCCCTTCCTGTTTGATCCGAAAATCAACATGATCGCCTTCGTCTTCTCCGCCGCCATCGGCATCATCTTCGGCTTCATGCCCGCCCGCCGCGCCGCCGGACTCGATCCCATCGAGGCGCTCAGGCATGAATAGGTTGAGACATCCTGATCCGGCTCCGTCAACTCTCGGAGATCTGATGAACAAGCTACGCTCCGGTTCGAATTATCCTGAAAATGGTCGTGTCGAATTGGCAATGTGGCATCGCCTGCGGGTAAACATAAGGTTTGATCGCGAAAAAACCGGCGTCCCTTGGGAGGACGCCGGTTTGATGATGGAAGAGGAAAAATCTTCGGCGAGGGCGCCGAAGATCACACGCGAGGCGCGTGTGATCCCCTTGAGTTATTCGGCTGCGACGGGCTGCTGGGCGTCGTGCTCGGCGGCTTTTTGGTCGCGGAGCCAAGCGCGGCGGGACATTTTCACGCGGCCTTTTTCGTCGACTCCGAGGCATTTGGCGGTGATAACGTCGCCTTTTTTGACGATGTCTTCGACGTTTTCAGTGCGGCCTTCGGCGAGTTCGGAGACGTGGACGAGTCCGTCCTTGCCGGGAAGCACTTCCATGAAGGCTCCGAACTGGGTGATGGAAACAACCTTGCCGGTGTAAACCTTGCCCACTTCGATTTCCTGGAACATGCGGTCGATCATCGCCTTGGCGCGGTCGAGGCCTTCTTGCTTGGAAGCATAGATGTGCACGGTGCCGTCGTCCTCGATGTTGATCTCGGCGCCGGACTCGGCCTGGATGCCCTTGATGTTTTTGCCGCCTGGTCCAATGAGCTCGCCGATGCGATCCGCAGGGATCTTGACGGAAACGATGCGCGGGGCGTGCGGGCTGAGTGGCTTAGGCTCGATGATGGACTCGGCCATTTTCTCAAGGATGGCGGTGCGGCCGGCCTTGGCGATGTGGATCGCTTCTTCAAGCATGGCGAGCGGGAGGCCAGCGAGCTTGAGGTCGAGCTGATAGCCGGTGACACCTTCGCTGGTGCCGCAGAGCTTGAAGTCCATGTCGCCGTAGAAGTCTTCCGAACCGATGATGTCTAGCAGCATTTTGTAAGACTTGATAGATTCGTCGGCGTTGTTCTCGGTGACGAGACCCACGGAGATTCCGCCGACCGGGCGGATGAGTGGGACACCGGCGTCGAGCAGGGCCATGACACCCGCGCAAACGGAGGCCATCGACGTCGATCCGTTAGACTCCATAACTTCCGAGGAAACGCGGATGGCGTAAGGGAAGACAGTTTCGTCTGGGATGACGGGTTCGATGGAGCGCTCGGCGAGTGATCCGTGACCGATTTCCCGGCGGTTGATGCCACCCATGCGTCCGCATTCGCCGACGGAGAATGGAGGGAAGTTGTAGTGGAGGATGAAGCGCTTCTCATCTTCGCCACCGGCGTAGTTGTCGAAATGTTGCTTCTCGTCGGCAGGTGCCAACGTGGTGATGGCGAGGGCTTGAGTTTCTCCGCGGGAGAAAATGGCGGAGCCGTGAACGCGTGGCAGGGTGCCGACTTCTCCGTAGAGAGTGCGGAGGTCACCGATGCTGCGGCCGTCGGCGCGAACGCCTTTTTCCATGATGGAAATGCGGAACGCCTTTTTCTGAAGGTATTCGAAGGCTTGCTCGACGTCGAAGTCGGTCGCTTCGGGAGCGCGCTCCTTGATGGCCTTTTCAACTTCGTCGCGGAGGGCGCCGACTTTCTTGGCACGCTCGGTTTTCGAAGGCGCGTAGATCGCTGCTTCGATGCGGTCACCGGCGATTTCGTAGGCAATCTCGAGGAGGTTGTCCTTGGCGACGGTGAGTTCGTAGGAACGCTTTTCCTTGCCGGCGAGTTTCGCGAGTTCTTCTTGGGCGGCAACCAGCTTAACGACAGCGGCTTGGGCGAAATGAAGGGCCTTGATGAATTCATCTTCCGGGAGTTCGTCCGCTTGGCCTTCGATCATGATGACGTTGGTCTTGTCGCCGACGTAGATGAGGTCGAGATCGCTGTCAGCGCGCTCGTCGTGGGTCGGGTTGATGACGAATTGTCCGTCCACGCGGCCGACGCGCACCGCACCGATCGGGCCGGCGAAGGGGATGTCGGAAAGGCAGAGGGCGGCGGAGGCACCGTTCATCGCGAGGATGTCGGAGTCATTCACGCCATCGGCGCTGAGCAGGATGGCGACGATCTGGGTTTCGTAGAGGTAACCTTTCGGGAACAGCGGACGCAGTGGGCGGTCCGTCATGCGGCAGGTGAGGATTTCCTTTTCGGTTGGGCGGCCTTCGCGCTTGAAGTAGCCGCCTGGGAAGACGCCGGCAGCGGTGGCTTTTTCCTTATATTCCACGGAAAGTGGGAACCAGGTCTGGCCGGGCTTCACTTTCGTGGAGGAAACGGCGGTGACGAGGATGATGGTGTCGCCGCAGCGGACGGTGACGGCGCCATCGGCGAGTTTGGCAATTTTGCCGGTTTCAAACGTCATCGGATTCGTTCCGACGTCGGTCGTGATAGTGTGGATATTCATAGTCAGTATTTGTTTTCTTTTTTCAGTGCGTACAGCCCGTCCAGCGGGATGCGGAACGGGCATTCATCGTTTTTGGACAAAAATCCGCAGCACGCATATTGGCGGGCGGCGGAGGATTTTTTGTCCGGCGACTCGGGCGGAATTTTGGTGCCCGGGCCGTTTCGCGAAACAGCCACTGGGTTTGTCCAGTGGCTGTCTTGCGGAGAGTGGTTTAGCGGCGGAGTCCGAGACCAGCGATGATTTGCTGATATTTTTCTTCGGAACCCTTCTTGATGTAATCCAGCAGCTTGCGGCGCTGGGAAACCAAGGTCAGAAGGCCACGGCGGGACGAGAAGTCCTTCTTGTGGATGTTCAGATGGTCCGTGAGATGGAAGATCCGCTTGGTGAGCAGGGCCACTTGATAAGGGGCGCTGCCGGTGTCTCCTTCGTGGAGTTGATAGTCTTTTTCGTTGATTTCTTTAGTGCTCATGGTCGTAGGGGATGGATCCAGCTTCTTGCAAACAAGGGCCAGGTCGTCCTAGGTTGATGGTTGAGCGCGGAAGAAAGCGTCCGGGCAGGGGATTTGCAAGATAATTGCTGAATGCTCAGGAAGTTTTTAAAAATTCGGGGAAGCACTCAAGTTTCCCCGGCCGAATTCCGGGCGGGGAGCAATTTCGCCACGATCACCAGCAGAACGGCGACCCACCGGGATCACCAGCTCCTCCGCAGAAACCCCGCGCTCACCTGCCACCCGATAGATCGTGCCACTGGCAAAATTCTCAATGCGGGATTCGCCATCCGACGTCGGCACGGCATACCCGAGGCTGCATTTCCGGCTGAAAACCGCATCCGGGATTTCGAACCGCAGCTCCGCCACATTCAGGTTGCGCGCGCCCAGATCCAAAGTCAGCCGGGTTTCGCCGGACTTCTCCTCGCGCTCTCCCAGCGCGACCGGCAGTTCGACTGAATCAGGCTTCTCACCGACGGTGATGACCCGAACGCCCGTGAACGGCACCGGTCGACTCCGCCCGTCATCCACCGTGAAACGAAATCCCTCCCAGATACCCCCAGCGAGAACAATCCCCAAGCGATGCTGTAGGTCATGTCGCGGGCGAAATTTCCGCCGAACATGAAGGCCACGCAGCGGTCGCCCGGCTTGGTGAAATAGTCCGCTATCTCAATGTTCAACAGCAGGAACAACAGCGTCCCGCCGAACCCATACAAGATCCCGCGCACCGGAAATTTCGCGCATTTGCCCGCCGGATCGGTGAACCAGCCCGCCCCGAAAAACTGCGCCGCCGCCGCCAACCCGTAGGCATATAGGTGCCAGTTCAAAATCGCCGTCCCGCTGCGCGGATAGTCGGTGAACACCGCGGGATTCAACGTCAGCCGCACGAACGCGACCGCTAACAACGCGAGCCCCGTGAGTTGCAAACCGGGATGCGCCAGCCGCCGAAACAGCCACAACAACAGCGCCCCTTCCATCGCCCAGCTCACCGTCAGCCACTGGCGGCTGAACTGGATCGGGAAAATCAGCGTGATGAAAAACAACGCCACCCCGCCGAACCAGGCGAGCTGGCTGCGGTTCTTCTCATCCATTTCCCGCGCCGAGCGAATCACCACGAACAAGGCTCCCAATGCCGGCACCGCAAACGCCGCCGGAAGCATGCCCATCATGCCGTTAGGAAACGCGTGCTTCACGAGGTGATGGACTAGCAGGAAGTGCCCCACGCCCGATAGCGCGCTGGCGATCCACGGCGCGGCCTGCCCCGCGCACGCCTTGCGGAACGCGAACGGGAAAACCAGAAACAGCGCGTAAAATCCCAGATACCACCACCACCACCGCCATCACTCCTAACTGGACAAGCAGAACGAATCCATACAGCAGGAAATACGTTGTCGCCACCTGGTCGAAACCCAGCAGCACGAAAGCGAACGCCATCGCCACCACCGCCAGCCCCAGGACCGAGCCCGTGGAATGTTTCTCCAGCTCCCGGCCCGGCCTCCCGAGCCATCCGCCGATGAGAAACATGGCGATAAAAAACAGCGCGATCCGCACCGCCGGCGGAATCAGGTTTTTCAACACCTCATGAACACTTTGGGCCGCTTCCGGCTGCATCTGCTGCCTGTGCTCTTCAAATCCCGCCTCATCTGGCGTCCTCCATCCACATCCTCGATATCCAAATCCATGGACCCGCTCAAGTCCGTTCGTTTCGATCTGGATTGGGTGATGGGCCCCTGCCGATTCCGCCGCTGGGCGAACATGCTGTCGAGACGCTGGCCCGGCATCTGGACGCTGCGTTGTCCACTGGAGACAGAAAGAAATCCTCGGAGTGGGAGAGCGAAATTCTTTCTCCTCTCATCGACTGGCGGACAGGAATCTCCACACTCCTTATGGCAGGCGGGAACGGCGGTCTCACTTACCGCTTGGAATTCCGGCCATTCCGCTGTTGTTTGGCGGCGGGACGATGCGCTGCTTTTATTCACAGGAACTGGAACTGGATTTACCCGCGGGACATCCGTTCCCGATGGAGAAATTCCGCGTTTCCAAGGACATGTTGCTCGACGGCGGCATTCTCCGGCCTGAGGAAATCATCGAGGTCCGCGCGGCCAACGTCCACTTGCTCCAGCGCGTCCACGAGAAGGACTACATCCGCAGCATCGAGTCCGGCCTGCTCGGGCGGAAGGAGCAACTGCTGCTCGGCCTGCCCCTCACGCCCAAGCTCTATCAGCGCAGCGTCACCGAGGTGGAGGCCACCCGGCTCGCCTGCCACGCCGCGTTGGCGGAGGGCGTCGGCGTCTGCCTTGCGGGCGGCACCCACCACGCGTTCCGCGGACACGGCGAGGGTTATTGCGTTTTCAACGATGTCGCCATCGCCATTCGCGACCTCCAGGACAAGCAGCCTAACATCAAGATCATGGTCGTGGACACCGACGCCCACCAGGGCAACGGCACCGCCGCGTTGCTTGGCGACGACCCGCGCGTCTTCACCTACTCGATCCACGTCGGCCGGAATTATCCGACGAAAAAAGTCACCGGCACGCTCGACATCGAGACGGTCCGCTACGTCGAGGGCGAGATGTATTTGAAGCAGCTCTTCGTCAGCCTGGCCGGCGCGCTCGACGCTTTCGCGCCGGATCTCGTCATCTGGATTTCCGGCGCGGACAACCACCGCAACGACCGCTTCGGGCAAATGCACCTTTCGCTCAAGGACATCCAGCGCCGCGACGAGGTCCTGCTAGGCGCGTTTATCAAGAACCGCATCCCGGTGGCCGTGCTTTACGGCGGCGGTTATAACAGGCAGCCGGAGTTCACCGCCAAACTCCACCGCAACACCATCGCCACCGCCAAGAAGCTCGCCACCGAGTTCCGCGGGATCTGAGCGCGAAGCGTATGAACTGCTCCGACACGTCGGAGCTTTTCACTGGCCGACATGTCGGCCAGTGGGAAAGCGGGGACATGTCCCGCGCAGTCCGACACCATTCGCTTCACCCCGGCACCACGACGGGGGTTGCGTGTCGCCCGGATTTACCGCAATTTCCGCCCGTGTCCGATTCCGTCCGTGCTGATCTCTGGCTGTGGTCCACCCGGTTTTTCAAAACCCGCGGGCTGGCGGGGGACGCGTGCACGACCGGCAAGCTGAAGCGCAACGGCCATCCGCTGAAACCCGCCTCGCCGGTGCAGCCGGGAGATCTGTTGGAAGTCCCTTTCGTGGAAGGGCCGGGAGTCCGGCAAATCTCGGTGAAGGCGGTGATCGTCAAGCGGGTGGGCGCTCCCGAGGCGCAGGCTTGTTACGAGGACCTAACGAAGCCGGAGATTTACGAGGCGCTAAAACTCTGGCAGATCGCAAAACAGGAAGCCGCCAAAGGACGCCCGACGAAGCGCGACCGCCGGGAAATCGACAAGATCCACGGGTTCTGGGACTAGGAATCGGGCGGGATTTGATGACGGAAGGAGAGACTCTTTATGATGGCTTGAAGATTTTCAGCCGCAAAGAGGCGGGCACGCGCTTTCCCGGCATCCGGATTCCATGCTTGTTTTCAACAAGCGGTGGCATATTTTTTCCACATGATTCAAACCGTGGAAGCCATTGTGGACGAAAAAGGGACCGTCCGCCTGCTGGAGCCGGTGCATCTTGATCGCCGCCAGCGCGCTCTGGTCACTATTTTAACCGATGATCCGGGCGAAAGTCCGGAAACCGCGCTGTTGAGCGAGGCCGCGTTGGCCCGGGACTGGAACCGCTCTGAGGAGGAGGAAGCATGGTCACACCTGCAGCAGGCTCGGTAGTCTTGTGCCATTTCCGTTCTCGGATTTGTCTCAATCCAAGCTCCGTCCCGCGGTGGTTGTGGCCGATGCCGGGCGTGGGGATTGGATTTTGTGCCAAATCACCAGCCGGAGTTACGCCGATCCCCGTGCCGTGCAACTCACCGATCCGGATTTCGGCTCCGGATCGCTGCGCGTCGTTAGCTACGCCCGTCCCGCCAAGCTTTTCACGGCAGATCAAGGCCTTTTCGTTGCCGAGGCCGGCAGGCTCAAACCCACCGCTCTTCAGTCCATCATCAACGAGATTATCTCGCTGCTCCAAAAATCGAGCTGAGAACCGTTTCCCTCAACGGCACATCGCGCCAGTTCTACAATCTATCCGGCATCCGCGACTTGATTCAAGATGCCGTCTGATCGCGAAACTCGACATGGTCGGCGTCCTGAAGGCGCGGGACTAACCATGAAATGTAGTCCAGGACTTCAGTCCGCCTCTCCCACCGAGCCAAAGCATCCATCGTCCACC
>CAMDLP010000052.1 GCA_945901795.1 Akkermansia muciniphila | reverse complement strand
CGATCACCGGTCGCCGCGAATTCATTTTCTTCCATTCGCGGCGACCGGTGATCGCCGCCACATCGCCTCTTGCAAGCCCCGGACACTCTGCCATCTTCCGTCCGCATGGCCGAGAAGACGCTGTTTGAAAAAATCTGTGACAAGGAAATCCCCGCGACCATCGTCCATGAAGACGAACGCTGCGTGGCCTTCCGCGACATTTCACCGCAGGCTCCGGTCCATATCCTGATCATCCCGCGCAAGGCGATCCCGCGCGTGGGCCTGGCGGGCGAGGACGACGAGAAATTGCTCGGCCATCTTTTACTAACCGCCGCCGCAGTCGCCCGCAGCGAAGGCATCGCGGAAACCGGCTACCGGTTGGTCATCAACAACGGCCGCGATGGAGGCGAAGCCGTCCCCCACCTGCACATCCATTTGCTCGGCGGCCGGCACCTCCAATGGCCGCCTGGTTAGATCCAAGGCCATGATCCGTAAATTCTACAAACTCCTCGCCGCCACACTGCTGGCAGGCAACTCATGCACCGTCACCCCGCCCACCGCGCCGCCGCGCGTCAAGCGGGTGGTCCTCGTCCACGGGTTTCTCGAAACCGGCTCGGCTTTCAAAACGCTCAAGAAGCGCCTCGAAAAGCGCGGCTTCGAGTGCTACGTCCCGCGCCTGAATCCCAGCGACGGCCGCGGCGGATTGGGAAATGTCGCGGCGCGTCTCAAGCAGGACATCGACACGAAGTTCGGCCCGAAGGAGCCCATCAACGTGGTCGCCTTCAGCATGGGCGGCATCGTCAGCCGCCAATATTTGCAACAACTCGGCGGCGCGGCGCGCTGTGAGAATTTCGTCACCATCTCCTCGCCGCACCACGGCACCAAGGCCGCCTGGCTCTATCCGACCTTGGGCGTCGAGGAAATGCGGCCGGGCAGCCCGTTTCTGACAAGCCTGCAAAACTCGCAAGACCGCCTCGGGAAAATCCCGGTCACTTCCTACCGCACGCCGATGGACCTGATCATCCTGCCTCCGAAAAGCTCGGTCTGGGACCGGGCGGAAAACCTGGAATTCCCCGTCCTGATGCATCCGCTGATGCTCACTTCCAAACCGGTCATGAGCGACATCGAGAATCGCCTGGCGAAGTGATTTACTCGCCGTCCACTTTGATTTTTCCGAGCACTTCGACCTTCACCGTCGTCACGCCGCGATGGACGAAACCAAGTCGCTCGGCGGCACCGATGGTCACGTCGATGATGCGGCCTTTGGTGTAGGGACCGCGGTCGGTGATGGTCATCACCTCGGATTTGCCGTTCGACTGGTTAGTCACGCGCACCTTGGTTCCCATCGGCAAAGTCTTGTGGGCGGCGGTGGCGGCATGGTTCGAAAGGCGCTGGCCGCTGGCGGTCCGGGTGCCGGAATTGGTCCGGATGGAATACCACGAGGCTTTGCCTTGTTGCACCGACTTCACCGCGTATTTGGAGTCGCCCAGGTGGATTTGAGATTTCGAGTTCGCGTTCCCGGTTGTCGCGCAACTGGGAATAAGAATGACGCCGGCGATTGCCAGGGCCACGGATTTGAATTTCCGGGTCAGGTTCATCGTGTGTAGTCCCCTTTGGGGGCGGTTTTTATAAGGACCTCGTAATGAGGAGGCAAGAAAAAACGACCTTGCTAGAATCGGCCCGCAATCCACGGTTTTCCCAAGGATTCGGGCAACCGTGCTTGCCGAAACGCTGCCCGCCGCGCGCCGAACCCGGTGGCCGGCGGGTTCATTTTCTGCGTGACGGATCAGGGAAGCGGCCGCCAAACCGCGCGGCTGAGACGCCAGCCGTCCTCTTCCTTTTGCCAGTCGAAGGTCACTTCGTAAGTCCCGTCCGCCGGACGATAAGTCGGCAGCTCGACAAGGCCTGTCAACGAGAGTTTCACCTTGGCCGCGTCGCCGCTGACGCTGACGGAATGAAATTTCCCAGCCTCGAAGCGCGTCTGCCTCGCCTGGTTGCAAAGCCACGAAAACGCGGATTCGAGCTCGGCGCGCTCGAAGCTGCCGTTGGCTTCCTGGATCTCCGGATTTTCGAGTTCCACCTGCGAGGCGAGCAGGGCGTTGAGCGAGTAGGCCGCCATTTGCCGGCCCGCCTTCCCGGTGCCGGAATCCAAGGTGAGCGTGGCGAGCAGCGACCCGGTCCGGCGTTTCAAAACCTGCACCGGCGAGAACCACCAGATGCCGACCCCCACGGCAACCGCGAGGCTGGCAGCCAGGATGGCGGAGCGTTTCATGCCGGCGGACTCTGATGGCTTGGATCGTAAAAAATCCGGATGTCTGCCTTCTCGGTGCCGAGGAGCTGCTGGGCGCGCTTGAGCGCCGCGCGGGTGGATAGATTCGGGTTCCGCGGATTGGTCAGGAAAATATTACTCTCGCCCGCGCTGCGGTCGCAGCCGGCTTGCAAGGTGACGAGGATGCCGGATTTCTTGAGCACGCGGTAAACCTCGCGGGTCGCGCCGGAGACGATCAGATGCAGTCCATTTTTCCGCATGAAAAGGATCAGATCCTCCAGCGCCATTACGCTCGTCGCATCCAGGTGGCGGGCGTTTTTCAACCGCAGGATGATCACCTGGATCGCCGGGTCCGAGACGGTCCGCTGGATCTGCGTCCGGAACAACTCCGCCGCGCCGAAAAACAAATCCCCCTCGACGTGGACGATCGAGATCGCCGGGATCGGGCGGGTGCGCTTCTCGCCCATTTCCCGGAGTTCCCCCGCCTCGCTGAATTCATACTCGATCAAAAACGGCCGGCTCGCCTTGCGCAGGAACAGTGTGATGGAAATCGCCACGCCGATGAAAATCGCCACGTGCAGCGGGGCTAACAGCGTGGCGAGAAAGGTGATCACCAGCACCGCCGCGTCGTCCGAAGTCGAGCGCAGGCAGATGCGGATGTGCCTCACGTTGAACAGCGAAAACGACAGCGCGATGACCAGCGCCGCCAGCCCCGCCTTCGGCACGAAGTCGATCAGCGGGAATCCCCAGCCCACCGACGCGGCGATCAACAGCGCCGCCGCCATGGTGTAAATCCCGGCTAACAACGACGAGAACCGCGTCCGCGCTCCGGAATCGTGATTCAGCATCGAGCGCGTCAACGAGCCCGAAGCCGGCATCCCGCCGGCGAAGGCAGTCGCCAGATTGGCCATCCCCACGGCGAACATGTCCTGATTCACATCCGGCCGGTCGCCGGTTTTCGACGCCAGCGTCTTGGCCATCAAGGTGTTTTCTAACGAAGCGAGAAAAGCCGTCGCGAAGGCGATGCTCAACAGCGCCGAAATGTCCGCGAAGATATCCGCCCGCATGAGATGGGGCGCCCGCGGCATCAGGTCTTGAAAATTGAAGGTCACGAAGGTCTGCGCTCCCTTGAACGGCACCACCCCCGCCCGGATCAGCGAGCCGAAAATCGCCGAGGAAATCAGCAGCGCCACCGCGAAGACCGGCCACGACGGACGCCAGCGCCGGAGCGCCACGTAGATCAGCAAGGTCGCCCCGCCGATCAGCAGCGATACCCACTGAGTGTGCGGAAGCGCCTGTATCAGCCCCCACAACAAGCCCGCGAAAGTCGAGGACGCCTCGTCGCTCACATGGGCTGATAGTCCGAGAAACGGCTTCAGCTGGTTCGCCACGATCAACACCGCCGCCCCGGAAATATAACCGACTAACACGCTGCGCGAAACGTATTGCAGCAGGTCCGCCACCCGGAACAAGGCCCCCGCCGTTGCGATCAAGCCCACCATCAGCACCAGCAGCGGGATCAGCTCGCTCCAGCGCCCGACCAGCGCCGGATTTACTGAGAAAAAGCTGAACAGCATGAACGCCGTCGCATTCGTCGGCCCCAGCACCGTGTGCCGCGAGCCCGCGAACAAGGGTGCCACGAAAGCCGCCACCGCCGCACACATGATTCCATAAACCACCGGAAGCCCGGCGATCGCCGCGAATGCGATACCCTGCGCGATCGCCAGCACCGTCACGTTCGCCGCCGCCCACGCGTCCTGCCGGAACTTCGGCACCGTGTAATTCCCCAAATCCTTCGTGAACGGCGCCAGCGCCACCCGCTCCGCCGCGAAAAAATCCCGGACGTTACGGGTGGCCTTGGTGAGCGTGCGGAAAATTTTCATCGAAGCAGCGGAGCTTACTTGAAGCGGGCCCTGCGGAACAGGAATAGCCCTAACACCACGCAGAGGGCGTTCGGCGCCCACAGCGTCATCGTCATGCCAGCGTCCGTCTTGAACTCGGCCGCCAGCATCGTGATCAGGAAATACCCCGAGCCGATGAGCAGGCTGATGATCAGCCCGCGGGAAGTGTCGCGCCGGCGCGTCTGCAAGCCTAACGGCACCGCCACGAACGCAAACGCGAGACAGGCCATCGAGAACGAATACCGGGTCATGATTTCCCGCCGCATCTTCCGCTTCTTGTCAGGACTCAACGTCGGATCGGTTGCGAGTTCCCGGCGGATCTGCTCGTTAGACATCGCGCTGGCGCTGAGTTTGCGGTCCCGCGGATTCTTCAAATCGATCAACAGCGGTTCCGCCTCCCCGGCGAAGCCCATCTCCACCTTGCCCTCCTTGTTTCTGGACTCGAAATACGCATCCTCCAGCTTCACCCGCAGCTGGCTTTTCACCGGGTCGATCGTCAGCGCCGCCCGGGTCGCATGGACGTAGGTCACGCCGCCCGCCTCTTCCGCCGCCATGGGTAGAACATAGAAATGGAATCCCTCCACCCACTCACCGCTTTTCCCCTCGATCAGCAGCTTCTGAATATCGGTCGCATCGCCTTTGAAATCCCCCTGCACCACCCCCGGCTTCAGCAGCGAGTCCGGATCGCGGGCCGCCTGCTCGTAGATCAACTGCTTGGCCGACGCCTTCGAAAACGGCACCACATTGATGTTCAGCCACAAGCTCAACAAGGACAGCAAAGCCCCGATCACGAACACCGGTGCCGCGAGTCGCACCAGACTCAAGCCCGCCACCCGGAAACTCGTGATTTCCTGGTCCGACGACAGCCGCCCGAACACCAGCAGCACCGCCGACAAAAATCCCCACGGGATTGTGTACATCAACGACAGCGGCAGCACGCTGATCACGAACCGGATCACCAGCGACAGCGGAGCCTTTTGATCCACCAGCAAGGGCTGGATCTGCTTGAAAAGATTCCCCAAAAGCAACACCACCCCCAGCACCATCACCGCATACAAGGTGCCCGAAAGCACCTGCCTGCCGATGTAGCGGTCCGAAATACGCATAAAGTGGCAGCACTCTGGAGGCCGCCCTCCGCCCTGTCCAGACAAGAGACGGATCTGGAAAAACCGGCGGCGGAAACAAAACCCCTCCAGCTCCATTCACCAGTAGCCCATCACCGACTCCTCCGATCCAACCGCGCGTCATCCTCACCTTCGACTGCCTCCGCCGCTATCCCCAAGGGTTACTTTTCCGCGCTGCCCGGCTTCTCGACCCACACCCGTTTGACCGGCTTGGGTTGATAGATGCCCTTGCCGAGGCGCTCTTTTACGGCGAGCAGACGGTTTCGGCTGTCTCAACGGCGCGGCTTGCTCCCGCAGGACCAATCGCCCAACGGGAAGGGATAATCCGCAATTTTCCCGAAAACTCGGAATCTCCATAAAAAAATCTTGCGCAGGGGAGGGCCGCGTGCTGTTCTCCCCGCCCGCCCACAGGGGTGGATCAACTTTTATTCCCAAACGGCCATGGCCTACGCAGTGATCAAAACCGGCGGTAAACAATACCGCATCCAAGAAGGCGACAAATTCGATGTCGAGAAGCTCGATGTCGAAGTCGATTCGACAGTCACGTTTGACGTCTTGATCGTCGGCGAAGGCGAGTCCGTGAAAATTGGCGCTCCGCTCGTGGCTGGCGCTTCGGTGACCGCCAAAGTCATCAATCAATACCGCGGACCCAAGGGCGTCGCCTTCAAGTTCAAGCGCCGCAAGGGCTTCCACAAAACCAAAGGCTTCCGCCGTGCTTTGACCACGCTCGAGATCACCTCGATCGCGGGCTAATTCCCAACCACTCCACTTCCCCGCTTTTATGGCCCATAAAAAAGGACAAGGCTCCGTCAAGAACGGTCGCGATTCCCGCAGCAAGCGCCTCGGCGTGAAAAAATTCGGCAGCCAAGCCGTGATCGCCGGAAACATCATCATCCGCCAGCGCGGCACCAAAGTGCATCCGGGCCTCGGCGTCGGTTGCGGTCGTGACCACACGCTTTTCGCCCTCGTCGATGGCCGCGTGTTCTTCGACAAGGATGGCCGCCGCGTGAACGTCGTCGCTCCCGTCTTGGCATCCGCCAACTGAGCCGATCGAATCATTTCAAAGAAAAGACCGCTTCCGTGATGGAAGCGGTCTTTTTTTGTGCCAGCCCTTTCAAGATGCGGCACGGCATGTAGATTGGCCCCGCGATTGATGAAGTTCCTGTTGCTGTGGATTTGTATTTTGACGGCGCTTGGCGGGCTTTGCGAGTGCCAGCGGAGCCGTGCGTTGAGTCCACCCAAAGCGGTGCCCGTGCGGGCCGATGGCGTCTTGGAATTGAATTTGATGAGCTTCAACGTGCGCTACGAGTCCCCCGAGGACCGTTACTCGCGCTCGTGGCGGGAACGCCTCGCGGGAGCGGTGCGGATGATCCGCAGGCAGCGACCGGATTGCATCGGCGTGCAGGAAGCCAGGCATGGACAGGCCGCGGATTCTATGTCTTCAACACGCACTGGGATCACCGCCATCAGGAATCGCGCGAGCGGGCGGCCATGCTGATTTCCAAACGAATCGACGAACGGAAGCATGCGGATGAACCGGTCGCGCTGATCGGCGACTTCAACTCAGTGGAATCGAATCCGGGGATGATCTATCTGACCGGCCGGCGCGCCACGCTCGGCGGCTCGGAGCAAACCTGGTCAAACGGCCTGCTCGATGCCTATCAGTCATTACACGCCGGAGAGAAAAACCGCCGGACGCTGCACCTCTGGCGCGACAGCCGCGAGGGCTTGATCAAGGTGGATCACATCCTGGTCAGCCGGGGCGCGCGGATCGAGGCGGCGGAAATTGTTTCAGGCGACAAGCCGATGGTTTCGGATCATTTCCCGGTCACCGCGCGGGTGAAATTTCCGCCACCCCGGTAGCGCACGTGTTCCGCCAGCGCCTCCCGCCAATGGCGCGGGGGACTGCCGAGAATTTCTGTCAGGCGGCGGGTGTCCATCGCGGTGAATCGCGGCCGCGCGGCGCGGAACGCGGCGATCTCCGCGAGTGTTTGGTTTTGGATCTCCGGGAGTGTCGCGACGGTCCCGGAAGCGACCATTTCCTCGACGACGGCGATGGCCATGCCATGCCAGCTGACGGGCTCGCCGGAATTGCAGGCGTGGACGATTCCCGTGGTTTTCAGCGCGATCAGACGATCTATCCATTTCGCCAGATCGCCGGTGAAGGTGGGGAGCGCGAATTTATCGGCCACGGCGGCAAGCGTCCGACCGGTGAGCGCGGCGTCGAAAACCTGATCGACGAAGGAGAGCTTTTCCGGACCGAAGACCCAGGAGATCCGGACCACGCAATTTTCCGGCACGGCTAACACCGCCCGTTCGCCGGCGAGCTTGCTGCGGCCATAGACGCTGAGAGGCTCCGTAATTTCGCCCTCGCCGCGGAGGCCCGGCGACTCGCCAGCGAACACGTAGTCCGTGCTGAAATGAAAAACAGGAACGCCGCGCGACGCTGCCCATCCCGCGATTTCCGCAGGCGCTTCGGCGTTGACCCGCATCGCCAGCGTGGGGTCGTCCTCACACGCTTCGAGCGACGTGACGCCCGCCGGATTGACGAAAACATCGCAATCGAGCTGGTCCAAAGTTCTCGCTAGAGATTCCCGATTCGCCAGATCGCAAAGACCGCGCGGCAACGGAACGACCTCGTGGTCAGTCGAGAAATGACGGGCCAGGGTCGCCCCTACCCGCCCGCCGGTCCCTGTGACCGCGATTCGCATGAGATCAGATCAAACCTTGCTCGCGCAGCGCTTCCTCCACGTCGTTGTAATCCGGCGACACGATGCCCGCATCGCGGATGCGCTGGATCTTGCGACGCACTCCGAACTTGCTGCGCGGGCCCGTCACCAAGCCGGTGACGCCGCCGACGACGAACGGCAACAAGGCCGCGATACCCAATGCGCCCAGGCCGATTCCGACCCCGCGCCGTGCGCCGCGGTGCATCAAATCTCCCAACAGCAGTCCCGCTGCCGCTCCTAACAGCGCGGGCGCGGTCAGGGCGCTCGTTTCAATCCATGCGGGGGTTGTCTCGGAATACTCGTCGGCCATGGCTGAGCTTTAGTCCTTTTCAGTCCTAACGACAACACCTGAAACAGGAAAAATACGCCTGCCATGCGGGCAGCGCCTTTTCACAAGGATGCGGAGGCCTGGTTTTCGCTTTTCGTCTGAATGGAACCGCGGATCACGAAGACATCGGCACCCGTGCCAATCCTACCGTAAAGGTCGGCCACATCGCGGCTGCCCATCCGGATGCAGCCGTAAGATGCAGGCGAGCCCAAGCGGCGCTCCTCGGGAGTTCCGTGGATGTAAATGGTACGGCGAAAGGCGTTTTGATTTCGCGACTCCTTCCCGGTCAGCCAAAGAATCCGGGTGACGACTGGATCGCGACCGGGCGCGTTGGGCTTGATCACTTCGCCGGTGGGGCGACGGCTTTTGAAAACGCTGCCAATCGCCGCGTTGTCGCCGATTTTTTTGGCCACCTGCAGTCGCCCGAGCGGCGTGCAGTTGCTGCCGGGCCGGTCACCGATTCCGAATTTGGAAGTCGAGATCTTGTAGGATTTGACCGGCGTGCCATCGCGAACCAGAAGCATTTTCTGGTCACGCACGCTGACGATCATCTTGTTCCGAGTATCGCCGCCGAACGTGAATGAATTGGAGCCGCAACCGGTAAGCCCGACAGCCGCCAGAAGGCTGAGAGACGCGAAAAAAAGAACGCGCAGCGTGTGGATTCCGGTCATGGCTCTGTCATGGGGCTTTACGATTCACGATCTTGGAGGCGGGTGCCTCCGAAGCGGATGGCAACAAGCGCACGAGTGATGACAATGAGGTATAAAAGAAGCCGACGGGGAATGGAAGGAGAAGAATCGCGGAGGACCAATTCGCCTTCATCGCCGCCTCGACGACGACGAACAGGAAGAAGAAGCCGAACAGCAACTCGACGAAGGGCGTGAGCGTTTTCATCGCCTTGTAGCTGCTCTTTTTCCAGTCTTGGCGTTTCACTTGGTCGATGCCGTATTTCGGAGTGCGGACAAAGGCGGATTGATGGTTGCAAAGCGCCTCAAGCACGGCCTTGGCGTTGCTGATCGACATCCCGATGCCGAGCGCCAATAGCAACGGCAGATAGGGAATTTCCCGCCACCAAGAGCCGGGACGAAGCGCCTTCTGGGCCACCAAGTAGAACACGATCACCGAAACCGACGCGAAGAAGAAGATCGGGACGTTGACGATATAGGTGGTCAGTTTTCCGAAATCCGGCTGCGCCTGCTGGTTGGGATAAATCAGGAAACAAAGGCAGATGAGGAGCAGATAGGCGAAGTTCGAAGTGAGGTGGGCCGTCGCCTCCATCTTGATGAACAGCGGCACGTCGCTCTTCCAAATCGCGGGGAGCACCTTCTTGCAAACCTGGATCGAGCCCTTGGTCCAGCGGTGCTGCTGGCTCTTGAAGCCGTCCATGTCCACCGGCAGTTCGGCGGGAGTTTCCACATCGTTGAGGAAAATGAAGCGCCAGCCCTTGAGCTGCGCGCGGTAACTGAGATCCATGTCCTCGGTGAGCGTGTCGTGCTCCCAACCGCCGGCGTCGGCGATGCAGGATTTCCGCCAGATGCCGCCAGTGCCGTTGAAGGTGAAAAATCGCCCGGAGCGATTGCGGGCGGTCTGCTCCAGCTCGAGGTGACCGTCCAGGAACATCGCCTGAATGCGTGTCAGCACGTTGAAGGTGCGGTTGAGATGACCCCAACGCGTCTGGATCATGCCGATCTTGTCATCGGAGAAATAGTGGATCGTTTCCTGAAGCAGGTCCGGATTCGGGACGAAGTCGGCGTCGAGAATCAGAAGATACTCGCCCTTGGCGAAACGGGTGCCGTTTTCGAGCGCGCCTGCCTTGTAGCCGGTGCGATCCGTGCGGTGAATGTGCTCGGCGTCGAAACCACGGGCTTTCAAACTCTCAATCCCGGCCCGGCAGATTTCGACGGTCTCATCCGTCGAGTCGTCCAGCAGTTGGATCTGCATCTTGTCTTGCGGGTAATCCAGCGCGGAGACCGAAGCCAGCAGGCGGTCCACCACGTGCATTTCATTGAAAACCGGGAGTTGGATGGTCACCAGCGGCAACTCCTTAAACAACTCCTTGGGCTCCGGATGCTTCCGCGAGTGTTTCAAATACAGAAAAACGATCGTCAGCCGGTGCGAGCCGTAACCCGCGAGGCCGACGAGAACGACAATATACGAGGCATACCAAAGAGGTGAGGTCCAGTCCATAGTGGGAGGGTCGGTGTTCAGAAATTTTTCCGAGCCCGCCCGATGATGGAGAGGAAGGAGTTCCCCTAGGGAGGTGCTCGGCTGCCGACAAATGATTTAAAATCAAACGCCAGACGCCGCAGGCTTGCCAAAAGCAAGCCCGCCGTCAAGCCCCAAGTCGGCCCCAAGTCGGACTTCGGCATCCGCCAGGTGCAGGACAAAAAAGTTCACGGAGCGGCGAAACGTGTTCGCCGTGAGGATGAAATGCCAATGAAAAAGCCCTTCGGACCAGGCATTGACTCATCATCCGCTAGGGCGGACACGTTCCGCCCCTCCGTGGGGGCCTATCACGGCCCTATTCGTGGCTAGGATAACTTTTTTGTCCTGCGCCCGCATCCGCCAGCTTACTTCTTCTTCTTGGCTTCGAGGCCTTCTTTGACCTTGGTTTCGATGTCGGCGTAAATCACCGGATCGCCCTTGAGCAGCTCCTTGGCGGCATCGCGACCCTGGGCGAGCTGGGTGCCGTTGTAGCTGAACCATGAGCCGCGCTTCTGGACGATTTCCATTTCCAAGGCGAGATCGAGGAGCGAGCCGGTGGAGGAAATCCCCTCGTTATACATGATGTCGAATTCAGCCTCGGTAAACGGGGCTGCGACCTTGTTTTTGACGATTTTCACCTTGGTGCGGTTGCCAGTAACCACTCCGTCGGTGGATTTGATCGCCCCGATCCGGCGGATATCGACACGGACGGAGGAGAAGAACTTGAGGGCGCGACCGCCGGGGGTGGTTTCAGGGTTACCGAACATGACACCGATTTTCTCGCGAATCTGGTTGGTGAAAATACAGACGGTCTGTGCCTTGGAAATGAGGGCGGTCAGCTTGCGCATCGCGGCGCTCATCAGGCGGGCTTGGGCTCCCACGGTGGAGTCGCCGATTTCGCCGTCGAGTTCCTGCTTGGTGACGAGTGCGGCCACCGAATCCAGCACGATGACGGCAATCGCATTCGAACGGACCAGTGCTTCGCAGATTTGAAGCGCTTCCTCACCGGACGAGGGTTGGGAAACCAGGAGGTCATCGAGATTTACGCCGAGCTTGCGGGCGTATTGGGGATCGAGAGCGTGCTCGACGTCGATGAAGGCAGCGAGTCCGCCGCGCTTTTGAGCTTGGGCGATGACCGTGAGAGTGAGCGTGGTTTTTCCGGAGGATTCCGGGCCGAACACCTCGACGATCCGGCCACAGGGAAAGCCGCCAACCCCCAACGCGCGGTCGATGAGGAGATTTCCGGTCGGAATAACGTCCACATCGACGCAGCGATCGTCCCCCAAGCGCATGATGGCGGATTCACCGAACTCTTTCTGGATGTGCGAGATCGCAAGATCCAGGTTGCGCTTGCGGGCTTCGTTGAGTTTTTCGGTGGCGGATTCTTCGGATGTTTGTTTGGCGGCCATGGGAGTTGTGTCGTGTTGCCAAAGGTCTGACGGAAGCCAAAGCAACTTGCAAGAAAAAGATGTTCGCTCGAACAAAAAAGTGCCGTCGCGACACGTTGACGGGGGATAACAGTCCGCATCATTTCATCCCGATGCTGAGACGCGCTTTGCCTTCGGGGTCCTTCGCGACATCCGTCGTCCAACTGATAGAAAAGCCATCCATGAGCGCTGCGGGCGGCTTGTTCGCGAGCGTGAGCACTGAGTTTTCCGAGGCTATGATTTCAATTTTCTTTCCATTGTATGCGTCAAGTTCGAGTTGCACGCCAGCGATTCCCGGGCCGCTGATTTGCTTGCTGCCCGCATCCACTCTTTCGGTGAGTGACTGCTTCACACGCTTCTTGTCCGTCCAAACTAACTGTAGCCGGTCGCTTTTGATTTTTTCCTCGAACGCCTTCACCGTCTTCTTGTCGCCATCCTTCTTGGAATCGGCGTAAACATCGGGAATTCTAACTTCGATCACGAATCGCAGCGGATTTTTCGATTTCCCCGGCTCCAGCAAGCGCCCGCCTAGCGAGAGCCCCTCGCGCTCTTCGTTAATAAAAATCTCAAAAGCCGCGTCACCCGTCACCTTGCCTTTAATCACCACATTCTGGGGTTTGGCCGTCGCCAACTGGGCGGACTCCAGCGACTCACTCTGGATTTGGCGGGATATCACTTTCCCGTCCGGCATGGTTTCCAGAACTTGGAAAGTCACGGGAATCGTTAGCTTATCAGCCATCCACGCGCCTTTTTTTCCCGGCTTGATCATCGCCTTACCTTCTGAAGTGACGCCGAACTGGAACGCTCTGTTTTTAACCCCCACGAAATACCCAAGCCATTCATTTTCAGTCATCATCGGAAGAACCGCCCGCACCGGTAAAATGCCCCCCACGCCCATCAGACCTGCCACCAGCATCACAATTCTCGATTGAGTGAATTTCATGGCTCCCAACCAATCGCAAATCATCCGCACCCGCCAGCGGAAAATCTTATTACAAATACGTCACCAGTCCCTCCACCGTCTCCTCGTCCAGCCGCCTCACCAGCGCGATCGCCAGCGCTACCATGTGCAGATAGTCGTTCAAGTCGATGATCGCGTTGTGTGAGTGGATGTAGCGCGCGGGCACGCCCAGCACGATGCTGGGAATCCCCTCGTTCGCCACATGGAACGACCCCGCGTCCGTCCCGCCGCTCCGCCGTATTGTCACCTGATAGGGAATCCCCTCCTCCCCTGCGGTCTCAATCGCCAAGCGCGCCAGCCGCGGATTCGTAATCGCCGACGGATCGAACAAACGAATCTGCACCCCGCCGCCCAAGCGCCCTTGGCAGTCGCCCCGCGCGAACCCCGGCGTGTCATCCGCCGGCGGCCCCTCCAATATAATCGCCACATCCGGCTTCGCGAAATTCGCTGCCGTCTTCGCCCCGCGCAGCCCCACCTCCTCCTGCACCGTCCCGCACAGGATCAACCGGTTAGGATGCGCCGATTGCGCCAAGATCTGCCCCGCCTGGATCGCCCCCGCCATCCCCACCCGGTTGTCGAACGCCTTCGCCATGAACAAATCCTCACGCCCCATCGCCGTGAACGCCGACACCGGCGCGATCGGATCGCCTAACGAAATTCCGAAATTCTCCACCACGTCTTGCCGCGACTCCGCCCCCACGTCGATGAACATCTGGTCGATGGTCATCACCTGCCGCCGCTGCGCCTCCGGCAGGAAATGCGGCGGCCGCGACGCCACCACACCGAGCACCTTCTCCCCCCCGCGCGTCAAAATTTCCACCCGCTGCGACAGCAAATTATGCTCCCACCACCCGCCGATTCCCAGAAACTGGATGAACCCGTCCGGCGTGATGTTTTGCACCATGAATCCCACCTCATCCATGTGCCCCGCCACCAGCACCCGCGGCCCCTCGTCCCCCGTCTCACAAAACACCGAGCCGTTCCGGTCCGCCGAGAGCTCCCCGCACTCCTGCAGCTCATCCACGAAAATCGCCCTCACCTCATCCTCGTGCCCCGAGACCGAATGAGCCTCCGTCAACTCCTGCAACAATGAAACCGCCTTCGTCCGCATGAGGGAAACCCTGCAAAAGCAAAACCCCGCTTCCAAGCATCAAGTTCGCGACCTTATCCCCGCTTCAAGGCAGGGGAATCCAACTGGAGATCTCCCCGGGGCGGATCCCACGGGCGCAGGAAACCCAAATCCAATGTGACCAAATCGTCACCCGCAATGACTTCGCCGCGACGCGTCCGCCCCGCTAAATCGGCGGCGGAATGCACCGAATTCTGATAGTTGAAGACGAACGCGACATCGCCGACCTGATCGGCTTCAACCTCCAGCGCGCGGGCTATCAAATCATCAAGGCCCATGACGGCATCGAGGGCACCGAGCTCGCCCTCCGCGAGCGGCCGGACCTGATTCTTCTCGACCTCATGCTGCCAGGCCGCGACGGCTACGCGGTTTTCCGGGAACTCCGCCGCGACCCACGCACCGCCAACACCCCGGTCATCATGCTCACCGCGCGGGCGCAAACCGAGGACCGCATCCAGGGCCTCGAAGCCGGCGCCGACGACTACCTCACCAAACCCTTCAGCCCGAAGGAACTCATGCTGCGCGTCCAAGCCCTACTCAGGCGCTCTGAGGCTCCTCCCGGTGTGGTGGATTTTAGCTACGGCCCCTTTCGCTTCGACAAGAACTCCTTGAAATTCTATCTGGATAACGAACCCACCGAGCTCACCTCGACCGAGTTCAAATTGCTGCTGTTCCTCAGCGAGCGTCCGGGTAAGACGCAATGCCGAAACGACCTTCTTCGCACTGTCTGGGGCTACAGCGATGCCACTCACAGTAGGACACTCGACACCCACATGAAGCGTCTGCGTAAAAAACTCGGCCCCTACGGTGATGTTGTTACCACTGTGCGCGGAATCGGCTACTGCGTCACGAGAGGGGATGCGCAACCACCGGCAATATCGATGCCGCCCGGCGCTTCAATCCGCCCGGCAGCGATCCGATAGCTCACGTCACCATGCACGACATGACTGCCGAACACCAACTCGAACAAGTCCGCAAGGACTTCGTGGCCAACGCGTCCCACGAGCTCCGTACACCGCTCGCCATCATACAGGGCTATCTGGAGAACCTGCTGGACAACGATCTAATCGTCGAACCGGAAATGGCCCGCCGGTTTCTCATGATCATGAGGAAACACACAGATCGGATCTCCCATATCGTGGAGGACATGCTGGTGATTTCACGTCTCGAATCCGGCGTGGCCAACACCCTCAAGATCGAACCATTCCGCATCCGCTCTTGTGTCAAAGACGTCCTCGAGCGCCTTGAATCCGTCATCCAGAATCAAAATGCGGAGATCATCGTCATGATGCCGAACCCGGATCTCGTGATGCACGGTGACCGGTTCTACTGGACCCAGGTGTTTTTCAATCTCGTCGAGAACGCGCTCAAACAGAATCCCTGCGGCGGTCTCCGCGTCGAGATCGGGTGCGAAGAGATAGGGCAAAGCATCCGGGTCTGGGTTTCCGACAACGGCGTCGGCATTCCTGACGCGGATTTGCCGCACATTTTCCGCCGCTTCTTCCGGGTGGAGAAACATCACTCGCAGCAGGAAATCAAAGGAACCGGCCTCGGGCTCTCCATCGTGAAGCGGGCCATCGAAGCCCACGCCGGCACGATCGGTGTCACCTCTGTTCCTGGCAGCGAGACCAAGTTCCTCATCATGATGCCCAAGGAATCGCATTGAACCGCCTTCTATCCTTATGGTCGTCCCAGCAATTGGATCATCGCTTAAGTTACGAAATTGTCACCAAGCGTCACTTCATGCGGCAGCGCCGTCTTCCTATTCACTCCGTGCGACCGCGCATGATCCGCGGGCTCTCTTTGTCTGCCATGGTTTCACCTTTCTCCCATCCCGATTCCCCTGAAAATCCGAGTGCTGCGGAACTGCCACCCGTCACGTCGTTGCAGAGAACCCTCTCGGCAATCCTCATCATTTCAATGCTGATTCCGCCGGGGGCCGTCTATTCCGCGCCCTCCAGTCAGCCTTCCTTGATCTCCTTCGCGCCCTCGCCTCACCGTTCTGCCGGTCCCTTCGCGTGGCCCCCTCTAACCTACCGAATCCCGGGACCGAGCCTCATTTCCCCTGCTGGGGAAAAAGCCAGCTTTCAGGAAAGACTCGCCAGCACTTGGAGACAACCCAAGTCCTGGCCCGGCATCGCCGCCGCTCCTCGGGCAACCGGCCCCACGACCCCCTGGACACCCGGCGCGGCACCGCTCTTTGGCGAAATCACCCCACCCGACGGGATGCCTACCCAGGCCCCTTACCCCACCACGGACACCCCGCAGGCCCAACCAGGAATACCTCTGGAAATCGGTAACTGCGTCATCGTTGGCGAGGTTTCAGATGCCTCATCTCTCAATCCCATCCCCGGCGCGATCATCGACGCCGTTGGCACCGGACGCACCGTCGAGTCCGATGCTTCGGGAAAGTTCCGCATCGAAGGCCTTCCTCCCGGCACCTACACCCTCGAAGCAGGAAAACTCGGCTACTTTTCCGAAACCGCCGTCATCACCGCCATCGAGGCCCAACCCGCCGAAGCCCGCTTCGGCCTCCGAATCAAACCCACTGATGATTCCACCGAGGAAACGACTCTCGAAGAAGAAACCATCGTTGGGGAATACCAGGAAGATTCAGGAGGAGATCTATTCTTGGATTTGCAAGCCTCGCCTAACATCGCCGCAGGCATTGGCAAGGAGGAGTTCAGCCAAGCGGCGGTCAGTGACGCCGCCGGGGCGGTCTCGAAAATCTCAGGCGCTAATATCGTCGGCGGAAAATACGCCGTCGTCCGAGGACTTGGTGATCGCTACTCAAACACGCTCGTCAACGGCGCCCTCATCTCCAGTGCAGATCCCTCCAAAAAAGCGGTCCAGCTCGACCTCTTTCCATCCGATCTGCTGCAGAGCGTCGCTATCAACAAGACCTTCACACCCGATCTTCCGGCCGAGTTCGCGGGCGGCATCGTTCTGGTGGAAACCCTGCGTCTGCCGGAAAAACGCATCATCGAATTCGAACTAGGCATCAAAACCAACTCCAACCTTGGCGACACTTTCTATGAAAATCCAGATGGAGATCGCGACTACTGGGGTCAACGCGACGACGAGATTCCCCTTGCCGACCTGCCCAAAGGATTCCTCAGCCAAGGCTGGTCCGGCCGCCGCCCGCCGGGAGTCCGAGTCGAGGGAGGTGTTTCCCGAGAAGAACAGCTCGCACGTGCCGCCGAGGCCGCAGCTCAAATGCAGGCTGTCCATGAATCCGGCGGCATGCTTCCGAAGAAACGCAGCCCACAGGAGGAGCAAAACTATGCATTAACCTTTGGAGATCGCTACAAATTCGAAAATGGCGTGGAAGTCGGCGGTGTTCTGGCATTCACCCGCGAGGCGGGCGATCAGGTTCGGGAAGACGTCCAGGTTGGTCGCGGCCTCAATTTCGGCAGCGATTCCAAACCCGGCTCCGACGGCTCGCCGGACGCGGAGGATTTCGTCGTGCGCACTCAGACTGAAGATCAATACTCTGAATACCTCAACTGGGGTATTCTCCTAGGCGCAGGCATCAAAGTCGGCGAGAACCATGAGATCGGCTTCACCGGCTTTAGGAACACCAGCGCCGAAGACGAAGTCTCGCTGGGGCGTAAAATAAAGACCATCGGTGGCAGCTTCCCCGAATATCTGCCTTCTGACAGCAACCCGTTCGGTGCGGGTGCATACACTTATCAGGCATTTGATTCGATCAATCCACTATTCCGCGAGCTTGAAACCCTGCAACTCGACGGCACCCACAAGTTTGGCCCGGATGACCGGCAATTCAGACTCGACTGGATGGCCGCCCGCAGCAACGCGCTCGAAGACCGGCCGAATGGACGAACCTTCTACTCCTCCCAACTTGATTTCGCCGATCCGAGGATTGCCGCGTCAGGTGACGCCTATCAGCCATCACTCGGGACCCAGCTCACCGCGGCCGACCCATTCAGCAGCAGTCCGCCACTGGTCGTAAGTTTCAGGGAGAGCCTCAAAACCGTAGAAGAGGCGGCCAACGAATCGATCGACCTGACGATTCCCGCGTGGAAAGAATCCGACAGCGCATTTCTCGATTTCAAAATCGGAACCAATCATTTTGTTAGAGATCGGGAAGTTCGCGGACGGCTATTCACCTACAATGTATCTCCGACACTCAACAACAGGCTGCTTGGCGGTGGCGGCACTTATGGCGTGGACTACCGTGATGGGATTGACTCTCCGACCGAACCCGATGGCAGTGACCGCTTCCTTGGTTGGACTGGCCCCCAAGCAAACTCGTCCTCGCCGGACCTCATTATCTCGGAAGCCACCCTCCTGGGACGTACGGTTCGCAACGTGGATGCAGGCAACGAAATCGATGCATATTACATCATGGCCAACGCCGAACTCGCCGGATGGGGCTTGACCGGAGGAGTCAGGCTGGAAAGCGAGGACCGTTACTATCAAGTCCTGCCTGGCCTCAACCCAACGTTCTTCGTCAATGACGAGCGCGTCGTCACCAGCAACGACTATGCTCTCCCAGGCATCACCCTGTGGCGGAACTTCGGATCCAGTGACCAATTCAAGACAATATTCGCCTGGTCCCGCACAATCGCGCGTCCGACATTCTATGAATACGCCCCGGTGGAAATCCAGGACCAGACCACCGGTGACACTACTATCGGTAACCCGAATCTCACTGACACTCTGATTACCAACTACGACCTGCGAGTCGATTGGCAAGCCACGGACCGCGACCGCGTCTCAGTCAATCTCTTCCACAAGTCGATGACGGATCCCATCGCCCAGGCCTACGCGCTGGATAAAAAAACATGGGTGAACGGCGAATCAGGAACTCTCACGGGTCTCGAAATCGAGCTTGCCCGCCAGCTTGGCGCGGGATTCAGCCTCACCTCGAACTATACTTTCATTGATTCACTCCTCAGATACGTGCAGCAGATTAATTCCCAAGGACAGAGCCAGTTGGTGGATAGCACATTCGAGGGCCAACCGGAGAACATTTTCAATCTGATCCTCGGCTACGAACATGAGCAACTGGGGTTGCGTGCCAGCCTCGTTTACAACTTCACGGACTCATATCTGGTTGGAGTTCCGGCTACGGTGGAAAGCCCATCCATCGTGCGCGATCCCTACCATACGCTGGATTTCGTGATCTCTAAAGCATTCAACGCGTGGAACTGTGACGGAAAGGTCACCCTAAAGATCACCAATCTTCTCGATTCCCAAGATACAGAAGTCTTCGCACCGACGGAATTGGTCTACAGATCGTATTCCCCGGGCCGGGGTCTGAGCCTGAGCGCAGACTTTGAGTTCTAAGTTTGAGATTCTCAGGTTGAAACGCAAGCATTCCAAAAAACAACAATACCAAAGGAAACATGAAAACAAAACATTACCAATGGCTAGGCGGCTCTCTGCTGATCGCCATGTCCACACTGCATGCTGCTGACGTCAATGTTACGGCCGACATCACCACCAACACGACTTGGACTGCGGGCAACGCCTACATCCTCGACAAGTCGATCTTCGTGAAGAACGGCGCCACGCTCACCATCGAGCCCGGCACCACCATTCTTGGCACGCAGAACGTCGCCAACAACACCTACGGCTCGCTCATCATCAGTCGCAACGGCACGATCATGGCCGAGGGAACTGCCGAAGCACCGATCGTGATGACCGCCAAAGAGGATCGCGATGCCGAACTCACCGTGGATCCATTGGACGACCTCGATCCGGCAACCGACGGTGGACTCTACGGTGGCCTCATCATCCTCGGTTCAGCACCGATCAACTACTACACGGGCCCGACCACCAACGCCAATGAGTTCAGCATTGAGGGATTCCCTGCCGGTTCTTCCACTGATATCCTCTACGGCGGCAACGACGTTGCCGACAACTCGGGCGTCGTGAAATATATGTCTCTCCGCTTCGG
>CAMDLP010000051.1 GCA_945901795.1 Akkermansia muciniphila | reverse complement strand
CATTATGGTGTCGGCGTGGCTTCCACGCGCACGAAGAGTTTGCCATTGGACGGAGCGGCGGCGGCAAGGGTTACGGTCACGGTTTCAATGCCGGCAATCGCGGCGGCGGGCGTCTGGGTGGCGGCGGCATCCAAGGCTCCGGGGTCAGTCCCAAATAACAGACATTGACGACGATTTCCGGGATTGGTAAGGGTCGCGTATGGCGAGACCTTTACGATACGAGGCGGCAGGCGCGGTCTATCATGTGATGGCGCGGGGGGATGGCGGGAAGAATGTTTTCGATGACGACAAGGATCGGTTCGCGTGGACGGATCTGATGGAAAAGGCGCACGGCCGCTTCGGTTGGCGGGTGCATGCTTGGGTGTTGATGGGCAACCATTTTCATCTCCTGCTGGAAACGCCGGAGCCGAACCTGGTCGCCGGGATGAAATGGGTCCTGGGGGTGTTTTCCCAAGGCTGGAACCGGCGCCGGGGCAGGCGCGGACATGTGTTTCAGGGGCGTTACAAGGCGGTGGTGGTGAATGGTGAGGCCGCGGATGGAAATTATTTCAAGATCGTGGCGGATTACATCCATCTGAATCCGGTGAGATCGGGCTGGGTGGGTGGAGAAGCGGGCGGGCGCTTGCGGGGTTGGCGCTGGAGCAGCTTCGGGGCGTATGCGGGCGGGAAGATTCCCGCCTGGCTGGAGACGGGGCGGGTGTTGAGGGCGTTCCAGTTGTCCGAGGACGCCCGAGGCGGGAAAGCGTATGCGGGCTATCTGGAAGCGCGGGCAAAGGACCGGCAGGGCGTCATCACGGACGCCGCGCTTTCCGCGTTGAGGAGTGGGTGGTATCTGGGAGAGAAGAGTTTTGGAGAAAAGGTTCTGGAAGCGATCAAGATGCCATTTGGCGTGGACCGAAAAAAGGGCAGCGTGGGGGGTGACGCGGCAAGAGCCCATGATGAGGCGGCGGCAGAGCGGCTCGTGGCGGCGGCGTTGAGCCGGCTTGGATTGCCGGGTGACCCGTCCGAACTGAAGGGCCGGGGAAAGTGGAAGGATGAAACGGAATTGGTGGCAGCATTGGTTCGGAAGAGAACCGCGATGCCTAACCGCTGGGTGGCGGACCGGCTGGGGATGGGCCATGAAGTGGGGGTCACGCGGGCGGTGCGCCGTTTCCGGGATGACCGGAAGCTGGCCGAACGGCTCAATGCGCTTGAGAAGAATCTGGAACCATGATGGACTTCAGGGATGAGGGCGACGACAGAACAAATCCGAAATACGGAATCCGAGATGCCAGCTTCACGGTTTGAGGCGAATGTCTGTTATTTGGGACTGACCCCTAAGCTGACCCCTAAGCTCGAACTCCTCGCACCCGCGGGAAACTGGGATTGCGCCCGTGCCGCGGTCGCCGCCGGGGCCGACGCCATCTATTTCGGCCTGCCGCGTTTCAACGCCCGCCTGCGCGCGGACAACTTCATCGACGCGGATCTCGACGAGCTCATGGAATACCTCCATCGCCACGGCGTGAAGGGATTCATCGCGATGAACACCCTCATTTTCACCACCGAAATGAAGGCCGCCGAGGAGCAGCTCCGGAAAATCGCCGCCGCCGGCGTGGACGCGCTCATCATCCAGGACCTCGGCCTCGCCAAACTCGCCCGCGAAGTCGCGCCGAATGTCGAGCTCCACGCGTCCACGCAGATGACCATCACCTCGCCGGAAGGCCTGGCCTTCATCGAGTCGCTCTTCCCGCTAGAGCGCGCCGTCCTCGCCCGCGAGCTTTCCATCAAGGAAATCCACAAATTCCATTCGTCCTCCGTCGAAACGAAAACCCCGCTGGAAGTCTTCGTCCACGGCGCGCTCTGTGTCGCCTACTCCGGCCAATGCCTGACCAGCGAGTCGCTCGGCCAACGCAGCGCCAACCGCGGCGAATGCGCGCAAGCCTGCCGCATGCCCTATGAAATCGTCGTCGATGGCGAGACCCGCGAGCTCGGCGCGGTCCGATATTTGCTCAGCCCGCAAGACCTCGCCGCCGTAGATCTCGTCCCGGAGCTCGTCCGCGCCGGAGTGAAATCCTTCAAGATTGAAGGTCGCCTCAAGTCGCCCGAATACGTCTCCGCCGTCACCCGCGTCTATCGAAAAGCGCTCGACGCCGCGATGGCGGAAACCGAATCCCCGATCACCCCGTCCGACCGCTACGAGCTGGAAATGACCTTCTCTCGCGGCCTCAGCACCGGCTGGTTCGCAGGCACCAACCACCCGTATCTCACCCACGGCAAGTTCGGCAAGAAGCGCGGCCCGCTGCTCGGCACCATCATCGACTGCGGCCCCGGCTGGATCAAACTCGGCGAACTAACCGGAGTTCCCTTCACCGCCGGCGATGGCGTCGTCTTCGATGCCGGCGAGAACCGCGACCTCGAACAAGGCGCCCGCATCTGGGTGATCGAGGGCGACCGCCTCATCTTCCACCTCACTTACAGCGGCATCAACTTCGACCGCATCAAGCGCGGTCACACGCTCTACAAAACCTCCGACCCGAAGCTCGACTCCGAGCTCCGCCGCTTCTGGCAGAACTCCCGCCCCGCCGAGAAAAAATCCGCGATCGACATTATTGTTAGCGGCAAGCCCGGCGAGCCGATGGAAGTGCGGAGTGGCGAGTGCGGAGTGCGGAGTGAAATCCTGCTGCAAGAAGCCGCCAAGCACCCGCTCGGCACCGAAAAGCTCGTCGAGCAACTCGGCCGCCTCGGCGATTCCTCGTTCGAGCTCGGCACGCTCGACAACCAGCTCGAAGGAAACTGCCACATCGCCGTTTCCGCCCTCAACCAACTCCGCCGCGCCTTGGTGAAGCAGTTGGAAACCGCCGCCGCGATCAAGCCGGTCCTACCGAAAATCACCACGACCTATCAGGATCTTCTGCCTTCGACGTCCGATGTTGGACGTTCGACGTTCGATGTTCCAAAACTGTCCGTCCTCTGCCGCACGCTCCATCAAGTCACCGCCGCCCTCGAATGCGGCGTGGAAACCCTCTACTGCGACTTCGAAGACCCGCGCCGCTACAAGGAGGTCGTCGCCCTCGTCCGATCTGGAAATTCCCAAATCCACCTCGCCACCCCGCGCATCCTCAAGCCCGGCGAGACCGGCTACCTCAAGCTCATCGAAAACGCCGAACCCGACGGCCTGCTCCTCCGCAACCTCGGCGCGCTCCACTACTACAAAGACCGCCACGACTTGAAAAAAATCGGCGACTTCTCGCTCAACGTCTCCAACCCGATCACCGCGAAGCTCCTGATGGAAAACGCCGGGCTCGACTACCTCACCGTTTCCTACGACCTCAACATCGGCCAAGTGCTAGAGCTCCTCCACAGCGCCCCACCCGAGTGGTTCGAGCTAACACTTCACCAGCACATGCCGATGTTTCACATGGAGCACTGCGTCTTCTGCGTTTTCCTCAGTAAAGGCACCACGTATAAAGACTGCGGCCGCCCTTGCGAAACCCACGTCGTCCATCTCCGCGACCGCGTCGGCCAACTCCACCGCCTGCAGGCCGATGTCGGCTGCCGCAATACGCTCTTCAACGGCAAGGCCCAGACGGGAGCCCGCTACTACGAGCACCTCCGCAGCGCCGGACTCTCGCGCTTCCGCGTCGAGCTGCTGGACGAGGCTGAGGACGCCGCGAAAACCATCCGCGCCTATCAGGACCTGCTCAGCGGCAAGTCGGACGCCTTCGAGTTGCTAAACCAGGTCCAGGCCCTGGAAAAACTCGGTGTCACCGAAGGCACACTGGCCGAGCATTGACCCGCCACGCTTCACCCTTTCCACAGCATCCGCACGCCGAAGAGGACGAGCACGCAGCCGAAGATGCGGGCGAGGGTGTGGTTGCTGAGCGAGCGCATCAGGTCGCTGCCGAACCACGCGGCGACGGCCGAGGCGAGGCCCACGGCGAGGACGATCTTCCAGTCGATGAGCCCGGCGCTGCGGGAGTTGTTAGCTGTGGCGGCGATGGCGGTGACGATGATGACGGCCATTGAGGTGGCGACGGCCTGCTTGTGCTCGATGCCGAGCGCGAGGACGAAGGCGGGAACCATCACGAGTCCGCCTCCGACGCCGCAGAGCGCGCCGAGCAGCCCGGCGACGAGGCCGATGAGAATGGCGGAAATGATGAATTTCATCGGCGGTTGCGGGCGGGAGCCTTTCTAGCAGAGGCAATTTCCACGATCAGGCGGTGGAGGACGAGCCGGTGGTCGAGGCCGGTGGTGACGAGCGCCTGGTCGGCCTTGAGAGTGGCTTCCATGACGTGCTGGAGGCCGGCGAGCTCGAAGTTCTTCGCGTTGTCGGCGGCGAGGAAGATCGGGAAGACGTTCACGCCGGAGCCGTCTTTTTTCTGCGGCAACCACGCGCGGTCGGCTTCGGGCAGCCGGTTGAGGCCGCCGGAAAAGGCGGGGTAGTTGCCGGTGGGCACCTTGAATTTCTCGATAATCAGCTTGGCCATGAACAGGTTCCTAACCACGCCGATGATGGAAGCGCGCATGATGCCGATGGCGGACTCGTCGGCTTCGAGCTGTTGGTCGATGAGCTGAATGGCGCGGGCAGCGTTTCCTAACTGGATGGCCTTGCCGATTTCAAAAACCACGGCGGCGCGACTGAGCGGGACGAGCACGCGGACATCGTCCTCGGTGACTTCGCGGCGTTCCGGGCCGAGGTAAAGGTCGAGTTTTTCGAGTTCGTTGCCGATCTGTTGGGACTGCTCGCCGGCGAGCATGACGAAGAGCGCCATGGCGTCGCGGTCGAAAGTGAGGCCGAGTTCGCGGGCGCGCTTGGTGACGAGCGAGGCGACCTGGCCCTGCCAGTCGTCGCGGCTGGTGTCGATGCGGTCATGGACTTGTACGTTGGCGGATTTTTCGATGAATTTCCAGAAGCCGCGGCGCTTGTCCACGCCCTGGGCGGTCATGAGGAATTTCACGCCGTCCGGGATGCCTTTTTCGAGCGTGGCGCGGAGGCTTTCGACGCCGGCTTCGGTGCGTTGGGAGCGGCCGGTGACGTTGTCGGCGAGGAAATTCGCGTTGCGCAGCCAGACCACCTTGTCGCCGCCGAACATCGGGATGGTTAGAAGCGCCTGGATGGTGGTGGCGCAGATTTCGTAGGCGGACTCGGAGTTGTCGGCGATGCCGTCGATGGTTTCGTGGGTGAAGCCGTCGTCCACGCCGTTAGTGAGCTGGTTGTAGAGCAGCAGCGCCTTTTCGCGGACGAGGCCCTCATCGCTGCCGACGACCGCGAAAAAATTTCCGGCGTTCTGGGAAGATGTCTTTGCTTTCGCGGCCACGGGACGGTGTTAACGGGATGCGGCGGGCGGTGCAAGCGCGGGGGTGGGTCTAAAGTTTCCCAAGTTCTTCCAGATCGATTCGGTCTTTGGGTCGGCCGGAAGCCGCTTTGTTTCGCATGAGATCCTCCTTGCTGATGAATTTCATGTTAATCCGACCGATTTCGACCTCGATTTTTCTCTCGAAACACTCGTTGAAAATCACCCCGTCGATGCCGGTGAGAACCTGACTTTTCCATGGAAATGACGACTTTCGTAAGGGGAGAATCGCAGTTTGAGAGCCAGCCCGCCAGATCAAATCAACGGTTCGGCGGAATCTCCCAGCCTATCGGCTTTTTTCCGCTCCCGGGCTTCGCGGAAGAAACTCTGGAGCAAATACAGGCATTCCTCGCCGAGCACGCCGGGCGTCACGTCGCAGCGGTGGTTGAGCGGGGGATTGGCTTCGAGCAGGTTGATCCAGCTGCCGGCGGCTCCGGCCTTCGGGTCGGGGCAGCCGAAAACCACGCGCTCTGGCCGGCAATGGACGATCGCTCCGGCGCACATCGGGCAGGGTTCCTTGGTGACGTAGAGCGTGCATTTTTCCAGTCGCCAGTCGCCCAGCGCTTCCTGCGCGGCGGTGAGCGCGAGCATTTCCGCGTGGGCGGTGGCGTCCTTGAGCGTTTCCACCTGGTTCCATGCGCGGGAAATGATTCGGCCCTCGCGCACGACCACGGCGCCGACCGGGACTTCCTCGGCGGCATAGGCCTTGCGGGCTTCACGCAGCGCCTGGCCCATGAAGTAAATGTCGCTGTGCAAATCAATGATCGGGGCTTCGTCTTCCACGCCCGATGGGTAACGGATGCCGCCACGGCACGCACGTTGTTTCAGCCGCCGCGGAAATTTTTCCGTGCCTGGCGGGTCGATCCGTGGTTCGTATCGGCTCTGTGATTCCGAAAAATTTCCATGACCGCGTCATCGCCCCGTCTTTGCTGGCGGCCGATTTTTCCTGCATCCGCGACGAAGTCAGCCGCGCGATCCACGCCGGCGCGGACTGGATGCATCTGGACGTGATGGACGGGCATTTCGTGGAAAACATTTCCTTCGGCCCTGCCATCGTCCAAGCGGTGCATGAGTCGAACGACGTCTTCCTCGATGTCCACCTGATGATTTCCCGGCCGGACCTCTATTTGCCGCAGTTCATCGCCGCCGGCTCGGACTTGATCACCGTCCATGTGGAGGCGCAGCACGATGTCGCGGAAACCCTGCGCCGCATCCGCGAGGCGGGCTGCCAGGTAGGGCTCGCGCTCAATCCCGCCACGCCGGTCAGCGCGGTGGAACCGTTCCTCGGCGAGATCGATTTGCTCCTCTGCATGACGGTCGTCCCCGGCTTCGGCGGACAGGCGTTCATGCCGGAGGTGCTGGAGAAAATCACTGCCGCCGCGCGCCTTCGCGAGGCGAAGGGGCTTTCCTATCACATCGAGGTCGATGGAGGCATCGACGCCATCACCGCCGCGCGCTGCTACACCGCCGGGGCGAACGTGATGGTCGCGGGCTCATTCACCTTCCGCGCGCCGGACATGGCCGCCGCGGTGATGGCGATTCGCAACGCTTGAGTTTTTCCGCTTCGTGCGGTAGATCAATCACATGCCGCTGATCGACCATCTCTTTTCTATCGGCCCGATTCGCAAGGCGATTTGGAAATTGTGGTATCCCTTCCTCACGCGGCGGATTCATGGCGACGAGGTGATTTTCCTCAACTACGCCTTCGAGACCGACCCGCCGATGGGAATCGCGCTCTCTCCCGAGGACGAGCCCAACCGCGCGTGCATCCAGCTCTATCACCACGTCGGCGCGCAGGTGAATTTCCAAGGGAAAAACGTCCTGGAAGTTAGTTGCGGCCACGGCGGCGGCGCGTCCTACCTCACGCGGACTCTCAAACCGGCGAAATACACCGCACTCGATCTCAACCCCGCCGGCATCGCGTTTTGCAAGAAGCTCCGCCAAGTCGAGGGCCTGGAATTCGTCCATGGCGACGCGGAAAACCTGCCGTTCCCGGACAACTCGTTCGATGCCGTCATCAATGTCGAGGCCTCGCATTGCTATCTGGATTTCCCGCGTTTTCTAGCGGAGGTCGCCCGCGTGCTCAAGCCGGGCGGTTATTTCCTCTACGCGGATTTCCGCTTCGGCGACGGCATCGGGAAATGGGAAACCGCGCTGCACATGGCACCTCTCAATTTCAGGCAGGTGCGAGAGATCAGCGAAGAGGTGCTGCGCGGCATGGACTGCAATTCCGAGCGGTCCGTGGCGCTGCTCGACAAGAAATTGCCCGGATTCTTGCACTCGCTCGGCCGCGACTTCGCCGGCGTGAAAGGCTCGCGGGTTTACAACGCGCTCCTGAATGGCGAGCTTTCCTACCGCTCCTATTGCTTCCGGAAGCCGTGAAATTTCTTCGCGCTTGCGGCAGGCGCGGCGGTTGACTTCACTCCGCGCATGACTCGTCCCGACGGCCGCCAGAATGACCAACTCCGCCCGATTTCCTTCATCCCGAACGTGGCGCCCTACGCCAGCGGCTCGGTGCTCGTGTCCTTCGGCGACACCCGCGTGATTTGTTCCGCGAGTATCGAGGAGGATGTGCCGCGCTGGATGCGCGCGCAGCGGGTGGACGGCGGCTGGCTCACTGCCGAGTATTCGATGCTCCCCTACTCGACGCTGGAGCGGAAATCCCGCGACATCTCCCGCGGGAAAATCGACGGCCGCTCGTCGGAAATCCAGCGCCTCATCGGCCGCGCGCTGCGGGCCTGCGTGGATTTGAAAAAAGTCGGCCAACGCACGATCTGGATCGATTGCGACGTCCTGCAAGCCGACGGCGGCACTCGCACGGCGTCGATCACCGGCGGTTGCGTGGCCATGGCGATCGCACTGAACAAGCTGATGTCCCAGGGCAAGCTCAGGGATTTCCCGATCAAGAAGCTCGTCGCCGCAGTCTCCGCCGGCGTCTATCAAGGCGTGCCGGTGCTCGACTTGAACTACCCGGAAGACAAGGCGGCGTCCGTCGATTTTAACGTGGTAATGACCGAGACGCTGGACTTCGTGGAAATCCAGGGCAGCGGCGAGGAGGCGGTGTTTTCCTCGGAGGAAATGACCGCGATGCTCGACCTCTCGCGCAAGGGAGTTTCGGAAATCATCTCGCTCCAGAAAGCGGCGATCCTCACCGCCGACCGCGCGGGCCCGGCGGATCTGTCGTCGCTGGCCGCGGCGTTTCCCCGATAGAAATCAGAAATCGGCGCGCTGTTTCGTGCCGCCCTCCGGAGTGCGCGAAGCTCTGCTCGCGCCCACGGCAGCTCCGGCTCTGCCGGATGCGGTGCGGAGCCTCTTCATGCGCTGGCACTGGGAAGAGAAAGACGCTCCGCACCGCATGGAGCAGAGCTCCCATCCCCCGCAGGCGGCAGCAGAGCGTGCCGCAGTCCGGGGGGATGAGTGGACATCTTGTCCATTTGCCAATGCGCAGCGAAAGCAAAGCGCGCGGAGCCCGTCCCTTTCTCCTCCCATCGTCCGGGCGGACAAAATGTCCGCCCTCCTTATTGCCGCGATCCTCACCGCCGACCGCGCCGGTCCGGCGGATCTGTCGTCGCTGGCGGCGGCGTTTCCCCGCTAGAAATCAGAAATCGGCGCGCAGGCCCACGACCACGCCGCGCGCGGCGAGCGGGGCGATTTCCTTGAGATACGACGTGCTTGGGCGGGCTTCCTCGTTGAGCAGGTTGACGCCCTTCACGAAGAGGGTCGTGGTCACATCGCCGGTGGTGAAGGTGTAGTCGATACCGGCGCTTAGCAGGACATAGCTGTCGCTGGGCGGTTCGTTTTCCGCCGTGTCGCCTTGGTGGGCGCACCACTGCGCTTCGAGGCGGGCGCCGATCCTGTCGATCTGGTAGTCGAGCGCGACGGTCGAGCGGAACGGCGGAATGCGCGGGACGGACTCGCCGCTGTCGCGGTCCTCGGCGTGGACGTAGTCGGCGAGGAAGACCAGGTCGAGCTGTTGAGAATTCTCGTCAGCGGAAGCTTCCACGGGCGCTAGCAAATGAACGGTGGCTTCGAGTTCGCCGCCGTAGAAGGTCGCGCCGATGGCTTCGTAATTGTAAACCGGCAGGTCATCGACGGGGTCGTTGATTCCGGCGGGTTGGTTCGCGATGAAGTCGTTGAAGCGGTAATAGAAGCCGCTGACGCCGCCGGTCACACGGCCGGTTTTTTTCCGGAGCGAGAGGTCGAGCGAGAGCGAATCCTCGGTGCCGAGGTCCGGATCGCCGATCTCATAAGTGCCGGTCGCGACGTGCGGGCCGTCGGCGAAGAGCTCGACGTAGTTCGGCGGGCGCTGCGAGTAGCCAACCGTCATCGCCACGGCGTAGTCTTCGGTGGGATTGTAAATCACTCCGGCGGAGACGCTGAATGCGTTGAAGTCGCGGTCGAGGGCGTCGGTTTCGTTGGCCTGATAGTCGTAGCGGCCGCCGAACTGGAGGGTGAAGCGGTCGAGCTCGATTTCCTCGAAGGCGAACAGCGAGTTCACCTGGTTTTCGACGGGCGGGAGGAAGGCTTCCTCGCCGACCGCGGAGAAATCGCTGCGTTGGAGTTCCACGCCGACCGCGCCTTCGAAGCCGTGGAGCTTTTCGTGAAGGACCTCCGCGCGGGTGTTGAAGCCGTCGATGAGGAACCGGGTGCCGGTTTCCGCGCCCTCGAACTCGGTGTGCTCGTAATCCGAGTAGCCGAACTTGTAGTTGATTTCCTTGATGCCGTTAGCCGGCTCGTAAAACGCGCCGCGCAGGTCCCAGCGGCGTTGGCGGAGGTCGATGGTGACGTCCTCTTCCGCCACCGTGCCGTAAAGCGAATCGATGCCGGAGTAGGAAACGCCGACGAAGCCTTGGTCCCAGATGTAGGAGCCGCCGATGGCCGCGCCGTCGGAGTCGGTGAAGCTGTTGGGGAGCGTGCCGCGCGCTTCGTCCGGCTGCGGGTCTTGGGCGCGGAGCCGCTCGGAGCGGGCGTAGCCGGGGATTTCGAGGTCGTCGGATTCGCGGGTGAAGGCGTCGAGGTGGAAGGCGAAGGGGCCCGCGCCGAAATTCACCGCGCCTGATAGGGAGCGGAGGTTTTCCGCCGAGCCGTAGCGGGTGTCGAGCGAGCCGTCGATGCCGCTGACGCGCTCCTCGGGGATGCGGTCGTCGATGACATTGACCACGCCGCCGACGGTGTTCGGGCCGTAGAGCAGGGTGGCCGGGCCGCGCACGATTTCCACCGAGCGCACGGTCAGCGGATCGGCGGCGACGGCGTGGTCGGGGCTGACGTTGGAGACGTCGAGGACCGAGGTGCCGTTCTGGAGCACGCGCAGCCGGTCGTCGCCGAGGCCGCGGATGATCGGGCGGCTGGCACCGGGGCCGAACGAGGTGGAACTGACGCCCGCCTGCTTGCCCAAGGTTTCGCCGAGCGTGGGGGCGAGGTTGAGCATGAGCTCCTTTTCCTTGAGGACGGCGGCCGGTTGGACCAGCTCGAACAGCGTGCGGTCGAGCGGGCTGGCGGTGACGACGAGTTCGTCGAGTCGCTTGGGCAAAAGGTCGGTGGACTGGGCCCATGCGGGCGTGGCGAGCAGGAGCGAGAGGAGCGGGCGGAATTTCATGTCCGCGGGATCTGTCATCAAACGCACAAAAACTGCAAGAGTATATTTTAAGCTACCAACCATTTCCCTTGGCGAAATCCGCCTGCCGCACTAAGAAACTCGCGCCATGACCCGTTCCTCTATCGAAAAAGCCGCGATCATTTACATCGTCGCGCTGAGCCTTGTGTTCATCTGGACCGTGACCAAGGTCCTGGCGCAGATCGGCTGGATGTGATTATTTCCAATCCACGGCGACCTCGGCGATGCGGCCGCTTTTGTCGTCGTATTTGAGCAGCCCGTGTTCGACGGCGTATTCGTGGACGCACTTGGTGACCTTCACGTCGAAGGCGCAGTATTCCGCGATTTTCCGGAGCGGTGCGAACTCGCCGGATTTCTTGTGCTCCTGCCACCAGCGCAGCGCGTCGAGGCCGTCGGCGGTCTTGCCGGTGCCGAGCGAGGCGGAGGCCACGGAGTCGAGCTTGAGGCGGAAACCGACGATTTTTTCGAGCTCGAGCATCATGTCGAGATTGAGCGTTTGCTCGGCAAGCGTGTGGAAAACGTAGGGCTGGAGGACCGGATAATCGAACTGCAGGTGGTTCCAGCCGACAACGAGATCCGCGCGGACGAGTTCCTCGCCGAGCTTTTCCATCTCGTTTTCCGCGTAAATCTCGTAAGTCCCGCGGGCCGTGCTGTAGGTGACGCCGACGGAGACCTGCATCTTGTCCTTGTGCATCGAGCCGCCGACGTCGCCGAAGCTGCGTTGGGTTTCCAAGTCGAAATAAACGATGTTTTTGCCGGCCACGCGCGTTTTTAGTCGATAGCGCGGGCACCCGGCAAGTGTGATGGCGAACTTCGCCGGATTTGGGCGGGACCGCCTTTCACAACCGCTCCAACACGCGGACCCAGCCGCACAGGAGATCGTGCCGTCCGGGGCCTTCCACCTCCAACCGCAAGTCTGGCAGGACATGCGCGGTGGCCATCAAGGTCTCGCCTTTGGCCTCGTGAAGCACCAGCGATTCGACAAAATCCCCGCCCGCCAAATGACGCAGCGTGCCGCGCTCGACCATGATCACGCTGCCAGACGGCCCGTTGGTGTCAGGGAAAATTCCGGGCGCGAAATCCTCCGGCGACACCGACTCGATGGCCCGCAACGCCAGCAGCCGCGCGCGGAATTCCCGCAAGCTTCGCGCTACGTTGTCGCCCGCCCGGTGGATCGGCACGGGCAGGGTGTTCATGGTGAATCCCGCGGTCCCCGACTGCGGCGCGCCCGCGCGCAGTTGCTCGACGACTACCGTATCGACCCCGGAAATTTCCACCAACGCCTGGCCCCATGCCCAGGTAAGAAGGGTCGCGGCGGTCACCTCCATCGCCGCTGCCAGCGACTCCAAGCGTTGTGCAAAATCATTTCCCAAGCAACGCACCGCCGGCCCCGCGGCCCCATCGGGGAACCTCATTTCTATCGGAGAGACCGCTTCCTCGCGGAAGATCCGCTCCGCCAGCGCCAGCGATTCCGCAGTGGGCGCGCGCCATTCGGCGACGGCCAGCGGCTCGGGATTTCCTCCCGCGAGCCGTTCCAGGAAATCCCGCAGGACCCGCGTGATCGATCGCCCGTCTAGCAGCGCATGGTGGAACGTCCAGATGAACCGCCCCTCCTCCGGCCAATATACCGCCCGCCACGGCACCTCGTGCGGCGCGAGCAGCGGGCGGTGGCGGTCCGCCTGCCGCCAGTTTTCCCATGAGGTCGGCAGCGGTTCCTGCTGGTTCAAAAAATTTAGCGGCGCAGCGGATTCCCGGCCGACTGCGGTTCCGTTAGCTGTCACAAACGCGACCCGCAGCGCCTCGGTGCCAGCGACGGTTTTCTTCCAGGCCGCAGCGACGCGCCCGCGCACCGGGCCGCGCTTGAAGAGGATTTCCACCTGCTCCACATGATGCCCGGCACCTTCATCGGCGAGCGAGTCCCTCAGCATCACCCGCTGCAAGGGTGCCAGAAGAGGCGATGGATCACGATCAATGCACATTTTTTGCAGCAAGCTTGGCACCCCGCTTCAGAACAACCCCGCCAGCTTCTCGACCTGCGTGTGACTGATAGCGACGAAGACGTTTTCACCGTCCTGCCATTGTGCCGACGCCCAATCTCCGATTTGCGCCAGCCGCGGACGATCCTTCTCCGGCAGCTCGCCACACACATCCTCGCGGCGGAAAATCACCACGTGGACGACTCCGTTTTCCCTCTCGTCGAAGCAAATCAGCGAGCCGCGCTTGCCGTCGATCACTAACTCCCGACAGCCGATTCCCTTGACGTTCTTAAGCCCCCGCGGCAGGCAGCCGGCACAGGGCAGTTTGCGCTCCCGCAAGTGGCGGACCAGCAAACGATGGTCCTCGCGCTTCTCGTCCAGGCTGAACAACGGCGATTGGTAAGTCCGGATGAAACCCGCCTGCACGGCTTCGATCGGGACGGGTCCGCTTCTCACCAGCGCCGTCGGACTCGCCGGGCGGGTGATGAAAAACGCCAGCGCGATGCCCGCCGCGGCGGCTAACGGAATCGCCGCGCGCCTGAAAAACGAAACCCTGACGACATCGCGTCCTTCCGTCCGCTCCATCGCGGCGATCACCTCGTCGCGGAGAAACGCCGGAGGCTGGATCGAGGCCAGCGCGCCGATCCAAGCGGCGTCGTTCATGTCCTCCGCCTGCGGGAAATCCCCGCGCTCGCCGGCCAGGCAGGCGAAAATATCCTCCCGCAGATGGCCTGGCAGATCCACCGAACCCAGCGCGACGGCGAACTCCGCGTCGAAGGCCCGCTCGCTCGCCAGCCACTCGCCCAGCTCGCGGTTTTCCAACGCCAGCTTAAGCGCTTCCGCGAAATCCGGATCGCCCGCGTCCGCGCCGTCCGGCCGGAAACTCCGCAGGACGAATCGTGCCTGTTCCTTATCCATGGCGGACTCCCTCCCGTTCGAGGTGAAGAATATTTTTCGGCGCGCTCGAAGGCTCGGCTTTCATCCGCTGCCTGAGCATTTCCTTCCCCCGCGAAAGCCGCGACATCACCGTGCCGATTGGGATGTCCAAAATCGCGGCGATTTCCTTGTAACTGTGCTGTTGCAGATAGAAAAGCGCCAGCGGCGCGCGGTAGGATTCATCCAGCGCGCCTAGCAGTTCCATCGCGCGTTGCCCGTCCATTTGCCGCTCCGCGTCTTCTTCCGGCGCGAGCATCGCCTCCGCCTTTTCCTCGTCCAGCGGCTCGTCGGAAAATTTCGCCGCCCGCCTGCGCTGGTTGAGAAATTCCCGGTGCAAGGTGGTGAAAAGCCAGGTCTTCGCCTTCGAGCGGTCGCGCAGCTGGCTGTTCTTCGCCGCCCAGATGCAGAACGTTTCCTGAACCAGATCCGACGCCCGGTCCACATCGCGCGTCAACGACATCCCGAAGCGGAACAACGCTTGGTAATGGGCATCAACTAACTCTGCGAACTCACTCATCGGCAGGCATGGGAGATTTGGAAATCGATTTCTATTCCGAAAAATTTCCCGCCCCGCAGGACGTCCGCGAGATCAGGACTTGTCCGCCGCCAGCCACTCCACGGCCTTCGCATCCTTCCACAGATCTTCCAATCCGTAGTATTCGCGCAGCTCGTCGCTCATCACGTGGACCATCACGTCGATGTAGTCCAAGACCACCCACTTGGTGTCGGCCTTGCCCTCGGTCATCGTCGGCTTGACGCCGTAAATCTCTTCCACCTTGCCGGCCACGTCGCGCAAAATCGCCCGCAACTGCGGCATCGAGGAGCCCGAGCACACCACCATGTAGTCCGTCAGGTTAGAAACCCCGCGCATGTCCAACACGCGGATGTTCTCCGCCTTCACATCATCCGCCGCCTTCGCGCAAGCCAGAGCCAGTTCTTCACCTTGTATCGCCATAATTTCCCCTCGGGGAGCGGCAAGCTAATCCATGTCTCCCGCTCACACCAACCCAAAATTCCACCGCCCGAACGGCGGATTGGGCTGATGAGCCGGGTATTGACGCCCCGCGACCGGTTCGCCACGTTCCGCAGATGCACACAGCGCCAGTCGTCGGAATTATCATGGGAAGCACATCGGATTGGCCGACGATGGAGCACGCCGCCCGCACCTTGCGCGACTTTGGCGTGGCTTGGGAAGCCGAGGTCGTGAGCGCCCACCGGACGCCGGACAAGCTGGTTTCCTATGCGACGGAAGCCCGCGGCCGCGGCCTGAAATGCATCATCGCCGGTGCCGGCGGCGCGGCGCATTTGCCCGGAATGACCGCCGCCATCACCGACATCCCGGTGCTCGGCGTGCCCGTGGAATCCAAGGCGCTGCAAGGTGTGGACTCGCTGCTTTCCATCGTCCAAATGCCCGCCGGCATCCCCACCGCCACCTTCGCCATCGGCAAGGCAGGCGCGACGAACGCCGCGCTTTTCGCCGTGGCCATGCTCGCGAACAACGACGCCGGCCTCGCCGAAAAACTCGCTGATTTCCGCAAAAACCAGACCGCCGCCGTGAAGTCGGCCGCGCTGCCTCCTCTCGATCCCATTGACTGATTTCATGTCTTCTTCCCTTCCTATTCACGCGCCGCATTGTGTCGTCGGCGTCATCGGTGGTGGCCAGCTCGGCCGCATGATCGCCCTCGCCGCCCGCCGGATGGGCGTGCGCACGGTCATCTGGACCGGCGGACTCGAAGCGCCCGCCGTCGAGTGCGCGGATGAGGTCATCGACAAACCGTTCGACGATGCGCTGGCGCTCAAGGATTTCTGCAGCCGCGTCACGGTGGCGACCGTGGAGTTTGAAAACATTCCTCGCGAGACTCTGGAGACAGTCGCGAAATGCACGGGGCTGTATCCATCGCCATACGCCATCTGCATCTGCCAGAACCGCGAGCGGGAGAAAAATTTCCTGCGGGAAAACAACATCCCGCACACCTGGTTCGCCGTGATTTCCAGCGCCGCCGATCTAGCCGCCGCGATGAAGGAGCTCAACGGTCCGGGCGTGCTCAAGACCGCGGATTTCGGCTACGACGGCAAGGGTCAGGTCAAACTGGAAGGCAACGAGGATCCGGAAAAAATCTGGGCCGCCTTCGAAGCTCCGCGAGCCGTGTTAGAAGCGTGGGTGCCTTTTGAAAAGGAACTTTCCGTGATGGCCGCGCGCGGTGCGGATGGCGTCACCGTCACCTACGACCCGGCGGAAAACCGCCATCGCCATCACATCCTGGACGTCTCCATCGTCCCGGCCCGCGTCTCGCCGGCGGTGGCTTTGGAGGCTGCGGCCATTGCCCGCCGGGTGGCGGAAGCACTGGATTATCGCGGCATTCTGGGAGTCGAATTTTTCCTGAAATCCGACGGCTCGCTGCTCGTCAACGAGATCGCCCCGCGCCCGCACAACTCCGGCCACCACACGCTCGACGCCTGTGTCACCTCGCAGTTCGCGCAACAGCTCCGCGCCGTCATCGGCCTGCCGTTAGGTTCCACCCGCCTGCTCACGCCGGTCGTGATGCTCAATTTGCTAGGCGACATGTGGCAGGACGAAACCACCCCGCCCGACTGGCTGCCGCTGTTCGAGGACGGCGAGGCGCATCTCCACCTTTACGGCAAGCGCCACGCCCGCGGCCGCCGGAAAATGGGCCACGCCAATTTCATCGGTAATGAGGCTCTTGCCCGCGCCGAAGCGCTCAAAGCACTTTGGCTCGCCTGACCCAGGCGCGCCGGGCTTGACGCCGGGCGGTCATGCTTGAATCTGCCCGCCTTGCAGCCTTCAACTGACATTTCATCGTTCCTCGGGGAGTCCCGGTGGCGGGACCGCTTCGACGACGAGATCCTCGCCGCCGCGAATTCGCTTGTTAGCAAGGTGAGGAACCTGCGGACCGAGGAAACCGCGCCGGGTTCGGTGAGTCTGCTAGGCATGGTCGCGAAGGACGAGGCGGAGGTAAATCTCTGGCAGGCCGGCGGCGGCTGGGATTTCGAAACCTTCTGCTCGTGCGAGGTCGGAAATTTCTGCCATCACGCGGCGGCGCTCCTCACCAAGGCGGCGAAGGAACGCGACCCGTCCCGGCTGCAAGGCCGCGGAATCGCCGGGGCGGTCGCCGCCGCCCTGCCGAGCGCGCGGGAACTGATGCACGACCCGCCACCGGATTTGCCGCGGCTGCGGATGGACGCGCGCTTCGAGCTGCGGGTGAACCGCGAGCCGGTGGACAAGGCGACGCGGCTGTTATTGCAATCGCTCGGCCAGCCGAACGTGGACTTCTGGATTTCCGCCGAGGCGTCGGTGGTTTACGGTCCGCACCGGAGTTCGCTGCGCTCCAGCGCGCCGGAGTGGGTCAGCTCGATCACGCACGAAGACCACGCCGCGATTCTCCAGCACGATGCGGCTGCGGAAAACGCCGCCACCCAGCAGCTCCGCGACACCGGGCTTTCCTCGCTCCAATCCAACTCGGCGTGGAAATTCCTGCTCAACCTGAAATCCCGCGAGACCCATCAGAACAAGTCACCGGACCGCTGGTTTCCCGATCCCGGCCGCGTCCCGACCGACGCGTTCTGGCACCAGTTCCGCGGTGAGATGGTCGCGAAGTTGGAATCACTCGGCTGGCTCGTCACCGTGTCGGATAATGTCGGCCACCGCGTCCACGAAGCCGATCCGGTGAATTGGCAGAGCTCGCTCGATCCCGGCGACGGCGGCTGGTTCAGCCTGTCCGTCGGCTTCGATGTCGCCGGCCAGCGTTACGACTTGCTGCCGATCCTCGCGGGTTTGCTAGAAAATGATTTCCTCGAGGAAACCCTCGACCGCCCGGACAACGGCCACATTTACGCGCCGCTGCCGGACGGCGACGCGCTCAAACTCCCGATCGGCCGCGTGCGGAAAATCCTCAATCATCTGTCCGCGCTGATCGACCCGAAATTCCCCGACAAGGCCCGGCTCCATGCGCTCGACGCCGCCTCGCTCGCCGGTCTGGACGGGCTCGGCATCGACACCCCGCCGCATCTCGCCGAGCTGGCGGCCAAGCTCAAGGACTTCTCCGGCATCGATCCGGTGCCGACCGCGACCGGCCTGCAGGCGACCCTGCGCGACTATCAGCTCGCCGGTTTCCACTGGATGCAGTTCCTCGCCCGCCATGGGCTGCATGGGATTCTGGCCGACGACATGGGCCTCGGAAAAACCCTCCAGACTCTCGCGCACATCCTCACCGAAAAAAAATCCGGCCACTCGCGCGGCTTGCCCACGCTGGTCATCGCGCCCACCTCCGTCGTCCCGAACTGGCGGGCGGAAGCGCTCAGGTTCACGCCGGACCTCCGCGTGTTAGTCCTCAACGGCCCGGAGCGGAAAAAGTATTTCCGCTCCATTCCGCACGCCGACGTCGTTCTAACGTCGTTCGCCCTGCTCCAGCGCGACATCGACAAGCTCGCCACCGTCCCGTTTCACCTGGTCGTGCTCGACGAGGCGCAATACATCAAGAACCCGCGCTCCAAGATGGCGCAGGCGGCTTGCAAGCTGGATGCAAGGAACCGGCTCTGCCTATCAGGCACGCCCATCGAGAACCACCTCGGCGAGCTTTGGAGCCTGATGAATTTCCTCGTCCCCGGCTTCCTCGGCACCGAAGACGCGTTCAACAAACGCTTCCGCACGCCGATCGAAAAAGACGGCGACATGGAACGCAACGCGGTTTTGAAATCGCGAGTCGCGCCCTTGATTCTGCGCCGCACCAAGGACCAGGTCGCCAAGGAACTGCCGCCGAAAACCGAGCTCGTCCACCTCATCGAGCTCAACACCGGCCAGAAGGACCTCTACGAAACCGTGCGCGCCACGATGAACAAGCGCGTCCGCGAAGCGATCGCCGCGCGCGGCATCGAGCAGTCGCAGATCGTGTTCCTCGACGCGCTGCTCAAGCTCCGCCAGATCTGCTGTCATCCGAAGCTGCTGCCGGAGGATTACTCGAACGACGTCGTGGAATCCGCGAAGCTGGATTTCCTCACCGAGCTGCTCGCCGTGCTGATCGAGGAAGGACGGCGCATCCTGTTATTCTCGCAGTTCACCACCATGCTCGCGCTGATCGAGGCGCATCTGGTGAAGGAGAAAATCCCGTATTTGAAACTCACCGGCGCGTCAAAGGACCGTGGCAAGCTGGTCGAGGATTTCCAGAATGGCAAAGCCCCGGTCTTCCTCATCTCGCTCAAAGCCGGCGGCACCGGACTCAACCTGACCGCCGCCGACACCGTCATCCACTACGACCCGTGGTGGAACCCCGCCGCCGAGGCGCAGGCGACCGACCGCGCCTACCGCATCGGCCAGCACAACCCGGTCTTCGTCCACAAGCTGCTCTGCCAGGACACCGTCGAGGAGCGCATCCACAAGCTCCAGCAGGAAAAAGGCAAGCTCGCCGCCGGGATTCTGGCGGACGCAGACATCTCCAGTCGCCTCGACGCCGCGACCGTGCGGGCGCTGCTGGAGGGATGAACGACTACTTGATCCTAAAAAGGAAAATGGGCGTGTTAGCTGAGCGCCTTGTGCGGGCGTTTGGGTTTTCTTCAGGTTGTGGCAAAGCGATCGGTTTTTCACCCGCTGAGCAGGAGTTCGGCTTCGTCGGGCAGGCCGGGAAGCCATTTTCCACCCAGCCATCGGCGTCATAGCCGGGTCAGCAGGAGCGTCCAGCGTTGGTTCACGCTCCATCGCTCCGTGATGACGCGGATGTGATGCAACTCATTGCTGATCTGCGTAACAGCATGGGCGATGAGATCCCCCTTTTCGTGCAGCACGCTGACTTTTACGGTGCGCCTGCCACCGCTTTGGACCTGCCGCCCGACGCCGGCCATGAGCATGGGGCGACTGCGGATGGCTTCGCGGTGATGCCCTTCGTCATAGAAGCGCAGATAGAGGTTCCACCAGTTGTAAAACAGGGCGATGAGGTTGGCCATGAGTCGGCTGGGCGCGAGTTTGCGCGAGGTGAAGCCGCCCCAACCCCATTGATTTTTGAGTTCGTCAAAGCAGTTTTCCGCATCGGCGCGGTCGCGGTAGTGTTTTGGTATACTGATGGTGGGGAAGGCATCCGGATGAAAAAGAAAATCAAGTGCCCCTCACGGGTAACGGGGGCCTGATCATCCCACTCGGCATAAAAACGTCCGCCGGGAGTGTCCAGCGGCCAAGAGCCGGGTGGCGTTTCAGGGGTGGTTTTCGGCTCACCCGCAGGGTTAGCACAAATCAACGCAGTCGGCGCATCCATGACGTT
>CAMDLP010000050.1 GCA_945901795.1 Akkermansia muciniphila | reverse complement strand
GGGCGGGCGCGGTGGGAGCGCAGGGTGATCTGGAAACGGAACTGACCGTGCGAGCGGATGAGCGGCGAGGGCAGCACCTCGCCGAGGGTGATCCCGTTAGGAAGGTTTTCCGCGAGGCGGAGGTGGAGGGTTTGCAGGGTGAACTCGGCACGGCGCTCGTGGGTGGAGCGGCTTGTTAGCACGGCGCAATGGGCGTAAGGCGGGAAGGAGAACTCGCGGCGGAACTCCATCTCCTGCTCGGAAAAACCGTCGAAGTCGTGCTTGCGGGCATACTGGATGGATGGCGAGTGCGGGGTGAAGGTCTGGACGATGACCTCGCCTTCGAGATCCCCTCGCCCGGCGCGGCCGGCGACCTGGGTGATGAGCTGGAACGTGCGCTCGCCGGCGCGGAAGTCCGGCACATGCAGGCCGAGGTCGGCGTTGAGAATGCCGACGAGCGTGACGTTGGGGAAATGCAGGCCCTTGGCGATCATCTGCGTGCCTATCAGGATGTCGATCTTGTGGGCCTTGAACGCGGCGAGCGTGTCGCGCAGGGCGTTTTTCCGGCGCATGGCGTCGGCGTCGATGCGGGCGAATTTTGCCTTGGGGAAAACCTTGGCGAGCACTTCCTCGACCTTCTGCGTGCCGTAGCCTTGCAGGAGAATGTTAGGGTCGCGGCACTCGGGGCACTTGCGCGGGACGATGGATTGATAGCCGCAGACGTGGCAGACGAGCCGCTCGTCGGTGCGGTGATAGGTCAGGGCGACGGCGCAATGCGGGCACTGGCAGACGTGGCCGCAGGCGGTGCATTGGAGCGAACGGGCGAAGCCGCGGCGGTTGAGGAAGAGGATCGATTGCTCGCCTTTTTCCAACCGCTGTTCAAGCGCCGTGCGGAGCTTGTCGGAGAGGATTGCAGGCGCGCCTTTGTGCTTGGTCTGCTCGATGCGCATGTCCACGACCCGGACGAGCGGCATCGAGGCGCCGTCGGCGCGCTCGTTGAGGCGGAGGAGTTGGTATTTGTCGGTGAGCGTGTTGTTCCAGGATTCCAACGATGGCGTCGCGGACCCTAACACGATGGCGCACGGCTCGAAGGCCGCACGCAGCACGGCGACGTCGCGGCCGTGGTAGCGCGGGACATTTTCCTGCTTGTAGGTGTTTTCGTGTTCCTCATCCACGAGGATAAGCCCCAGATCGGGAAGCGGGGCGAAAACGGCGGAGCGCGCACCGATGACAATGCGCGCGGTGCCCTTGCGAATGCGGTGCCATTCGTCGAAACGCTCGCCCTGGGAGAGGTTCGAATGGAGCACGGCGACCTGGTCCTGCATCGAGGCGAAGCGGGATTTGAAACGGCGGACGGTCTGGGGAGTTAGGGAAATTTCCGGGACGAGGACGAGCACGGCTTTTCCGAGATCGAGCGCGCGCTGGGCGGCTTGGAGATAGACCTCGGTCTTGCCGGAACCGGTGACGCCTAACAGGAGGATGGGCTTTGCCGTCGCGGGATTCGCGACGGCGGCGAGCACGACGTCGAGCGCGGCGGCTTGGCCGGGGTTGAGGACGAGCGGCTTGGATTCGAGGATCTCCTCGACGTCGTCGGCGTCCGGATCGCGGCGGACTTCCTCGGCGACGAGCCGGAGCAGGCCGGCCTTTTCCATGGATTTGAGCGCGGCGGCATTGCCATCGCCAAGGTCGGCGACGGGCAGGCGCACGTCCGGCGCGTGTGCCAGCAGGGAAAGAATGGCGAACTGCCGCGGCGCGCGTTTTTCTAACTTCGTGAGCACGTTCGGATCAGGCGCGGCATCGAGCACCGCGACGCGGCGGGTCTTCGCGGAATTTTCCTCCGAGCGCACGCCCTCGGGCAGCACCGAGCGGATCACGGACTCGATGCTGGAGCCGTAGTAGTGCGCGATCCAGTCCGCGGTGCGGAGGAGAACGGGCGTGATCAGCGGCTCGGGATCGATCAGCGATTCCAACTCTCGCAGCGCGAAATCCGCCTGCTCCGCCTCGCCGGTGGAAAGCACGGTGCCGGTGGCCGATTTCCGCCGCAGCGGGATGCGGACGCGGCAGCCGGGGCGCACGTCGAGCCCTGCCGGAATGGCATAGTCGAAGACGAGCTCCGAAGGACCGTCGATCAACACGCGGGCGTTCACTGGGCGGAGCCTGCCTGCGGGAACGGGGCGGGCCAAGGTTCATTTTTGAATCCGCCGTGCAGAACACTCAAGACAGGTTAAGTGTTCTTATGAAAATGTTCGATTGAACACTTTTTGCTTGCGCGAGGATTCTGGAAGTGTCATTTTGCAAATGTATCCAACCAACCAATGCCATGAATGACACCGTCCTCGAATCCTCCCCGTCCGCCACCGAGCGCTCCCCCGAATACGCGATCTACAAGCCGAACTCCCGCGGCAGCGGCGGCGTGGTGCGCTTCGGTCTCAATCCCGCCAAAGGCTCCGTTTTTGTCGATGCCGCCGCGCAGTCGGGTGAAAAGCAGTTCGACTGGGAAAACAAGATCACCATGAAGTGGGGATTGTCCGATCTCGGGTCGGTGCTCGCCGCATTGCAGGGCCGCCTGCCGCAGGCGAAGCTTTTCCACCAGTCGGAGAAGGCGAACAGCGCGTTCGAGCTGAGCTATCAGGACGACCCGGAGCGCGCTCCCTATCTTCTGAGCGTTTCCCGCCAGGCCACGGCGGATAAATCCCTGCGCAAAGTGACGATCCCTCTCAGTCACGGTGAAGCGGCGGTGCTGGAAACCGCGCTGCGAGCCGCGATCACTCGGCTTCTCGGCTGGTGAGTCCGGCGGGAACGGGCGGACTCAATGGCCCGCCGCCGCCCGCACGTCCTGGATAATGAGCTGCAATGTCGTCCGCCCGCGGAAGGTATTGCGGTCGATCGTAAACGCGACGTCCCACGGCGGGTCGGGCAGCGGATGCTCGCCGCCGCCGAAGAACACGGCGTCCTGCTCGTGATAGCCCTGGCGCAGCATGAAGCGCAGGTGGTTGTTCTTCATGTGCAGCGGCGAGCGGCTCAGGCCGACCTCGCGCGAAATGAACACCGGCTGGGGATTGCAGCTGCCGAAGGGCTGGAGCAAATCGTAGCTTGATAGGAATTCCAGCGAGAGCTGGTCGAAGGAAATCTCCGCGTCATACATCAGCTTGGGTCGGCGCTGCTCCTCGTTGCTGTTTTTTAAAACGTAATCGGTAAAATTTTTCCGGAAGTCGTCGAGCTTGTCCTCGTGGATGGAAAGTCCGGCCGCCATCGCGTGGCCGCCGCCGGCGATCAGATCGCCCTCGCAGGCGCGGATCGCCTCGACCAGGGAAATCCCCTCAATGCTGCGGCCCGAGCCTTTTCCGACACCGTCCGCATCGATGGCGATGACGAAAACCGGCTTATGATACTGCCGCATCAGGCGCGAGGCGACGATGCCGACCACGCCATGATGCCACGAGCGCGAGCCGAGCACGATCACCGGGTCCCGCAGCGGATCGAAATCGCGGGTGAGCATTTCCACCGCCTCGCGGCGGATGAGACCTTCGTGGTTTTGGCGCTCCTTGTTATAAGCGTCGAGTTTCTGCGCGAGCTCGTGGGCGGTGCGGCGGCAATCGGTGGTCAGGGTGGCGAGCGCGTCTTCCGGCGCATCCATCCGCCCGGCGGCGTTGAGGCGCGGGCCGATGCGGAAACCGACATCCATGGAAGTCGCGGTGCCGCTCATGCCGGTCACTTCCTGGAGCGCCCGCAGGCCGGGGTTGAGCGTGCTTGGCAGGTGTTTCAGCCCGTGGCGCACCATCAGGCGGTTTTCCCCGACCATGGGGACGATGTCGGAAATGGTCGCGACCGCCACCAGATCCATCAGTTCCTTGAGATCGAGGTCCACCGGACGGGTTTTCAGCAGCGCGTGGCCGAGTTTGAAAACCACTCCCGCCGCGCACAGATAGGTGAATTCGGTGCCGCATTTCGGATTCACCAGCGCGCAGCAATCCGGTTTTCCTTCCAGCTCGGGCTCGTGGTGATCGACGATCAAGACATCGATCCCGTCCGCCCGCAGCGCGGCGACCTCATTGATCGAGACGGTCCCGCAATCCACCGTGATCAGCAAATCCGGTTTCGGCCCTTCCGCCATGCAGCGGGCCAACGCCGCGGTGCTCAGGCCGTATCCTTCCGGTCCGCGGCGTGGGATGAAATAGCGCGGCGTCAGGCCGTAAGCCATCAGGATTCGCCGCATCAGCGTGATCGAGGTGACGCCATCGACGTCGTAATCGCCGTAAATGCAGACTTTTTCGCCCTTGTCGATGGCCGCCAGCACCCGCTCGACGGCGGGTTTCATGTCCGGAATTAGGAACGGATCCGCCAAATCCCGGAGCTTCGGGCGCAAGTAGCCCTCCAGATCGACGCCGGGCGGAAGGCCCCGCTGGCGGATCAAGTGCTCGAGGATCGGTGGAAATGTGCCCGACGAACCGTTCGTCTGTTTTTCAAACGGTTCACCGCGCGCAATCCATTTGAACGGCTGGGCTCGCATGAAGTGGGGCGAACCCTAGCCAGGGGCGGAGGTCTGACACAAGGTCGGAAACAAAAAGCGTGCAATTCCGCCCGCCGCGTCAGTTTGACGCGGATCAAATGTGACAAGTTGGCGCTTTATTTCCCGGATTTTTCCCGGTGTATGGGACAGTTTGAAATGCAACTATTTGGTTTTAAGTTGATTGGGTGATTTCGTGGGATTCCGGCACATTCCCTGCGAAAGCGTGTTCATCCCCACCGCCGTCACAGGCACACACTGAAAGGAAACCAACTTATGTCCAAAATCCTCGGAATCGACCTCGGAACCACCAACTCGTGCATGGCTGTCATGGAAGGTGGCGAATCCACCGTCCTCGAAAACTCGGAAGGCGCGCGCACCACCCCGTCGGTCGTCGCATTTGCCAAAAACGGTGAGCGCCTCGTCGGCCAAGCCGCCAAACGCCAAGCCGTCACCAACCCGCAAAATACCATTTTCTCGGCCAAGCGTCTCATCGGCCGCAAGTTCTCGGAGCTCAAGGAGGCCGACAAACGCATGCCCTACACCATCGTCGCCGCCGCGAATGGAGACGCCCACATCCAAGTGGAAGTGGCCGGCGAAAAGAAAACCTACTCGCCGCAGGAAATCGCCGCGATGGTCCTCGGCAAGCTCAAGGCCGACGCCGAAGCCAAGCTCGGTGAAAAAATCACCCAGGCCGTCATCACGGTGCCCGCCTATTTCAACGACTCCCAGCGCAACGCCACCAAGGCCGCCGGTGAAATCGCCGGCCTCGAAGTGCTCCGCATCATCAACGAGCCGACCGCCGCCGCACTCGCTTACGGACTGGACAAAAAGTCCGACGAGAAAATCGCCGTTTATGACCTCGGCGGCGGCACCTTCGACATCTCCGTCCTCGAAATTGGCGACGGCGTTTTCGAAGTCCTCGCCACCGACGGCGATACCTCGCTCGGCGGTGACGACTGGGACAACGCCCTGATCCAGTGGATCGTCGGCGAGTTCAAGAAGGACCAAGGCATCGACCTTTCCGGCCAACCCGACGCCCTCCAGCGTATCAAGGAAGAAGCCGAAAAAGCCAAAATCGCCCTTTCCTCCACCCAGTCCTACGACATCAGCCTGCCCTTCGTGACAGCCGATGCCACCGGGCCAAAGCACATCCAACTCACCCTCACCCGTTCCAAGCTGGAGCAACTCACCGATTCCCTTTTCGAGCGCACCAAGAAGCCCGTCCGCGATTGCCTCAAGGAAGCCGGCCTCACTGCCGCCCAAATCAACGAGCTCGTCCTCGTCGGCGGCATGACCCGGATGCCGAAAGTCGTCGAAATCGCCCGCGAACTCGCCGGCCAGACCCCGCACCAAGGCGTCAACCCGGATGAAGTCGTCGCCATCGGCGCGGCCATCCAAGGCGGCGTCCTCCGCGGCGATGTCAAAGACGTGCTGCTTCTCGATGTCAGTCCGCTCACGCTTTCCATCGAAACGGAAGGCTCCCGCGCCACCGCCATGATCGAGCGCAACACCACCATCCCGGCCAAGAAATCCCAGATCTTCTCGACCGCCTCCGACAGCCAACCGGCCGTGGACATCCGCATCTGCCAAGGCGAGCGCCCGATGTTCGCCGACAACAAACTGCTCGGAAACTTCAAGCTCGACGGCATCGCCCCGGCCCGCCGCGGCGAGCCGCAAATCGAAGTCACCTTCGACATCGACGCCAATGGCATCCTCCACGTTTCCGCCAAGGACAAACAATCCGGCAAGGAACAGAAAATCTCCATCCAAGGTTCCTCGGGCCTTTCCAAGGACGAGATCGAGCAAGCCAAGCGCGACGCCGAGATGCACGCCGACGAAGACAAGAAGCGCGTTGAAAAAGTCGATGCCAAGAACAAGGCCGACAACCTCATATTCAACGTCGAAAAGCAGCTCGGCGAACTCGGCGACAACGCCCCTAACGAGCTCAAGGACCTCCTCAACGGCAAGATCCAAGCCGTGAAGGACGCGATCTCCAGCGACAACGTGGACACCATCAACAGCGCCGTTACCGACCTCGAAGGTTCCCTTCAAGCCCTCGCCGAAGCCGCCCAACAAGCCCAAGCCGGGGCCTCCCAGCCTGACGTCGAGCCAGCCGAATCCGCCTCCAGCGAGCCAAAACAAGCCAAAGGCAAAGTCGTCGACGCCGAAGTCGTGGATTGATCGAAGTAGCGGCGATCACCGGTCGCCGCGATTCGATTCTTCTCCAACTCATCTCACTCGCGGCGACCCATGATCGCCACTACAACACTTTCCACTCCGCCTCTGCGGAGTGGCTTCTCACCGAAACCAACAAAAACATACAATAATATGGCTAACATTAAACCACTCGGACAACGCGTCCTCGTCAAACGTCTCGAAGCCGACGCCATCAGCGCCGGCGGCATCGTCCTTCCAGACACCGCCAAGGAAAAACCCCAAGAAGCTGAAGTTCTCAGCCTCGGCACTGGCGGCAAGGACGACAATGGCAACGCCATCGAGTTCACCGTCAAGGTCGGCGATAAGGTCCTCATCTCCAAATACGGCGGCACCGAAGTCAAACTCGACGGCCAAGAAGTCCTCATCATCAACGAATCCGACATCCTCGGCATCGTGGGCTAATCGCTCATCTGAAATTTCAAATCTCATATCTCAAATTATACCATCATGGCTAAACAATTATTATTCGACGAAGCCGCACGCCAGGCCCTCCTGCGCGGTGTGGAAAAACTTGCACGCGCCGTCAAAGCGACCCTCGGGCCTGCTGGACGTAACGTCATCCTCGACAAAAAATTCGGTTCCCCAACCATCACCAAGGACGGTGTTTCGGTTGCCAAGGAAATCGAACTTGAGTGCCCTTATGAAAACATGGGTGCCCAACTGATCCGCGAGGTTTCCAGCCGCACTTCCGACATCGCAGGCGACGGAACCACCACCGCCACCGTGCTTGCCGAAGCCATCTACAAGGAAGGCCTCCGCAACGTCACCGCCGGTGCCAACCCGATCTCGCTGCAACGCGGTATCATGAAGGCCACCGAAGCGATCGTCGCCCAACTCAAGGTGCTTTCCAAGCCCGTCTCCGACGCCAAGGAAATCGCCCAGGTCGCTTCCATCTCCGCTAACTCCGACGCCGAAATCGGTGGCATCATCGCCGAAGCCATGGACAAGGTCGGCAAGGACGGAACCATCACAGTGGAAGAAGCCAAGGGCATCGAAACCACCCTCGAAGTCGTCGAAGGCATGCAGTTCGACAAGGGCTACCTCAGCCCCTACTTCGTCACCAATCCGGAGTCCATGGAAGCGTATCTCGAAAACGCCTACATCCTCATCAACGAGAAGAAGATCTCGTCCCTCAAGGACATGCTTCCGCTCCTTGAAAAGGTTGCCAAGACCGGCCGTCCGCTCCTCATCATCGCCGAAGACGTCGAAGGTGAAGCCCTCGCGACCCTCGTCGTCAACAAGCTCCGCGGCATCCTCAACATCGCTGCCGTCAAGGCTCCTGGTTTCGGCGACCGCCGCAAGGCCATGCTCGAAGACCTCGCCATCCTCACCGGTGGCCGCGTGATCACCGAAGACCTCGGCATCAAGCTCGAAGGCGTGGAACTCAGCGACCTCGGCGAAGCCAAGCGCGTCACCATCACCAAGGAAAACACCACCATCGTTGAAGGTGGCGGCACCTCCGAAGGCATCACTGGCCGCGTGAACCAAATCCGTCGCCAGATCGAAGACACCACCAGCGATTACGACCGCGAGAAGCTCCAAGAGCGCCTTGCCAAGCTCGCAGGCGGCGTCGCCGTCATCAACGTCGGTGCAGCCACCGAAACCGAGATGAAGGAAAAGAAAGCCCGCGTCGAAGACGCCCTCCACGCGACCCGTGCGGCCGTTGAAGAAGGCATCGTCGCCGGTGGTGGCACCGCCCTCATCCGCGCCCAGGCCGCCATCGGCGACCTCGGCCTCACGGGTGACGAAGCGACCGGAGCCGGCATCGTTGCCCGCGCCGTCGAGTCCCCGCTCCGTCAGCTCGTCGCCAACGCCGGCCGCGAGGCCGCGTTGATCGTCGAACAAGTCAAAAAAGGCAAAGGTGGCGAAGGCTACAACGTCGCGACCGACAAGTTCGAAGACCTCATCGCATCCGGCGTGGTCGATCCAACCAAAGTCACCCGCACCGCGCTTCAAAACGCAGCGTCCATCTCCGGACTCCTGCTCACCACCGAGGCCCTCATCACCGACCTGCCAGCCAAAGAGCCAGCAGGCGGTGGCGGCGGCCATGGTCACGACCACGGCGGCATGGGCGGCATGATGTAACCCGCGTAGCGGCGATCACCGGTCGCCGCGAATTCATTCATCTATCAAAAAGCCGGACAGGGAAACCTGTCCGGTTTTTTCGCGTCATTGACAAATCCTCGATGTGGACACAATTTGTCCACATGAAAACCGTGACCGTCCGCGACCTCCGGAACAACTTCTCCAAAGTCGAAGCCTGGCTCGGCGAGGGCGAGGAAATCCGCATTGAAAAACGCGGAAAGCCGATTGGATTTCTCTCGGCCACTCCGAAGTCGGCAAAAGCCGCAAACCCCAAAGTCGATTTTATGGCAAGGCTCGATGAAATCTGGGGCGAGCGGGTCTTCACCGAAGAAGAAGTCCGGGCGATGCGGGAAGCGGAACTCGAGGGTGATCTGGGATGAATGTTTATCCCGACACTTCCTTTCTCTGCTCGCTTTACCGCAAGCAGCACACTTCACTACAGGCCGCGATCTATCAGAAGTCTTTGTCCGAGCCATTGCCAGTTTCCACATTCCTGCTGCTCGAGTTCCGCCAGTCCGTCCGATTTCAATCCCGCCTTTTCGAAAAGGACCGCAGCAAAGGTTTTTCCAAAACCGAAGGCGCGGCCATGCTGCGAGCGTTGCAGTCCGATCTCGCAGACGGGATTTTGGAAATGGTCGCCCCGGACTGGGCGGACGTGCACCGGATCGCCGAGGAACTCAGCGCGAAACACACCGAATCCGGCGGCCACCGCCTCGCTGACATCCTCCACGTCGCCACCGCCGTCCACCTCGGTGCGGCCCAATTTCTAACCTTCGACGCCAACCAGAAGAAACTCGCCGAAGCCGAGGGCATGGTGGTGCCGCTCTGAAGGCTCGAAATCGTTCACAATCCCATCATCGTCTCCGCTGACCGCGGCGGAGATACTCGTAGCGCGAAATTTCGGATCGCAATTTCGATCTCTCCTCCGCCGACTTCGAAAAGGTCATTATGTCCGGCACCGGGAATCCCAAGGAATTTCTTATCCGCTACTTTTGCAGCGTCGACCAACCGCCGGCCATGGGAAGTAGGAATGAGTGTGTCTTCCTCGCCGTGAATCACTAGCAGCGGGCATTTTACCTGTGGAATGCGCTTCAAACTCGGGAAGCGATCATACGGGAATATCGGCACTGGAATCCTAACGGCAAATACAGAAGTGAATGGTGAAATCAAAATCAGGCCTGCCGGTGATTTTCGCTCTGCCAATCATTGCTTGAAAGTGACCTTTCCAAGGTGAGTTATCAAGGATTTGGAAAACAACGTGTTGTTTTTCCCGATGGTGGCTTAATGAGTGATTTCTTCGATTCACTTCCCGGCCGGCACCAGCCGCGCGAGGCGGTCAGGACCGTTGAGAACCACGTAGATCAATCCATCCGGACCCATGGCGACGTCTCGCACGCGGCCGATGTCCTTGAGAATGATTTCCTGGGAGACGACCTTTTTGTCCACGATGCGGAGGCGACGGATTTCCTGCTGGGCGAGCGCGCCGACTAGCAGGTCGTTCTTCCATTTCGGAAACTTGTCGCTGGTATAGAAATCTAAGCCGCAAACGGCGATGGATGGGAGCCAGTAGGCGACCGGTTGTTCAATTCCTTCTTTTTCGGTGACGGACAGGATTGTTTTTCCGTCGGGACCGGCATAGCTCATCGGCATGCCGTCGTAGTTCATGCCGAGGGTGACCACCGGCCAGCCGTAGTTCCGTCCGGGAAGGATGAGGTTCAGCTCGTCGCCGCCGCGCGGGCCGTGCTCGGTGTCGTAAAGCGAGCCGTCGCGGGGGTCCATCGCAAGGCCCTGCGGGTTGCGGTGGCCGTAGGACCAGATGCCGGGAATTGCATCCTTGGTTTTCACAAAGGGATTATCAGCGGGCACCCGGCCGTCGTCGTGAAGGCGGTGGATCTTGCCGTTAGGCCGCGAGAGGTCCTGCACCTCCATCAGGCCGCCGCGCTCGCCGATGACGAAATAGATGTAGCCCTTGTCGAAGACGAAACGGGTCCCGAAGTGGACGCCCGCGCCCGAGCGGAACTTCGGATCGGCGCGGTAAATCCATTCCTGATCGGTCCACTGGTGGCCCTTGATCTTGCCGCGGACGACGGCGGTTAGGCAGTGGACCTCGTCCTTGCCGCCCTCGCGTTTTTCCCGGGTGCCGTCCGACAAGCCGAGGTAAACCCAGCCGTTTTTCGCGTAGTCCGGGTGAACCGCCACTTCCATCAGTCCGCCCTGGCCGTGCTCGATCACCGGCGGGGTTCCTGCGATGATCTCGGGATCCAGTTTCCCGTCGCCGGTGATGAATCGCAGCTGGCCGGATTTTTCCGTGACCAGCTTGCGGCCGTCGGGAAGGAAGGCGATCGCCCAGGGATTTTTGAGACCGCCTTCCACGAGGGTCTCGATGCGGTAGTCGTGCAGCTCGGTCTTGGTGACGGTGTCGGGTGATGGTTTCGGGAAATCCATGCCTTTGACCAGGGTCTGCTTCTCCTTCTCGCGGAGGAAAATCACGAGCGAGCGGATCTGGTCGCCACTGAGCACGCCTTCCCACGGAGTCATGCCAAGCTGGAGATTGCCCTTGGCGATGGATTTGGAAATTTCGGCATCCGTGCTCCCGTGTTTCCACACGCCATCGACGAGCGAGCCGCCCTGGCCGCCCTCGAACTTCGCGCCGTGGCAGCCCGAGCAGTTTTTGGCGTAGAGTTCCTCCACCTTAATTTTCTGGGCGGAGGCGATGCCACAGAGGCAAAGCAGCATGGGTAGGAACGGGCGCATGGCGGGAAGAATCATGAATTCGCATTGAAACGCAATCGGAGAGTGATTCCTGTCGAGGATGTCTCAAAATTCCCACTCCGCGCAGATCCACAGCGAGCGTGGCGCGGCCAAGGTGCGAATCCCGTCGCTGCTCAGGCCGGTTTGAATTTCCTCGTCGAGCAGGTTCTCGATCCTGATTTGATAGATCGCGCCCGCGACCTGCCACGCCGCGCCGATCCGCACGCTGGTGAAATCCGGAATCGAGCGGTTAGCCAGCGCGTCGTCGTATTGAGAGGTGCCGTATTCGCAGCCCGCGAACAGGGAAATCCGCTCGGTCGCCCGCCACTCGGCGTTGGCGATCAGCCGCAGGTCGGGTGCCTGTGGGAACGGCTTGCCATCGAGCAGCGGCTGGTCCGGCGACTCGCTGAACCCGGTGTGCGACCACAGGGCGTTGAGATCGAGCGTCACCGCGTCCGCCGGCAGCCATTCGATTTTCACCTCGATCCCGGTCACCTGCGCTTGCTCCACATTCTGCCGCTGCGAGCCGCTGCCGCCCGGCGGGATGGTTCCGAAAATCTCCGTGATTTGCGCCGGATCGGTCACCGGCACGTTGGCGATGGCGTCCGAAATCCAGTGATGGAAAACCGCGGCGCTCATTTTCAGGCTCTCCGCCGGTTCCCAATCCAGCCCCGCCTCGATGCTGAAAAACCGCTCGGCGTCCAGCTCCGGATTCGCCTCGACGATGTCATTGCGGACGCGAAACGGGCGGTGCAGCTCGTTCAAAGTCGGCAGCCTGAAAGCGGTGCCTGCGGAAACTCGCCCTGCCAGACCATCCCGGAGCTGGTGCGTCAGCTCGACCGACGCGGAAGGCTCGATGCCATCGCGGTCGTCCTGATCGTCCGTCCGCAGTGCTGCTCCGGTCGCCGAGGTCTCAATCCTGCGCCCGTCGCTCAACTGCCAGCCGTCAAGCCGGACGCTCGCATCGACTCGGGTCCGCTCGTCCGCCTGATAGGCCGCAGCGCCGAAAATCCCGGCCAGCGCCTGATCTCCGCCCGCTTCACGCGTGCGGAAAGTGCCGACGTTTTCATTCGTCTCGCCGGATAGAAAGCGGGTGTCCGCGCCGGAGCTGACCGTCCATTTTCCGCCGCCGTCCCACAGCGTCGTGAACGCCGCGCCGGTGCCGCGGCCGGGCACGTCGAACTGGTCCAGCGCGAGCGTTTCCGCCGTGCGGTCCGCGTTCACCGAGCTGAAAACGGACTCGAACTCCCGCCGCTGGTGCCAGCCCAGCGCCTGCCAGGAGAAATCCCCATCAGCCGAGGTGACGCGCAGCGAGAGGTCCAGCGCTTCGGTGGAGTTGCCGGTTAGGGGCGTGCCGTTGCCGCGGTTTTCCTGATACCACGAAACCATCGGCTCGATGGTGAGGCCAGGCGCGGCGAGCCAGGCGAATTTCAGATCCGCTCCGGCGAGCTCGGTGTCCAGCTTGCGGTCGATCGGGCCCCGCTGCGAGGAATCCACCGCGAAAAAGCCGTCGGTGTGCAGGCCGAAGGCGGAGAATGAAACCGCCCGCGTCTTGTCCGCGTTGGTCATCTGATGGGAAGTCGAGCCGCTGATAGTTCCCTGGCTGCCGCCGCCGACTTTAAGCGAGTGGCGGTTTTCAAACGGTGCGCGGCCGTTCATCTGGATCACTCCCGCCGGGCTCTGGTTTCCCCAGACCGCCGCCCTCGCCGCAGGCACGATGCGGATGGAATCGAGCGCCGCCGCATCGTAGCGCGCCCAGTAAACCCAGCCGCCGAACGGGTCGTTCTGCGGGATGCCGTCCAACAGAACCAAGGTCCGCGAGGCGGCGGTCGCTCCGGTGTTGCGGAGGCTCACGCCCGCCGAGGTCGGATTGCCGAAAACCGACGACTGCCGCCGATAGAGTGAGAACGCCGGCTCCTTCGCCAGCATCTCGTCGATGGTCCGCGGGGCGGCTTTTCGCAAATCGTCGCGGGACCACTCCGCCAGCGAGACGGCCGGTTGCTCGCCCAGCTGACGCTCCGCGAGCACGGTGATGGGAGGGAGAAGTTCGGACGATTGCCCGGATGCCTGGCATGCGGCCAACGCTGTCAACAAGAGGCCGGTTTTGATTTCGGAGATGAGGGCCGCTGCCATGGGTTGTTCCGCTACGCCGGGAAACATCCATTGTTTCAGCGTGCACCCAAGAACTGTTTGAAGGAGAGTCGATCCCCGCTCATTTACCAAAGACACGCAATTCATCGATGGTCCATGGGACGAATTTCCGCTTCTCCACATCGGGCCGCAGCGCTTTGACATCCTCGGGCGTGACGGGCTTCTCCTTGATCTCTCCGAAGGCGAACCGGACGAAGCTGGCGATCGAGGCGATTTCCTCATCGCTGACGTGGCTGTGTCCGGGCATGACCGAGTTGAATTTCACCGAGTTCACCTCAATGGGGCCGGAAAGTCCGCCAAGGATGATGCGGAGCAGGGTGTCGCGGTCTCCCTTGACCCACTCGGAACCTACGAGAGGCGGGAAGGTTTGCGGCACGCCGCGTCCATCCGCCTGATGGCACTCGATGCACGCCTTCATGTAGAGATCGCGCCCGCCGATGAAGCGGTTAGGAACATCCACCGGTGTCCGGTCGATTTCCGGCGGTGCGGCGAGGATCCGCTCGATGTGGCCGCGCAATCCGGGCGGCGCGGTGGTCGCGAATTTCACAAGCGCCGCGCGATCCGGACTGGCGGCGATGCGGGAGACGACGGCGAGAATCTCCTTGTCCTGCCAAGTCGTCGGTGGTCCTTCGCCGAACCTGGCGAGGTCGACCCCGAGCAGTGTTAGGCCTTGGCGGCGCATGGCGAGTCTGGACGCTTCTTGCAAGGTTCCGTCCATCCGCTGTTCGCTGGAAACGAGTTTCCACAGGGCCGCGGAAACGGCCGCGTCCTGCGGCGCGAGGGCGGCGGTGGTGAGGACGTAAAGGAGCTCACGCGGGCTACCGGACTTTTCAAGAAGCACCGGCAAGGCGGCGACCACCGTTGGATCGTTCGCGCCAAGCGCGAGCATCGCATGACGACGGACAAGTGGATGCGGCGACTTGAGCGCGGCTGATAGAACGCCGCGCGCGGCACCGAGGCCTTCCAGCGTCCAGATCGCGTGAATGGCCGCGAGAGGCGCGTCGCCGGTGACCAGCTTTTCCAATGCAGGGACCGCCTCGAGTCCGCCCTGCTCGACGAGCAGGTGCTGGGACTGGAGTCGGATCAGCTGGGATGGCGAGGAGAGTCCGGCGATAAGCGTGGCGGGTTTGGAAGGAGCGATGCCGGTTCCCTTGCGGACGGGCGCGTTGGCCGGGACGATCCGCCAGATCCGGCCGTGTGTGGCGTCGCGGAGCGGGGTTTCGTAAGCACCGCCCTTGCCGGGGCCTTTTTCCCGGCCGCTCTGATAGGGGCTGTGCGGCTGGTCATAGTTGTGCGCCGGATTGTAGTAACGGAAAACGACGTTGTGCTGGATGATGGGATTATACCAATCAGCGATCCACAAGGCGCCGTCCGGCCCGACCCGAGCGGCCACCGGTGCTGCCCACGCGTCGGCGCTGGCGAAGGCATTGTTCCCGCGCAGGACCGTTTGCTTGAGCGATCCGTTTTCCAACAGCTCTCCGGTGGCGACGATGTGTCCCGTGGGCTCGCAGATGAAGGAGTTGTTGGCGGAGAAGGTGCCCGCCAAGAGATTGTCGGTGTGGAATTGGTGCCCGGCCGCGGCCGTGTAGCAGTCGATTTGATCCACCTGGGTGACGTCCTTGGTGTTGGTGAACATCTTGGGAGGTTTGAGCTCGGAGGGAGTCTTCGCGTTGCGGTCCACCTTGACCGAAGTGTCGAGGCGCGGGGTTTTCGACTGCGGGATCCCGCTGCCGGCATAGGCTGCCGCGGGGATGGAGAGGATCCACGACGGGTTGTTGTTAGCTGTCGAGCCGATGACGTCACCTTGCTCGGTGAAGCCGAGGCCCCAGGTGTTGTTGGTGGTGTTCTGAAGCAGTTCCAACTTCGACAGGTCCGGGCGGAAGCGGAAAACGCCCTGGCCGAATTTGTGCTTCTTGCCGGCTAGGTCGATGTCCACGCCGCTGTAGCCGACGGTGGCGTAAATCCAGTTGTCCAGACCATAGAGAAACTGCGATGTCGCGGCGTGGGTGTCACTGATTCCCAAGCCGGTTGCGAGCACTTTGCGGCTGTCGGATTTCCCGTCGCTGTTTTCGTCGCCCAGATAGACGATGTCCCTGCCGTCGGTGACGACCACGCCGTCTTTGACAAAAACGCTGGTCGTGCAATGGCGCAGACCTTCGGAGAAGACTGTCATTTTGTCCGCGCGGCCGTCGCCGTCGGTGTCCTCAAGGATCTTGATCTTGTCCTGCCCGCTGCCGGGCTCGTCGGGAACGTTGTTAGGGTAGCCGAAACTCTCGATCACCCACGCGCGGCCCCGGGTGTCCCAGTCGATGGAAATCGGATTGATGACCATCGGTTCGCAGGCGAAAAGCACCAGCTTGGTGCCGGCGGGAACCTGGGTGTGCGCGGCGCTGTCTGCGGGGGAAAGCGGCTTTTGCAGCTCCATCATCGGGATCTCCGGATGCGTGCGGTTCGCGACCTCCGGAACCTCCGTCACCAGCGGCGGAATTTTGAACAGGGCGAATTCAGCGGCCTTTTTCTCGCCGATGGCCCAGAGGATGCCGCGTTTCACGAGGATCTGATAGGCCTCCTGGTCCCAGCAACGAAGGTCGTGGCCGCTGGCAGTGTAGAAGACGCGGCCCTTGCCCTCGGTGCGGGTCCATGTCCATGGCTCGGGTTCGGTCTCGCCCTTGTTCATCGGCTCGCGGACCTGGAGCAGGTGGCGGTCCGCGGTGAGGTCCATGTGCTGATAGGTCTCGTCCCACGATTTGAGCACGGGCAGGTCCTTGGTGATCGGGTGCTCGGTATCGACGGTTTTCGGGCTGAATTCAAATCCTTCGTGGCTCTTGAAGCGACCTCCGACGAGGTCGAACCAGTCCTTGGATGGGTGGAAATTCCCGCAGGCGCTGTGCAGGGCGACGAGCGCCCCGCCATCTTTCACCCATGGCAGGATCGCTTCCGGCACCTTGGCTTTTTCATGGTTCGCATAGACGATGAGGGCGTCATACAAATCGAGGTTCGCGCGGGTGACTTTGTCGAGATCCTCGATGAAGGTGAGGTTGAATCCCTGCGGGCCGAGGGCTTGCTTGAGGACGCGGTAGCGTTCGAGCGGGTCGTGATGGCCGTTGTCGCCGAGGAACAGGACTTCAAGCCGCCGGGCCTCCGCCGCGGCCGGGATGACGGCCAGCAAGCTGACGAGGGCGATGGATAGAACTCGGCGGATCATGGGTTTTTGCAATTTGAGGTCAGGGTTTCCGATGAGATCACTTCAGCGAGTTGATGTAGCTGAATAAGTCGGCAACCTGTGTTTCGCTGAAGCCTTCAATCAAGCCCTCCGGCATCAGTGAGCGTTTTGAAATGGCATGGCCGGCAACAGATGCGCGCGGAATAACCTTGGGATCGGCTCCGATTGGCCGGATCGTGAGCGACTCCTTCGATTCCTCGACCAGAAAACCGCTGACGAGCGACCCGTCGGTGAGCGAGACATCGTGGCGGTAGTAGCCGCTTTCGAGCTGGGCGTTGGGATCGAGCACGTTGCGGAGGACGGCTTGGATGCCCATGGCTCCGACGCCGCTGAGGTCCGGTCCGATTTGCTGGCCCTCGCCTTTCACCTGGTGGCAGATCATGCAACTGGCTTGGAAGAGGGCGCGACCGGCCGCCGGATCGCCGGGCTTCCCTGTCATCGCAGTGAATTTCGCGAACTTCGCGGCAGCCGCAGCGGCCTCGGCGGGAGTCACAAGAGCCGGGAAATCATGGGTCATTTCGGCACCAAGGTTGCCAGGAGCCTCACCCGTGAACTTCTTTACCAAATACTCGGGCGTTTCCTGGCCGAGTCTCGTGCGAAAGCTTGCCCGGATCTCGTCTGCGGATCGCGCGACATTCCAGATCCTGAATTCCTCGTACCGCGCGGCAGCTGGCTGGCCGGTGTTGGCCTCCCCGATCTTTAATCCTACCAGCGGCTCACGATACGCACGGCACTTGTCCTGATCGAGCTCACCATCGAAATAGAACCGGAAATTCCCCTCCGCATCCCGCGTTACCGCGCAGTGGACCCACACGTCTGGAACAAGCACGCGATTCGCCGTGATAAGATCGCCGGCTTCCTTTCCTCCATACACACGCAGACGGCTTTGGAAAAAATTGAAGTCCGCCCCGCCTGAAGTGCCCAGCAGGCTGTCATTGTGGTCGATGCCGGGATCGAACTTGATCCAGGTCTCAACAGTGAACGGGCCAGTTAGATCAAGCGGAGCGATTTTCCCACCCTTGCCAGGCATGCGGATCACGGATCGGAACATGCCCGCCGTCTTCTCCATCAGTGCTGCGAGCATAACATCCTCGCGGCCAAGCACCGCGAGCAGTTTCTCGAAGGCCCCGGCGTCGAGGCCGGGAAAGGCTCCGCCTGAAGCGGCTTTTGCAAATACCGAGGCTTTCTCCTTCGACGATGTCAACCCATCGACTGCGATCGTCCGCAATGCGCCGGGAAGCTTCGCCCAGCGGGCTGCCAGGAGATCGACGCTCTTGATGTCCGAGGAAAACGCCAGCGCACTGGTGGCTTCACGCCTGACCGCGTCATCCGGATGATCCAGCAAACCCGCGAACAAATCGACCCGGTTGGAGCCGATTTCACGCAGTGCGGAAAGCGTCCGGGTCAGGTCCTCCGCACGGGCGTCCGCCTTGATCTCCGCAGCAATCACCGGCTCAAGCGAAGCCAGGCGGAACAACCGCACCAGCTTCAGCACCAACGCGCGATCCTCGGTATTCGGTGACTTGGAGAGCATTGCCTCACACGCTGCGGAAACCGCAGCCGCGAGGACGGGATTCGCCAGGGAATTGGCATCGAGACGGGTTAGATTCTGCAAGACCGGCTTCCGGCGCGCCTCATCACCGAGCAGCAATTGAAACGCCTCCAACACCGCCGGTTGAGCGATCTGGGAGCTCAACAACGTCAGCTCGTCCTTCGTCAACGGGCGGGAAAGTGAAGGCAGCTCCTTCACCAAAGAAAACGCCGCCTTGCCGGGCTCCAGCGCGAGAATCACCAGCAAGCGGTTTTCCTGCGAAAGCGAACGATCCGTCTCCAGCATCTTCGCCGTCTCAGCGGAATGCGTTTCCATCGCCCAGCGGGCCAGGTAGCGCTCGAACTCGCGGTCATACTTTTCCCACTGGCCCGCATTCAGCGGTTCGCGCCCCAGCCGGGCGACGAGCGACATCATTTCCGGCGACGGTGCCCGGTGGCCGCGCACGGCATTCGCCAGCGCGGCGCGGACCCGATAGTTTGGATCGTCCGGGGCTTTGTCTAACTGAGAAACGAATTCCGCAGGAGAAATCTGAAGCTCTCCGGCCGCACGAACCGCCTGGTAGCGGACCGCTGCCGAGGGATCGGCGATGAGGGATTTCAGAATGGCGGGAGTGACGGCCTTGCCGAGTTCCAGCGCCCAAAACGCATCCAGCCTGCGAGCCATGACGGCCTTGGGCTCGACCGCGATCCGGGCAAGTTTCGCGAGGGTTTCCGGATTCTTCCGCTCCCCCAGCCACGCCCAGGCCATCGCCGCCGTGCGGGCGCTCGGACCGCCTAACATACCAATCAACTTGTCGTCGGAAATGGCCGTTAGATTCACCGGCGCGGGCGTCTTCGCGGCCACCGGGCGGATCCGCCAGATGCGCCCGCGGGTCTTGTCGCGGTCCGGATGGGCTCTCGGCACCTCGTTGTGCGAGATGATTTTATTGTACCAATCCGCAATATAGAGAAAGCCATCGGGGCCGAAGTGGATCGACACGGGGCGGAACCAGGGATCGCTGGAAACCAGGAAATCCTCGCGCTTGGAATACTCAGGATGCCGATTTTCCTCCACCTTGGTCGTGATGACCTGGATACGACCGGTGATCGGGTTGGCGACATAAATCACGTGATCGCCGCCGTAGGCTTTGGCAAAAGCGCTGTCGCGGTCCTCGGCGACGGCGAGGCCACTGAGGCCGGTGCCGCCCATGATCGGTTTCATCGAAGCCGGGATCTGCGGCGCATAGGGGCGCAGCTTGTCTTTCGAGTTGGTCGGGTAGTGGGTGCCGGGCTCATACTCCGTGACGGGAATTCCCATGTCATTGGCCTCTTGGAGAAATGTTTCTCCCGCCCTGGTCTGAAAGAATCCCCAGATGTTGTTAGGTCCTGCGCTGACGAGTTCGAAGTCATTGCCATCCGGTCGGAAGCGAGCGAGCTTGCAGGCTTTGAAAGATTTCTCCTTCGAGCCATCCGCGAACGGGAGACCACCCGGACGACGCAAGGTCGAGTCATTGAAAAGCCCCTGCGCCACGTAGATCCAGCCACCCGGCGCCCTCTCGAACTGGTGCGGCAGGAGGTGCGAGTCTTGGATGCCGAAGCCCTCGAGCACGACATCGAATTTGTCCGCTTTTCCATCCTTGTCAGTATCGAGATAGCGGCGGATCTGCGAACCGTATTGGACGAACGCGCCATTGCCATCGAGATCGGGCAATAGCCCCATAGGAAGCGCCAATCCCTCGGCAAACACCCGTGCAGTCTGCGGTCCGGATCGTTCCGGATGATCGATCACCAGCACCTGGTCTGCGGGCGGCGATTTGAAAGCCGGATGATTTGGGCGGTGTGAACGTCGGATGGCGCTTGCGTTGGATCTTCTTCGAGAACTTCTATCAAAATTCTTCTTCCTGCATCTTCTTCCCGTTCTTCTTCGAGGGGGCGCGGGGGTGAAT
>CAMDLP010000049.1 GCA_945901795.1 Akkermansia muciniphila | reverse complement strand
GCCTGCGTCGCCACGCACCCATGCTACACCCGGAGCGTCACCGCTCCCAGCGTAGGGCTTGTGGCCAGAGCTACTGGCTAGGTTTTCTCTGTAAGACTCTTTCATTCTCTATTCCAAGCCGGTTTATCCCGGCGCTTTCACTGACCCCACCGAGGCGGCGAGGAATGCGTTGGTCTTGGCGGTTAGTGAAATCTTTAGAACGGAAACTTGCCGCCGCCGAGGCCTTTCATCATGTCCTTCATGCCGCCCGCTCCGCCCATTTGCTTCATCATGGCGTTCATCTTGTTGGGCGACTTCATCATCTTGCGCATCTCGCCGAATTGTTTGATGAGCTGGTTCACCTCCATGATCGAGGTGCCGGAACCGGCGGCGATGCGCTGGCGGCGCGAGCCTTTGATGATCTCCGGGCGGCGGCGCTCGACCATCGTCATCGAGAGCACGATGGCTTCGGTACGTTTGATTTTCTTGGTGTCGAAAGCTCCGGCGGGGAGCTGCTTCTTGATCTTACTGAAGCCGGGCATTAGGCCTAGCAGGCCTTCGAGCGGACCGAGGTTCTGAATCATTTTCATCTGATCGAGGAAGTCGGTGAAATCAAACTTGCCTTCCTGCATCCGCTTCATCGAGCGCATGGCGTCGGCTTCGTTCACCTTGTCGGCGACTTGCTCGACCATGCCGACGATGTCGCCCATGCCGAGAATCCGGTCGGCCATGCGGCTGGGGTGGAATTCGAACAACTGGTCCAACTTCTCGCCCTCGCCGGCATACTTGATCGGCTTGCCGGTGACCGCGCGCATCGAGAGCGCGGCACCGCCGCGGGCGTCGCCGTCGAGCTTGGTGAGGATGATGCCGGTGATCCCGACGGCCTCGTCAAAGTGCTGGGCGACGGAGACGGCTTGCTGGCCGGTGGCCGAATCGGCGACTAACAGCGTTTCCTTCGGCTGGACGAAATCGTGCAGGCGCTTGAGTTCGGCGATGAGGCGCTCGTCGATTTCCTGGCGGCCGGCGGTGTCGAAGATGAGCACGGTGCCTTGTTGTTTCTCCGCCCAGGCGAGCGCGTCTTTCGCGACCTTGACGACATCGGTTTCCGTGGCCTCGGGTGTGTAGCAGGGGACGTCGATTTGTTTTGCCAACATGGCCAACTGGTCGATGGCGGCGGGGCGATAGAGGTCGCAGGCGATGAGCAGGGGGCGGCGGCCTTCTTTTTTCAGGCGGTTCGCAAGCTTGGCGGAGGTGGTGGTTTTTCCCGCGCCGTTGAGGCCGCAGATCAGGATGCGGGCGGGCGGGTTGAGGTCGAGAGGGGCTTGGTCGCCGCCGAGCAGCGCTTCGAGCTCGTCGTGGAAAATCTTGACGATCTGCTCGCCCGGTTTGATCGACTTGAGCACGTCCTCGCCGAGGGCTTTTTCCTTCACCTTGGCGATGAAGTCCTTGGCGACGCCGAATTCGACATCGGCTTCTAGCAGTGCGATGCGAATTTCCCGGAGCGCGTCGGCGATGTTTTTCTCCGAGATGCGGCCGACGCCACGGAGGTTGCGGAAGGTTTTGTCGAGGCTGTCGGAGAGTGAGGAGAACATAGGGATTGGATGCTGAAATGCTGAAAACCGGGATGCGGAACGCGCGTCCGGCGTCTAAGTGCCACGAAACGGCGGACCGTGCAAGAGCCCATCAAAACACGAATCACGGCTTGGCTCCCGGCTGAGACAGCCGGATCGCGTTGCTGCCGCCCGCATCGCCTGCCGGCGCTTTCTATTCCGGGGTCTGGTCTTTTAAGGAATTCCGCTTGCGGGGCGGGCGTCTGGGCGACAAGCATCTCCACCGTGACCCCCGAACTTGAGAATCTGTTTTCGTTCCTCCGCTTTCCGAGCATTTCGACGGACTCCAACCACGCCGGCGATGTCCGGGCCTGCGCGGAATGGTTGATCGCCAAACTCGCGGGGATGGGCCTTGCGACCGAGCTCCACGAGACGCCGAAGCATCCCATCGTGATCGCGAGAAACGAACACGTCGCGGGCCGCCGCACGGTGCTCATCTACGGGCATTACGACGTGCAGCCAGTCGATCCGCTGTCGTTGTGGACCAGCGATCCCTTCGAGCCGGTGATTCGCGAGGGCAGGATCTGGGCGCGCGGCGCGACCGATAACAAGGGCCAGATGATGGCGCACGTGCTCGGCGTCGAGATGACCCTGCGGGAAAACAAACAGCTGCCGGTGAATCTGATTTTCCTGTTTGAGGGCGAGGAGGAAATCGGCAGTCCCAGCCTGGCCTCGTTCCTGCTCCACCATTGCGACGAGCTGAAGTGCGATATCATCGCGATTTCCGACACCGGGATGGTCGCTCCCGGCGTGCCGACTCTCGGCTACGGCCTGCGCGGCATGGCTTGCTGCGAGGTCATCTTGCGCGGTCCCAAGGGCGACCTCCACTCCGGTCTCTTCGGCGGCGCGGTCGCCAATCCGGCGACTGCCATGGCGCGGCTCATCTCCAGCCTCCACGCGCTCGACGGCCGGGTTGCCATCGAGGGGTTTTACGACCATGTCCGCCCGCTGGAAGCATGGGAGCGCGAAATGTGGTCCCACATCCCCGGCGTGGGTGACGCGGATTTTCTAGCAGTCACCGGTTCGCCCGGTCTATTTGGCGAGCCAGGCTACTCTTCCGCCGAGCGTCTTTGGGCGCGGCCCACCGCCGAGGTCAACGGCATCGGCGGCGGCTATCAGGGAGAGGGTTCCAAGACGGTGATCCCGGCCGAGGCATTTGCGAAACTTTCCTTCCGCCTCGTCCCCGACCAAAGCCCCAAGGACATCATGGAAAAAGTCCAAAGCCACCTGGAATGGCACTGCCCGTCCGGTGTGGAAGTGGAAGTCCGCGTGGGCCACGACGGCAAACCCTACGTCACCGACCCTAACTCGAAATTCGGCATCGCCGCACAAACCGCCCTGCGTGCCTCTTTCGATGCCGAGCCCGTGCTCATCCGCGAAGGCGGCAGCATCCCCATCGTCCAGACCTTCCGCGACATCCTCGGCGCGGACACGCTGCTGCTAGGCCTCGCCCTTTCCGACGCGCAGATCCACGCGCCGAACGAGAATTTCCCGATAGAAAACTTCGAGGCCGGCATCCGCCTGAACCAGGCCTTGCTCGAGGAGCTGGCGAAGTAAGGGGCAGCGGGTTCTATTTTGGACTGCGCGGGACATGTCCCCGCTTTCCCACTGGCCGACATGTCGGCCAGTGGGAAAGCTCCGACATGTCGGAGCAGTCCACACCAAACGCAGTGGTGATTCCTTCGCCTGCCCACCACTTTTTGGATACCCGAAATAAACCGCGCAATCGGTCAGGAACTTTGTCTGGGTTTGCGGCGTGAAACCCTTGCTTGCGAGTGATTGGCCCCGCCTGTTTGCCGAAGCCCTTGCGATCCATCAACAGGCCCAATACCGCTTTTACGACAGTCTCATCGCTCACCGCCGCCGTCGCAGCCTGCTGCGGGCGGGCTTGCAGGTAGACAGCACGTTGGGTAACTGCTATTTCCACTCCCGGCCAGCAGGCTGGCAGTTGAAAGCGGCAGCAGGCTGCGCGCAGTCCAAGGATTTGGGCTTCTCAAGTCCGCCGGGGTTTCACAAGACTCCCGCATGTCAGAATCCGAAGCACCCACATTGGTCATCCTCCTCTCGTCCTGTGCCGGACTGCTCGTCCTGGTGTTGTTCATGATTTTTCGGATTTTCGGGCGCTTATCTCGAATCGAAGGTCTCCTCGCTCAAAACACCAGCCACCCGGAATCGTCCGGCGCGGCACCGTCCGAGGCGGAAACCTCGTCCGGCGGGGCCTTCGAGGCATTTCTCAGCGAGGATCCCGCCAGGCGCGCGATGAGCAAGGGCGAGCAGTTCGGCGCTTACCGCCGGTGGAGGCAGGAAAAAGGCCTGAACTGGTCGAATTCCTGAGACTGATAGCGAAACAGCGGGTTCCTCGGCGACCGGTTACAAATTCCGTCAAAATTTCTTTTTTGGCATTGCATCACGTCGGTTCGTTTGCATCCTCCGCCCGTCCTTAAATTCTCCGTGATTTTTCGGAAATGGCTTGTGAAAAATTTCACAAGCTCCATTCTCCGAGCACTGCATCGCCCTCCTCATGGCAAATATTTTTCCCCGTTGGTCCAATCTACTGCCCCTTAAAATCGCTGTCTGCGCTGGAACCGCAGCGGCTGGCGTGGCACTTGCATTTGCCTATTACGCGACGCCCAAGGCGCTGGTGGTCGGGTATCAACCTTCCCAGCCGATTCCCTTTTCCCACAAAATCCACGTCGATCAGCTCGGCCTCGATTGCCGCTACTGCCACTCGTTCGTGGACGTCTCCGGCCACTCGAACGTGCCGACCGGCAGCACCTGCTGGAACTGCCACCAGCACGTCCAGCGCGACAGCCCGAAGCTCGCCCCACTTCACAAGTCGATGGACGTCAACTACCCCGGCTACGATGGCAAGCCGATCGAGTGGGTGCGGGTGCACAAGTCTCCCGACTACGTTTACTTCAACCATTCGGCCCACGTGAACCGCGGGATTTCCTGCCAGAGCTGCCACGGCGACGTCAACAAGATGGAGGTCGTCTATCAGGCGCAGCCGCACTCGATGGGCTGGTGCCTCGATTGCCACCGCGCCCCGGAGAAGAATCTCCGCCCGCTCGAAGAGGTCTATAACTTCAGCTACAACGCGGAAACCTACATTTCCAACAACCCGCAACTCGGCGTCAAGACGACCGAGGAGCTCGGCCTCAAGCTGAAGGAGCAGTTCATGGTGAAACCCAAGGAAACTTGCGCCACCTGCCACCATTGATCCCCGTTTTTCCGATTCCCACCTTTCCTGCAGTTTAACATGAGCAAGCGTATTTGGCATCACCCCGAAGTTCCCGCCGGCGAAACCACCGTCGCCTGGCGCAGTGCGGGTCAGCTTGAAGACACCGCGGAATTCCGCCAGTGGCTGGACCGCGAGTTCCCCCAGGGTGCCGCGGAAATGGCCAACGAGGAGGACGCGGAGAATTCCCGCCGCTCGTTCCTCAAGCTGATGGGCGCGTCCACCGCGCTGGCCGGTTTCGGCATGGCCGCCTGCCGCCGTCCGGAAAGCTACATTGTTCCTTACACCAAGGCGCCCGAGTGGGTGATCCCCGGCAAGGCGACTTACTACGCGTCCTCGATGCCGCGCGCCCAGGGGGCGACGCCGCTGGTGGTGACTACCTTCGAAGGTCGCCCGACCAAACTCGCTCCTAACAAGCTTCACCCGGACGCTGAAGGAACCGACGCCTTCGCCCAGGCTTCGGTGCTCGATCTTTATTCTCCATCGCGCTCGCGGAAAGTCCTCAAGGCTGGGAAACCCGGCTCGCGTGCGGATTTGGAAGCGGTCCTCGCCGCCGTCACTGCGGATGAATATTCAAAAGTCGGTTTCCTGTTTGGTGCCGATGACAGCCCGACCCGCGCACGCCTGACCCAGGAGCTGGCTGCGAAATTCTCCGTCGCGAAGTTCTATCAGTACGAAGCGCTCACCGGAGACTCGTCGAATGTTGCACTGGGCGACGGCGTGAAGCTGGTTGCCGATTTCGCCAAGGCCGACCGGATTCTCGCGCTCGACTGCGACTTCGCCGGCACCGACAACCAAGGTCCGGTCACCCCGTTCTTCGACCGCCGCAAGCCGGAGGGCAAAGCCTACACCGACAAGCCGGACGCGTCGAAAATGAACCGTCTCTATGCAGTGGAAGCCGCATTCACCCTCACCGGTGGCATGGCGGATCACCGCCTGCGGATCGCTCCCAGCCAGGTCAACGCCGTGGCGGCGCAAATCGCCCGCGGTCTCGGTGTGAAGGTGGGTGCCGCCATCGTCTCGCCCGCGCTCACCGATCCGAAGCACGTCGCATGGGTCGCCGCGCTGGTCGAGGATCTCAAGGAAAACGCCGGTAAATCCGCCGTTCTAGCAGGCTCCCGTCAATCGCTTTCCGTCCACCTGATCGCCCATGCGATCAATGTCGCGCTCGGCAACATCGGCGAAGGCAAGCCGCTCGTCGCGGTCCAAACCGAAACCAAGGGCCTCGGAAACATCGCCGCGCTCAAGAAGGACATCGATTCCGGAATTGTTGAAACCCTCTTCGTTCTCACTCCTTCCAATCCGGTTTTCGACGCTCCGGCGGATCTCAAGTTCGGCGAATCCTTCGCCAAGCTCAAGACCAGCATCCATCTCGGCACCCGCACCGACGCGACCGCGCATGCCTCGACCTGGCATCTGCCCGCCGCCCATTACCTCGAGTCATGGTCGGACGCACGCAGCGCGCGCGGCACCTACACGGTGGTGCAGCCGATGATCCTGCCGCTCTATCAAGACTGCGTTTCCGAGCTCGAACTCCTTCTCGCCCTGCTTTCCAAAGACGGCAAGCTCCTCAACGGTGAAGGCGAAAAAGGCGCAGCTTCCCCGGCCTACACCGCCGTCCGCGCCACGTTCTCCGCTGTCGGCGGGGAAGGGGATGCCGCATGGAAAAAGCTCCTGCGCGACGGTTTCTTCGAAGGCTCCGCCTATCCATTGGTTAGTCCGGCCACCCGCGATGACGTGTCCGCGCCGCTTGTCGCCACCGCGCCGACCAAGGATTCGCTCGAAGTGATCTTCGCCACCGACTCCTCGATCTTCGACGGCCGCTGGATCGACAACGGCTGGCTCCAAGAAGCTCCCGATCCGATTTCCAAACTCACTTGGGACAACGTCGCGCTCGTCGCACCGAAAACCGCCAAGGAACTCGGTATCTACGACCAGATCATCCAGCTCGAAACTCCCTTCGGCTCGCGCTCCCCCGACGACGAGGCGCAAAACCGCACCTCGCCGATGATCAAGGTCGAGGTGAACGGCCAGTCCCTCGAAATCCCAGTGCTCGTTTCCTTCGGCCAGGCCGAAAACACCCTCGTCATCCCGCTCGGCTACGGCCAAGGCTTCGACGAGCACGACGAGCTCAAGCGCGGACCGCTCAACGCGTCCCACGTCGGCCTCGTTGGCGTGAACCGCGGCTTCAACGCCTATCCACTGCGCACCGCCGCCACCGCCTATTTCGCCACCGGCGCGAAGGCGACCCCGACTAACCGCCGCTACTCGGTCGCCCTCACCCAAGAGCACAGCGCCATGTATGGCCGCGCCCTTGCCCGCGAGGTTTCCACGCTCGAGGACGAGGAGAAGGGTTCGTTCGCCGCCCAGCTCGCGAACGTGCCGAAGCAAGGCAACGACTCCCACGCGCCGCCTAACATTTCGCTCTACAAGCCGGAAAGCTCCTCGGCATTCCACCCCGGCAAGGACGGCAAGGCCCAGCCGTTGATCAACGACCCGCTCCATCAGTGGGGGATGTCGATCGACCTATCCTCCTGCATGGGTTGCAACTCATGCCTTGTCGCCTGCCAATCGGAGAACAACATCCCGATCGTCGGCAAGAAGCAGGTCGCCATGGGCCGCGAAATGCACTGGATCCGCATGGACCGTTATTTCGCCGCGCAGAAGGACAACACCTTCGACGAGGACAATCCCGAGCTCGTCCCGCAACCGGTCGCTTGCGTCCAGTGCGAGGCTGCACCCTGCGAAACAGTCTGCCCGGTCAACGCCACCATCCACACGGAAGACGGCCTCAACGCGATGGCCTACAACCGCTGCATCGGCACCCGTTATTGCGCGAACAACTGCCCCTACAAGGCCCGCCGTTTCAACTACTTCGACTATAACAAGCGCAACCCGCTCATCGCCCACAACCTTTACAAAGGTCCGTTCGGGGAGAAGCAGGTCGGCGAGGCGGCCCACCTTCAGAAGAACCCGAACGTCACCATCCGCATGCGCGGCGTGATGGAAAAATGCACCTACTGCGTGCAGCGGCTCAAGGATTCCGTGATCCGTCAGAAGCGCGGCCAGAAGCAAGAGGCGCTCGTCGCCGGCAAGCCATCCACCGAGATGGAAGTCAACATCCACACCCTCCGCATCCCAGTGGACTCGGTGAAGACCGCTTGCCAAGACGCCTGCCCGGCCAACGCCATCACCTTCGGCAACCTGTTGGACGAGGAGAAATCCGCTCTCGGCCGCAGCAAACGTATTGACCGGAACTACGATCTCCTCAACTACATCGGCACCCGCCCGCGGACCAGTTACCTGGCCCGCGTCAAGAACCCGAATCCGAAGATGCCGGACGCCAAGTTCATCGGCAAGGCGACCGTCCACATGGTCTGATTTCAGGTTTTCAGCTTTTCAGTATTTCAGCATTTACCTAACCATGGCTTCCACCACCCAAACCCCACCTGAGACGCACACCGGAGTGAAACTCCCGGTGCTTGAGCGCGAAAAGCTCATTCTCAGCGGGCGTTCCTATCACTGGATCACCGAGCGCATCTGCAGCGTAGTCGAAAACCGCCAGCCCTTCCTCTGGTGGCTGTTGTTCATCCCGTCCGCACTCATCGCCCTCATCGGCGTCGGCGGTGGTCTGACTTACCTCGTCTCCACCGGCGTCGGCGTCTGGGGCATGTCCAACCGGGTGTTCTGGGGCTTCGACATCACCAACTTCGTGTTCTGGATCGGTATCGGCCACGCCGGAACCCTGATCTCCGCGGTGCTTTTCCTCACCCGACAGAACTGGCGGACCTCCATCAACCGCGCGGCGGAAGCGATGACGATCTTCGCCGTGATCTGCGCGGGCATTTTCCCCGCCTTCCACGTCGGCCGCGTCTGGTTCGCCTGGTTCCTCGCGCCGGTGCCTAACGCCAACGCGATCTGGCAGAACTTCAAGTCGCCGCTGCTGTGGGACGTGTTCGCGGTTTCCACCTATTTCACCATCTCGCTGATCTTCTGGTATCTCGGCATGGTTCCCGATCTCGCGACCATCCGCGACCGTTGCAAGCCCGGCATCCGCAAGATCCTCTACGGAATCTTCTCGCTCGGCTGGCGCGGCGGCAACCGCCAGTGGAGCCACTATGAAATGGCCTATCTGCTGTTAGCCGCGCTTTCCACGCCGCTCGTGCTCTCGGTGCACTCGGTCGTTTCGTTCGACTTCGCGACCTCGGTGGTCCCCGGTTGGCACACCACCATCTTCCCGCCCTACTTCGTCGCCGGCGCTATCTTCGGTGGCTTTGCGATGGTGCTCACGATCATGGTTCCCGCCCGTTTCATCTACGGTTTACAGGATCTGATCACCATGAAGCACATCGACAACATGGCGAAGATCATCCTGCTCACCGGCACGATCGTCGGTTACGCCTACCTGATGGAGCTGTTCGTCGCCTTCTACTCCGGCGCGATTTATGAAATGGACGCCTTCAAGTTCCGGATCGCCGGTCCTTACTGGTGGGCCTATGCCGCGATGATGAGCTGCAACGTACTTTCGCCACAGGTCTTTTGGTTCAAAGCCTGCCGCGAAAACCTCTGGGTCATCATGATCGTCGCGATGTGTGTGAACGTCGGCATGTGGTTCGAGCGCTTCGTGATTATCTGCACCACGCTGGCCCGGATGTGGCTGCCAGGTGACTGGAAAACCTACTCGCCAAGCGGCGTGGAAATCATGACTTTCGTCGGCACCATCGGGCTGTTCCTCGCGCTGTTCCTGATGTTCCTCCGCTTCCTGCCCTGCATCAACATCGCGGAAGTAAAGTGGACGCTGCTCGAGTCCGATCCGCACTTCGACGACAAGGAACACCACCCCGACCACGGCGTCGTTGTCGAAGCCGCCTATCAAAAGGAACTCGCCGAGAGTAAAAGCTGAGAATCTGAAAATCTGAAAATCTGAAATTTCAAACTGTGAGCACCACCCGCAAACGCGTTTATGGCTATCTGGCCGAGTTCAAGAGCGCATCCGCTCTTTACAAGGGCGCGGAGAAAATCCGCGACGCCGGCTTCAAGAAATGGGACTGCTACTCGCCCTATCCGATCCACGGACTTGACGGCGCGATGGGCATGAAGCGCTCGATCCTGCCATGGTTCGTTTTCTTTGGCGGCATGACGGGTTGCGCGACGGCGTTTGCCCTCGCTTACTCGACGCAGGTGGTCATCTACCCGACCATCGTCCAGGCGAAACCGTCGAACATCTTCACGGTGCCCGCGTTTTTTCCGATCATGTTCGAGCTCACGATCCTGTTCTCGGGTTTCACCGTTTTGTTCGGACTTCTTGCCTTGATCCAGCTTCCGCGTCTCAACCACCCGTTGTTCGCGAGCCGCCAGTTCCACCGCGCCACCGACGACGGGTTCTTCATCGCCATCGAGGCGCGTGACCCGAAATTCAGCCCCAATGGAACGCGCGATATGCTCGCCGACATCGGCGGTTCCAACATCGAACTGGTCGAAGAAGAAGACTGAGGGAGAAAATCTTAAATCTTAAATCTTAAATTCTAAACTTTAGATGCGTTACTTTTTCCTCGCCTACGCGCTCGTCGCGTTGATCGTCGTCGGTCTCCTCGGAGTTCGCGGCCAGAAGTTTTCCAAGCCGCCGGTCCGGATTTTCCCGGACATGGACAACCAGGACAAGGTCAAGGCCCAGAGTGTCGACCCGTTTTTCGCGGATGGCCATGGCGCCCGTCTTCCGGTGAACCAAACGCAGCCGCGCGGACTCAACGAAGCCGGAGCGCAATCCATCGGCGGAATTCCTGAATACGAGTTCGGCGGCCAGACCGGTTATTACTACACCGGCCACGTCGGCGACTACTTCGGTTCGGGAATGCCCGAGGAACTGAAACTAACCGAAGAGTCCGCCTTGTCACTGATCGAGCGCGGCAAAGAACGCTTCGGAATCTACTGCGCCGTCTGTCACGGCAAGTCCGGAGACGGGCAGGGGATCACCGGGCAGTATGGCGTTCCCGGCATCGCCAACTTCCACCTCGATACCTTCAAATCCGCCTCTTATCCCGACGGCCGGATGTTCGAAACCATCACCGTCGGCAAAGGCATGATGGGCGGCTACGGCTATAACATCCCAGTCAACGACCGCTGGGCGATCATCGCCTACGTCCGCACCTTGCAGGCCGCCAAAGAGGCTAAATAACTTTTCCCTGATTCTATCGAAATGGCACACCACCACGTCACCTCCGCAGACATCGCGATCAACGGCGATCACCTCGACACCTCCAAGGTGGCGAAAGTGAAAAGCATCGCCCTAGCCGTGGCCGTTCTCGGCACCGTCGTCAGCCTGTATCTCCTGTTCTTCGCCCCGGAAAAAATCCGCGGGCCATTCGCCTACTCCTGGCTGTTCGCGTTCTACTTCTTCCTGACTCTCTCCATCGGCGGAGTGTTCTGGACGCTGCTGCACAATGTTTCCAACTCCGGTTGGGGCACTTCCGTCCGGCGGACCTTCGAGAACCTCGGTTCGACATTCCCATGGGTGTTCCTTTTCGGAATCCCGCTGCTCTGCCCGCAAGTGCAGCAGTATCTCTACGAGTGGATGAACATCCACCGCGAGGCGCATGGCAACGTGAAGGAGCATCTCCATCACGTGGACCACTTGCTGTATAACAAGTATTGGTTCATGAACCTGCCGTTCTGGTACGGACGGGTGGCGTTCTACCTCGTCGCGCTCGGCGCGGTCATCTACGGACTGCGCAAGCTTTCCACCGATCAGGATACCGATCCAAATCCAGGAACTGCCCGCTTGCTGAAGGCCCGCTATCACTCGAACTATCCGTTGATTATCTTCGCCCTCACCATCACCTTCACCGGCTTCGATTTCGCGATGGCCCTAGATTACAAGTGGTTTTCCACGATGTGGGGTGTCTATCTGTTCGCCGGTGCCGCGCTGAACTCGATGGCGGTCATCGTGCTCGTCTGCACCTGGCTGAAGAGCATGGGCCATCTGAAGCACGTCACCGGACCCGAGCATTTCCACATCATGGGCAAGCTGATGTTCGCCTTCACCACTTTTTGGGCGTATATCGCGTTCTCGCAGTTCTTCCTGATCTGGTATGCCAACATCACCGAGGAAACCTCCTACTTCCTGATCCGCAACACCGGCAACTGGAACACCGCAATGTATTTCCTCGTCTTCGGTCACTTCGTGGTTCCCTTCGTCGTCCTGCTGCAGGCTTGGTTGAAGAAGAATCCCAAGTTGCTTTCGATCGTCGCGGTTTACACGCTGGTGATGCACGCGCTGGATCATTACCTGATCATCATCCCCGAGCGCGGCGTTTCCCTTGGCAAGATCAAGCCGGAAGTCTTTGGTGATATCCAAGTGTCCATTCCGGGTGCTTTCTGGGGTGACGTCCTCGCCTTCGTGACCATCGGCGCGGCCTTCATCTTCATCCTCATCCGCGCCCTCGGCCAGCATTCGCTCTATCCGAACCGCGACCCGCGCATCCTCGAATCCGCGAACGTCTCCAACTGATTTTCAATTTTGCACATGGACCCATCCCGCGACAATCCGATCATCCGCTTCACCACTTTCTGGTGGGGTATCGGCACCTTTTTTATCTTCGCCGTGCTACTGGCGGTGATCTGGCTTTTTGCACGTTCCGAGCCGACGACCCTTGAGGACGCCGCCGCGAAACCCCGCTACGAGACCAAGACGAAGATCGACGCCGCGCAAGCCGCGAGTCTTTCCGCCGAGGCGATCAAGGCCGCCACGCTGGTGGTCGGCAAGCAGCTCGCCGCTTCCAAGCCGACGGCTGTCGAGACGCCGGCGCAGGTCGTTCCCGGTTCGGCGACGGCCAAGAAACTCGCCGCCGCTCCCGCGGTGGACACCTCGGCGATTGACGCTCCAGCAGCGACCGATGAGCCCATCGATCCCGCGGTGATGGCTGTTGGCAAGGCCTCGTTCATGATTTGCGGCGCCTGCCACGGCCAGAATGGCGAGGGTGGTCCGATCGCTCCGCCGCTTGCGGGTTCTGAGTGGGTCACGGGGCCAGTATCAAATCTCGTCAGAATCCAGCTTCGCGGCTTGGTCGGCCCGATCACGGTCGCCGGCAAGGAATACAACATGCCGGGCGGCATGGCGGCTCTGAGCTATCAGACCGACGATCAGATCGCCGGCGTGCTTACCTACATCCGCAACAGCTTCGGCAACAAGGCGTCCGCCGTTAAGCCCGAGCAGGTCGCCGCGTTGCGCGGTGAAGTGGGCAAGCCACAAGTCACCGCCGCGGAACTCACCAAGCCTTAATTTCGATTCCCTTTTTATCTTCAAAGCCGATGTCATCCGCCATCCCAACTTCTACTGAACAGGACGCCTTGCTACGCGCGGGGATTGATCGTTCGCTGCGTCACCCCGTCATGTTTTTCCTGACCAGCGGCGCCGCGTGGCTCGCGGTTTCGATCGTGCTGGGAATCATTGCTTCCGCCAAGGTGCACAGTCCCGAGTTTCTAGCGGATTGCCCCTACCTTTCCTACGGGCGGGTTTTCCCGGCTCATATCAACGCGCTGGTTTATGGTTGGGGATTCCAGGCTGCTTTCGCGGTGATCATCTGGATGATGGCGCGGCTTTCCCGCAAGGAATGCACGGCGGCCGGACTCATTCTTACCGCCGGCCACATCTGGAATCTCGGTGTGATTCTGGGATTGGTCGGAATCCTCTCGGGCAACGGCACGGGAATGCCATGGATGGAGTTTCCCGCCTTCGCCTGGCCGGTTTTGCTCTTCAGTTATTTCGCGATCCTGATCTGGTCGTTCATCCAGTTCCGCGTGCGCCCCGGGGGCCATGTCTATATCTCCCAGTGGTATCTGCTCGCCGCGCTGGTTTGGTTTCCATGGATCTTCATCACGGCGAACACCTTGCTGCACTGTATTCCCGGTCATCCGGTCATGGCTGCGGGAATCAATGCTTGGTATAAGTCGGCTGTGATCTTCCTCTTCTTCACTCCGGTTGCTCTCGGGACCGCATACTACCTAGCGCCGAAGGTCACCGGGCGCGCGGTTTACAGCTACTCGCTGGCGAAACTCGGGTTCTGGTCGCTCGCGATCATCGCGCCATGGGCGGGTATGCAAAAACTCGCGGGCGCGCCGATTCCTTATTTCCTGCCATACGTGGGCGCAGCCGCCACGGTGTTGCTTTTCGTTCCCGCGATTGCGGCCTCCATCAATCTTCTGCGCACGACGCTCGCCTCGCCGGAAGTCGTGGCCAGCAGCCCGGCGCTTCGTTTCACCATCGCCGGCATCGGCGGCCTGATCCTTCTCGCATTTTCCGCCGTGGTGTTGAATCTGCCTGAGTCCACACTTCCGCTGGCGCAGTTTTCGCTCTCCGGTTATGGGTTTGAAATTCTCGCGCTCTATGGATTTTTTAGCTTCGTGATGTTCGGCGCGATTTACTTCATCGTGCCGCGGGTGACGCGCCGCGAGTGGCTCTCCCGCCGCCTGATCAAGATTCACTTCCTGTTCTCAGTGTATGGCATCATCACGGTGGCCTTGGTTGCCCTCTTCGGCGGGCTTCAGCAGGGGATCGGTCAGGAAGATTGGCAGCAGCCATGGCAGGGTGCCGCGACGCGTGCTTATCCTTATGCGGTGGCGACGACCATCGCTTGGTGCTTCATCCTGTTCTCCAACGTGTTCTTCTTCATCCACCTCACCCTGATGTGGTTGCGCCTGGGCCGCCGCAGTTCGCATCCGACCTTGCTGATTTCCGCGCACAGTCATGGCCCTGGTCCGCATGGTGAAGAGGGCGACATCGATAACGCCGGTCCGGGCCACATGCCCGCCCACTGACAGTGGGTTTCAGAGTTCAACTTCAGCAATTTTCCTAATGAGCCTCCGCACATTCATTCTCGGTTTATCCGCCAGCTTCGGCGTCGCTTGGCTGGCGATCGTCGTCGTGCCATTCATCAAGATGCGTAATCTCGCGCCCATCCAGCTTTCCGAAGCGACCGATGGCAGCACCGGCATTTTCTTCCCCAAACGCACCGGGCGCATCGCTGACGGCGCGCAGGTCTATGCGGAAAACGGTTGCTACCTCTGCCACACGCAGCTCGTCCGCCCGACCTATGCGGGCAACGATCTCTATCGGCCCGATTGGGGCGGCGTGAAAGCGGACCCGGATCGCGGCGATACCCGGCGTGAAACGAATGCCTATGATTTCTTCGGCGAGAAATTCGCACAGATCGGCGTCTCGCGCGTGGGACCCGATCTTTCCAATCTCGGCCGCCGCGTGGAGACAGATTATGCGGCCGGTGGTGACCCGTCGCAGTGGCTGTTCGCCCATCTCTACAATCCGCGGCAGGACCCGCAGCGTTGGAAATCCACCTGCCCGCCCCACAAGTTTCTGTTCGACAAACACAAGGTCACGGGAAGTTCGTCAAGCGGCGCGCTGCCTTTCGGCAAGCACGGCGATAGCGAGCTGGTCCCCAGCTCGGAGGCGAAAGCTCTCGTCTCTTACCTGCTCTCGCTCAAGAAGGACCAAGCCGTCCCGGCGGTGCTGAATTTCGCGCCTGCGAAAGCCAAGATCGCCCCTTGAATTCATTTACCTAATACCTAAGTTCACACATGTCCCTGCCTAACCAAACACCAGACCTCGAGGACTCGATCAATGTGACCGAGGCCCACGGGCGAGTGGTCCGCGAAGCCGCCGCGTGCGCTCGCGAAAAGCGCATCGTTGACAATGGCATCGAACCGATTTCGTTGTGGGCCTTCGTCGCTTGCGGCGTGGTGCTGCTCGTCGCGGGCGGAATTCTCGGCACGGGCGGCCGTTTGTTTGCCTACGGGACAGTTTTCCGCGAGGGCTACGTCCGGACTCCCGCTCCCGGTGCCGCGGATACCGGTCCGGTGCCGAAGGAAGCGCTTGCCGCCTACATGTCGAAGGGCGCGAAAATCTATTCCGCCAAGTGCAATGGTTGCCACGGTTCTGACGCGAAGGGCAATGGTTCGACGTTCCCAACCCTGGTCGGTTCTGAGTGGGTTAATGGCGAAACCGAGCGATTCGCGATGATCATTCTCAATGGTCTCGAAGGACCTGTCAGCGATGGCAAGACCTATGGTGTGATGCCACCACAGGGAATCGGCATGGCTGCGGAAGACCTCGCCGGAGTCATGACCTACGTCCGCAACAACTTCGGCAACACCAAGGGCGATGTAGTCACCATCGACATGGCCAAGGCCGCTCTTGAAATTTCTGCCGTCCGCAAAAACGCCGGCAAGTCGGTGACCGGCGCGGAACTCACCGCGGATCACGTCAAGGCTCTGCCGGGCGACGTGCTCGATCCGAAGACTTTGCTTGATCCAATCACCCTGGCCCCTGCGAAGGCTCCCTGATCGAGCTGCTTGCCATTTTAAAACCACTTTTTTAAGACTCCACACACGCCGCAAGACGGAATTATGAGCTCTCACGCCACCTCACACGCCGGGCACGACGCCCACCATGAAGACCATCACCATGATCCCGGTTTCCTCCGGAAATGGGTATTCTCCACCGATCACAAGATGATCGGCCTCCAATACGGCATTACGGCCATGTGCTTCCTGGCTTTTGGATTTTACCTGATGATGGTGATGCGCTGGAGCATCGCCTATCCGCACCAACCGCTGCCCGAGTGGATGAGCTGGGTGTTCACCGACGGCTGGAAGGCCCGCTGGTTGCAGGATGGCAAGGTGACAGGGGAAACTTATAACATGTTCGGTGCGATGCACGGGACGATCATGGTGTTCCTCGGTATCGTGCCGCTGGGCTTCGGTGCCTTCGGCAACTACGTGACGCCGCTTCAGATCGGCGCGCCGGATATGGCTTTCCCGCGTTTGAACATGGCCAGCTACTGGGTCTATCTGGTGGGTGGCCTGATCATGTGCGCCTCGTTTTTTATGGAGTCCGGATCCGCCAAGTCCGGCTGGACCAACTACTCGCCGCTCGCCGGTTTCGCGGACGGACAAATCGTTAACCAGTGGCTTGCGGGTCAGACTCAATGGTTGATCGGGCTGGTTTGCCTCATCACCTCGTCGCTTCTCGGTTCGGTCAATTTCATCACCACCATCATCAACCTGCGGGTCCGTGGAATGACCTGGATGCGGATGCCGTTCTTTGTCTGGTCGATGCTGGTGACTGGCTTCCTTCTGCTCCTCGCCTTCCCGCCGCTTGAGGCCGCCGGCATCATGCAGCTGATGGACCGCGTCGCGCACTCGTCGTTCTTCATGCCTTCCGGACTCTTCACCAAGAGCGAGGGACTAGCCGATCTTTCCGGCGGTGGTTCGCCGCTGCTGTTCCAGCACTTGTTCTGGTTCCTCGGTCATCCGGAAGTTTACGTGCTCCTGCTTCCCGCTTTCGCCTGCGTGGCAGAAATCATCCCAGTCAACACCCGCAAGCCACTTTGGGGCTACAAGTCGATGGTCTATTCCTTGCTGGTTCTCGGTTTCCTCTCCTTCGTCGTGTGGGCCCACCACATGTATATGACCGGTATGGGTGCGGCGGTTTCCACCTTCTTCCAGACCACGACGGTGCTGATCTCGGTGCCTTCCGTGGTCATCATCACCGCGATGCTCATCTCGCTGTGGGGCGGTTCGATCCGCTTCACTCCGCCGATGATGTGGGCTTGCGCGTTCATCCCGATGTTCGGCATCGGCGGCCTCACCGGTCTGCCGCTGGCCTTCAACCTGGCCGACCTTCACCTGCACGACACCTACTATGTAATCGGTCACTTCCACTATGTCGTGGCACCCGGGATTCTCTTCGGCTTCTTCGCCGGAGTGCTTCACTGGTATCCGAAAATCACCGGTCGCTTCATGAGCAAGACGCTCAACCACCTGCACTTCTGGCCCAGCCTGATTTGCATGAACCTGATTTTCTTCCCGATGCTCGTGCAAGGGATGGCCGGCTTCCACCGCCGCTGGTATAACGGTGGCGACGCCTATCTCTCGAAGGCGGCCGACAGCGTCAACGTCTTCGGCAACACCGTCGCCGAGTATATCGACATGAACATCCTCATGTCGATGGGCGCATGGACCATGGCTTTGTTCCAAATTCCTTTCGTCATCAATCTTCTGTTCGCATGGAAGTTCGGCAAAAAGGCCGAAAGCGACAATCCTTGGAATGCCACCACGCTCGAGTGGGCGACGCCGACACCTCCGGGTCATGGCAATTTCCTCAAGGATCCCGTCACCTATCGAGGCCCTTACGAGTACAGCCGTCCGGATTGTGACGCGGATTTCCTTCCGCAGTGGATCGAGCCGAAGCACATGGACCCGTCGGAAAAACCTACCGGGGATACACCGGCCCATCATTAAGTTCAGGAGAACGAGCACCAGCACCTTCATTTCATGGAAATTCCCTACGTCGTCACTCCCCGAAAGGACACCGGCCTCTTCAACTCGAAGATCGCGATCTGGTTGTTCCTTGCTTCCGAAGTCATGCTCTTCGGCGGCTTCTTCTCGGCCTACGTCTTCCTCCGCCTCGGCGCGGATTATCCATGGCCAGAGCGCACGCTTCCCGTGCTGCCGGGCTTGATCAACACGTTCGTCCTCATCGGCTCCTCGGTCACCGTTGTCTTCGCATGGGCGTCCTTGAAGCTGCGGAACTGGAGAATGTTCCAACTCTTCATGGGCATCACGGTATTCTGCGCGCTGATCTTTATGGCTCTCAAGGGAATTGAGTATAGCGTGAAATTCCATCACCAGGCGCTGCGGTTGAAGGACTATACCGTCATTGAAGGTCACTTGGGTTATGAAAAAGAACTCGACCACAATGGCAACAAGGTTGAGGAAAACCTGATTTTTATCGAAGCGTCGAAGCTCACGTTCAATACCCGCCGTTTCGAAAAGCTATGGGTTGAGGAAGTCCTCACGCAGGCCGGGCATCACGACTCGAAAATCGTGCTATCGGCGGATATCACGGCGGTCACCAAAGAGGGGCTGCCCGCCGAAGTCATCGCCAAGGCCGGCGAGCCTCTCTCCGTGGATCTGCTCCGCCGGATCGAGAAAACCCGCTTGGCGGCCGCCAGCCATAATTCTGGCTATCGCACTGCTGCCCTCCGCGAGGAATGGGTGAAAGCCCACGCCGCCAACCCCGGCAAGAAGGACTGGCAGATCGCGTCCGGCGTGAACATCGATGTAGCGGCGCTCGCGCCCAAGCTGCTCACCGAGGTTTCCACCGTTGCATTCAATGTGGAGCCGCCGGCGAAGCTGGATTTCCACCCCCGCGACATCAAGGAAGCCGACGGTCAATCCCGCCTCCGCGACGACACCGTGGTCGATGGCAAGCTGCTTGATAGCCCGATGGTGTTCCACTATGTCGATGCGATTGACTTCCAGCACCTCGTCATGAAGGCGGAGGAAAAGGGAATTGATCCTGACCTTGCGATCGAAAACTCCTGGCTCATTAAGAACAGTCCCTTCGCAAAGGAAGCTTGGGAATGGCATCAGGGCGAGGTCGCCAAGTTGAAGGCCGAGCTTGCACCGAAGGGCCTCGTCCCCACTCACAAAGAACTCTATCGAATTGGATGGAAGGATTTTGCCAAAAAAGGTGAACAGCAGCACGGCATCAAGCTTTCCACCGTGGATGCGTTGAAAGAGGAATTCATGGGGCCGAACTACGATGCCAGGAATCCTCATGGCGAGGACGCTCATGCCGAGGGCGGGCATACCAAGGAAACCTTCCCACACTTCTCGGTGCCGCGCGAGCAGATCGGATTTGCCGCGAAGTTCAGCCCGGCATGGAACACCTACTACGCTATCTATTTCACCATCACTGGTCTCCACGGTTTGCACGTCATCGGTGGTGCGCTGGTGCTTTCCTACTACTTGTTCTTCGGCCGCAAGATGTATCTCTCCAATCCCGAGTGGCTTGCCAACCGGGTGGAAATCGGCGGCCTGTTCTGGCACTTTGTTGACCTTGTCTGGATCTTTGTTTTCCCCATCCTGTATTTGATGTAAGTTCTTAAATCTCAAATTCCAAATTCCAAATCAAATGGCTGACACCCCAGAAGCGATTAAAAAATCCGTCCGCACCTACATGTTTGTCGGTGGTATCCTGTTCCTCGGAACCGTCATCACGGTGTTGATCGCGACCGTCCCGGCGCTGGATTTCGGACGTCACGGTTTCGATGCCATGGACTGCGTCCTCGGTCTTACCATCGCCACCATCAAGGCATCCCTTGTTGCATTCATCTTTATGCACCTTAACCATGAGAAGAAGGCGGTTTACTGGCTGTTCGGCTCGGGGCTTTGTATGGTTTGCAGTTTGGCCTTTCTCACGGCGCTTGCGATTTTTGATCCCATTTATGACTCGCTCTTTTTCGGCAAGGAATCCACGACTCCGAAAATCCTAGTCTCACCATCCCGTCGCTGATCTTTAACTTTAACCGTTTTCCGCCATGTCCCTCAAAGGATTCCACATCGTCTTCGTGACAGTCAGCACCTTGCTTTGCGTGTTCCTGGCCTTGTGGTCCTTCGTACTCGCTCCCGAGCGCTCGGGGATGATCACGGCGCTTGGAGTCGTGGGAGTGGTTGGCGCCTTGCTGATGCCCGTTTATGGTGTCTATTTCTACCGCAAGATCACCCGCATCCACCTTTGATATTCCTCCTCAACCGGTAAGATCCTCATGAATCCCATCTCCCATTTCCTCGCTTGCTCAAGCTGCCGTGTCACCATGGTCGCCGGTGGCGGAGATGCGGCCGGCTGGTCGATCTTCTTTTTGCTTTTCGTGATCCTCGTGATGTTGGGCGGAATCGGTTTCTTCATGATTCGCATCGCCCGGCGCCAGAGAGAGCACTTTGATCCCACGCTCTCCGACGACTACGTGAGTCCATCTTCTCCACAGTGAGTCCTTCGTTACAGATTTAGAATTTTCATCCATATGAGTCCTTCCAAGTTTCTAGGCATTCCCGAAAACTTTTCCGCCCACGGCGGCCAGGTCGATCACATGATGGACGTCGTCCATTGGTTCATGATCGCCTTGTTCGTGGGGTGGACGCTGTTCTTCTTCTACTGCATCTTCCGCTTCTGGCATAAGAACAACCCGAAGGCTTCCTATGAAGGCGTGCGAAGCCATCTTTCCAGCCATTTGGAAGTCGGCGTCATCATCGTGGAAGCGGTGCTGCTCCTCGGCTTCGCGTTCCCACTCTGGGCCGAGCGCGTGGACAGCTGGAAGGACGTGCAAAACCTCAACCCGGTGCGTGTCCGCGTCGTCGGCTGGCAGTTCGGCTGGACCTA
>CAMDLP010000048.1 GCA_945901795.1 Akkermansia muciniphila | reverse complement strand
CGCCGTCCCCCCAGGCGGTTGGATTGACGATTGATGAACTCCGATTGTTGATTTTTGATCGGATACTGGAAAGCCGCTCCGTCACTTCAAAAATCCAAAATCCAAAATCCACATTCGTCATTCGTCATTCGTCATTCGTCATTCGTCATTCGTCATTCGTCATTCGTCATTCGTCATGCCCCCGCACTCCGGTCCGCCCGCTTCCGCCCTACCGGCGGATGGAGACCGGACTCGGAGCGAGACGCTCCGGCAACGGTCTGGCGCGAGACGCGCCAGCTACGTTCGGGACGGCGCGCTTCGATTGTGCGATTCAGAGTCCATGGCTCGGCTTTGCGTCCGGGAGCGGTCTTTGAGGTGTGAGGCGGAAAAAGCTTATCCTGTCGGCGGAAAGCTTTTCCGGGTCGTGGGAAAAGCTTATTTCGCCGGCGGAAAGCTTTTCCGAGTCGAGGGAAAAGCTTATTTTCTCCGTGGAAAGCTTTTCGGAGTCGAGGGAAAGGCTTATTTCGTTCGAGGAAAGCTTTTCGGAGTGCCGGGAAAAGCCTATTCGGATCGTGAAAAGCTTTTCGGAGTCGAAGGAAAAGCCATGCACGCAGCGCTCAACGACACGGCGGGCAGGTGGAGGCTTGGAAAGATCGCTTGAAACCGAGGTGACAGGAGCGGGGGATTTGAGGAAGAATGCTCGAAAAAGGGAGGGCTCCGGCCTGAATCAGCCGATAAAACGGCAGTTTTAAATAAATTTCAGGGTCCGGCAGGCCGCGTCAGGCCGTGACGGGCGAGGTCCTGGAAGCGGGATGAGATGCTAGCGCAAGACAATTGCAGGAAGGCCCGCTTTTTGATAGGAAACCGGTGGAGCGCGGGCGGCTCTAGGGAGTTATTTTTGCGCATTTACCGCGACAGCATGTCGCAGAGCTCAAATATTTATAGCTCCGGGCGGCCACAGGATTGCGTCGCCAGCGCGGATTCAAACGTCCGTTCGGCTCGGAAGGCGGCTATATTTTTTAGAATTCTCCGAAACGGCCCGTCCCCTAACACTTAGACGAAAATTTCCAGGCCCCTAGGGATCTGGTCATATCCTCGGTTGTTAGCCCGCAAACCCTTAGTTCTAAGACATGTTTACATTGTAGGTGCATCCAAGAAACCACCACATCTTGTATTGTTAATAATTTGTGGATACTACATGAGCAAAATCGGTTTGACCCGGCCCAAGAAAATGATGAGGATGCAAGGCGTGTTCGAGGAAGTGTCCCGCGTGTTTAATATCGCAACTTCTTCCCCGGCACTCAAAGAAACCAGCCCATGGCTAATACAAACACCAAAACCGTGTCACTCCGGCGCGAACAATTCCTGTCCTCGTGGCTGGAGTTCGCCCCGGATGTGACGTTCGCCGGATTGACCCTCGCCCAGTTCGAGGATAAATCCAAGACGCCACTGGACGCTCGCAAGAGCATCAGGGAGGTCCAAACCAAACTCCGGGGCCTGCTGCTGGACCGGGACAAGGCGGATGAACTCCTGAACCAGGATTTGATCCTGATCGCCCATGCGATCCGGGGCAATGAGTTGTTCGGGGAGGATTGTGCGTTCTACCGCTCGCTGGGATTCATCCCGAAAAGCGAGCGCAGGACAGGCACGGGAGCCAGGAAAAAAGCGGAGCTGACCGCTCCCGCAGCCCCGCCGCCGAACACGGACGTTGCTTGATCTGACCGTCGAAAGATGGATCAAGCAACGCCGCATCGCGGTATCAAGAGGGTCGCCGGTCCGCAAGGGCCGGCGGCCTTTCTTGTGTGAAGAATGAAGGCTGGAAAACGAGGCGCTGGGAAGTGCAAAAGAGAAAAATCGAGGGCGGCGTAGCGGCGATCACGGGTCGCCGCGAAGGAAAGGCGAAGGAAAGGCGAAGGAAAGGCGAAGACGAGGTGACGCGCGAAGGCCGAAAGCGGTTGCGAGGAATCCGGATGAATGAGCCACCGGCGGCAGAGGGTAGGGGCCGGCGGCTCGCCGGACCCACTTTCCCGCCGCATGGCGGTGCGAATGAAATGCGAAAGAAATTAAAAAGACAGCCTCCGGCGGGAGAAGGTGAAGTGGGCGGACCGGGCCGGAGCCGCCCTACCGGCGAATGGGGAGCGGGTATCAGAGTGAACCGCGGAGGCGCAAAGGTCGCGGAGGGACGCGGGGAGGAAGACGGGGAGCTTGAGGGCGTCTGGATAATTTCGGGCCGGGTTTTTAGGCCGAATTTTCCAAGACGATGCCTTGACCCGGCGAGTGGAGGGGGAATAGGGTCCGCGCGATTCTCCGTTTGAGCGCACGATTCCCGCCTCCATCATGAACATTCACGAATACCAAGCCAAAGAGCTTTTCGACCGATTCCAAGTCCCCAGCCCGCGCGGTGCCGTTGCCAGCACGCCGGAAGAAGCTGCAGAAGCCGCCCGCCAATTCGCCGGGGCCAAGCTGGTGATCAAGGCCCAGGTCCACGCCGGTGGCCGTGGGAAAGGCCACTTCAAAAACGGCTTCCAAGGTGGCGTTCACCTCATCGAGTCGCCCGAGCAAGCCGCCGAGTTCGCCGGGAAAATGCTCAATGAAACCCTCGTCACCGTCCAGACGGGCGATGCGGGGAAGCTCGTTAGTAAGGTGATGATCGCCGAAGCGGTGGACATCACCCACGAATACTATCTCGCAATCCTGATGGACCGCGACACCTGCCGCCCGGTCATCGTCGTTTCCACCGAAGGCGGCATGAGCATCGAGGACGTCGCCCACAACACGCCGGAGAAAATCATCCGCCAGTTCGTCCACCCGCTGCTAGGCCTCCAGTCATACGAGATCCGTAAGCTCGTGGCCGCCCTCGGCCTCACCGGCGACAATGCCAAGCAGTTCTCCAAACTCCTCGCGAACCTCTACAAACTCTTCGTTTCCTGCGACTGCGCGATGGTGGAAATCAACCCGCTCGTCACCACTCCCGACGGCCGCGTGCTCGCTCTCGACGCCAAGTTCGGCTTCGACGACAACGCGCTCTATCGCCACCCGGATATCGTCGCGATGCGCGACAAGTCCGAGGAGGATCCGCGCGAGGTCGCCGCCTCCGAGTATGACCTCAACTACATCGGCCTCGATGGCAACATCGCCTGCCTCGTCAACGGCGCCGGTCTCGCGATGGCCACCATGGATATCATCAAGCACTTCGGTGGCGATCCGGCGAACTTCCTCGACGTGGGGGGCGGTGCCTCCAAGGAGCAGGTGACCGCCGCGTTCAAGATCATCCTCGGCGATCCGAACGTGAAGGGCATTCTCATCAACATCTTCGGTGGCATCATGGACTGCAACATCATCGCCGAGGGCGTGATCGCCGCGGCCAAGGAAACCGGCCTGCCGATCCCGCTCGTCGTCCGCCTCGAGGGCAACAACGTCGAGCTGGGCAAGGCCACCCTCGCCGCCTCGGGACTCGACATCGTCTCGGCCGACGACATGTCGGACGCCGCCCGCAAGATCGTCGCCGCCGTCGCCTGATACATTCAAACTGAAATCCAGCAAACTTCTCCCATGTCCATCCTCATCGACGAAAACACCAAGCTCCTGATCCAAGGCATCACCGGCAGCTTCGGGGCGCGCCACGCCTCGCTCTCACTCGCCTACGGCACCAAGGTCGTCGCCGGCGTTACTCCCGGCAAAGGCGGCCAGAAGTTTGAAAACGTCGTTCCCATTTTCGACACCGTCAGCCAGGCGGTCAACGAAACCGGAGCCACGGCGACCGCGATCTTCGTGCCGCCGCCCTTCGCCGCCGACGCCATCCTCGAAGCCGCCGACGCCGGCATGGAGCTCATCGTCTGCATCACCGAAGGGATCCCGGTCATGGACATGATGCGCGTCAAGGAAGCGCTCCGCGGTTCCAAGTCACGCCTCGTCGGTCCTAACTGCCCCGGCATCGTCACTCCCGGTCGCGGTGAGAAATCCCACGGCGGTTGCCGCATCGGCATCGCTCCCGGCTACATCCACAAGCGCGGCAACGTCGGTGTGGTTTCTCGTTCTGGTACTCTAACCTACGAGGCTGTTTTCCAACTCACCCAACTCGGTTACGGCCAGAGCACCTGCGTCGGCATCGGCGGCGATCCGATCAACGGCACCAATCATCTTGAAGTGTTGGAAATGTTCAACAACGACCCCGAGACCGAAGCCATCATCATGATCGGCGAGATCGGCGGCAACGCCGAGGTGGACGCCGCGCGCTGGGCGAGGGACCATTGCAAGAAGCCCATCGCCGGATTCATCGCCGGAGCGACCGCGCCTCCGGGACGCCGGATGGGCCACGCCGGTGCCATCGTCGGCGGCGAGGACGACACCGCCCGAGCCAAGAAGCGCATCCTCGCCGAGTGCGGCATCGCCGTCTCCGAGACTCCGTCCGACATGGCCAAGACGCTGCTCGAGCGCTGGGGCAAGTAAGCTGGCAACGTGTTCCGACAGTCTCAGTCGGAAGCGCAGCCTTGGCACCCGGCTGAGGCCGCCGGGACACATTCCGGGCACCTGCGTTTGGGAGGAGCCGTCGGAAAAAACGACGCTTTCATGCCCGGACTCATCCGTCAGTCATTCGCGGTGGCGTGTCATCCGGAGGCCGAGTTATGCGGTAAGGATGGACCTTGTTGTCCCTCACCTGCGGAAGAGGCGGCAGTATGGTCGCCGCTCCGTGATATCCACCATGTTCAGTTGCCTTCGGTTTTGATTCGACGCCATTCGTCCGACTGTCTAAATAATCGGCTCATGAACAAAATCTGGATCGTTCTCATCGCCATCGTCGGGCTGATCGTCGTCCTCGGCCTGTCGGCTGTTGGCACTTATAACGGACTTGTCGGAAAGCAGCAGGGCGTCGATGCCGCCTGGGCGCAGGTCCTCAACCAGTATCAGCGCCGCGCGGACTTGGTGCCGAATCTGGTCAAGACCGTCGAGGGTTCCGCCAATTTCGAAAAGTCCACGCTGGAGAGCGTGGTCAACGCCCGCGCCTCGGTCGGGCGGGTGACCTTGGATCCGAACAAGGCTCCGACTGACGCCGCCACGCTGCAGAAATTCCAGGAAGCGCAGGGGCAGTTCAGCAGCGCTTTGAGTCGATTGTTGGTGGTGGCGGAGAACTATCCGGACCTCAAGGCGAGCGCCGGATTCCGCGACTTGCAGGCGCAGCTGGAAGGCACCGAGAACCGCATCGCCGTCGAGCGCGGACGCTTCAACGAGGTGGTGATGGGTTACAACACCAGCATCCGCCGCTTCCCGACCTTGCTTTTCGCTGGCATGTTAGGATTTCACCCGAAGCCCTATTTCCAAGCTGACGCCGGAGCCGAGAAGGCGCCCGAGGTGAAATTCGACTTCGGCGGCGGCCGATGAGACGACTGCTCGCTTGCTCCGCGCTCCTGCTGGCCTGGCTTTGCTGCCTGGCGAGCGCGGCCGAGCCGCTGCCTGCCAGCCCGACGCCGCATTACATCCGCGACGACGCGCGGTGGCTGAGTTCTAACGCGTTCCAGTCGCTGGACGCGAAACTGCAAGGTTTCGAGCGCGAAACCTCGTCGCAGATCGTAGTCGCGATTTTCCCGCAAATCCCGGAGGGCGAGGAGCTGTTTGATTTCAGCCAGCGGATCTATCAGGCGTGGCAGCCCGGCCAGAAGGGCAAGGACAACGGCGCGATTTTCCTGGTCTTCGCCGCCGACCGCAAGATGCGGATTCACACCGGCTACGGGCTGGAAGGCGTGCTGCCGGACGCGCGCTGCAAGCAGATCATCGAGGACGTCGTCGCGCCGCAACTCCGCCAAGGAAACCGCGAGGCCGCCATCAACGCCGGGGTCGATGCGATGATCGCCGCGGCGAAGGGCGAATACAAAGGCACCGGCAGCACGCAGCTTGACCGTGCCGAGGAGCATCCGGGGCCGAGTTTGATTCTCTTCATTCTCATCGTCCTCGTTATTCTAACGCTCAAATTCCGCCGCTTGTCCGATGTTGTTTACAGCGAGACCGGATCGATGCGTAGCGGCGGCGGTTGGAGCGGCGGAGGCTGGTCCGGCGGAGGCGGCAGCTCGGGCGGCGGGTTTTCCGGCGGTGGCGGCAGAAGCGGCGGTGGGGGTGCCAGCGGCGGTTGGTGAAATAATGCAACGCGATGAAATCTTTTTTAACAAACGAAGAAGAGACCGCGCTGGTGGATGCGATCCGCGAGCAGGAGGCGCGCACCAGCGCGGAGATCCGGGTTTGTGTTAGCTACAAACTCCTCTGGAACCACGAGTGGTATGCCTGGCGGAAATTCGAGGAAGTCGGCATGCGCGACACCCGCCAGCGCAACGCGGTGCTCATCGTGATGATGCCGCGGATCAAGAAAATCGTGATTGTCGGCGACAGCGGCGTCAACGCGGTGGTTCCTCCCGGTTACTGGAAAGAATCCGTCGCCGCGATGGTCCGGCACATGCACGATGCCGGTCCGCTCGACGCACTGCGGGAAGGTGTGCGGCGGTTGGGAGATACTCTAGCCGTTCACTGGCCTCGCGAAGCAAATGATCGCAACGAGCTGCCGGACGAGATTTTGAAATGAGTTTATCGCGGCGGCAGCGACTCCAAAATTCCCTTGCAGCCGTCTTTCAGTAGCTCGATGACGTGGTCGAAGCCGCGCTGCCCGCCGTAGTAGGGATCCGGCACGCGGAGGTCGTCGTGGTGGCGGCAGAAACTCACGAAGGGCTGGATTTCCGCATGCGCTTTTCCGCCCGCTTCGAGCCGCCGGACATCGGATAGATTCGTCTCGTCCATCGTCACGATCAGGTCGAAATTCTCCAGATCCGCCGCTAAGATCTGCCGGGCTTGGCCTGCGACGGTGAATCCGTGCCTGCCGAGCGACTCGGACATCCGGGAGTCCGGCGGCGATCCTGCGTGATGGCCGATGGTGCCGGCGGAATCGATTTCGAAGTCCTCCACGCGCCCGCTGTCGGCCGCTTGTTGGCGGAAAATAATCTCAGCTGCGGGTGAGCGGCAGATGTTGCCAAGGCAGACGAACAGAATCCGATAGGGGCGGCGCATGGCGGTGGTCAGTTGCCGAAGGCCAGTTCCTCCGCGACGCGGGCGGTCTCCCCGGCGATCCGCTCGCGGGCGGTTTCGAGATAATGGGGGTCCAGCTCGATGCCGGTGAAGCTTTCGATCTGTTGGCGATGCGCGGCGATGGCGGAGGAACCGATGCCGAGAAACGGATCCAGCAAACGCGTTGCAGGGCCCTTGCCATGGAGGCGGACGCATTGCTCGACGAGCGCGACGGGAAAGGTCGCGGGGTGGGGGCGATCCTTGTCGCGGGAGTTGATAGTCTCGTAAGGGATGAACCAAGTATTTCCCCGGCAGCGCAGATCCGCGCCGCCGGTGTGGCCCCAGCGGGCGATGTTGGACTTGTCCTGATAGGGGACACCGGCAGCGCGGCGGTCGAGCTCGACGTTGCCGGTTTTCGTCAGGTGGAAGATATACTCGTGGCAGTCGTTGACGTAGCGCTTCGAGTTGATCGGCTTGAAATGGCCGGCGCTGATCTGTTCGTTGGCGCGGGTTTCGATGGTGATGGATTTCACCCAATGGAAAGTGTTTTGGAGCGTGAAGAGGGGATTCGCGCCATCGGTTAGGGCCAGGATCAACTGGTGGGGCAGCAGTGGATTCGCCGGAGCCGCGCCGACGTTGAGGAAAAACGATGCGTCGTCCGCCATCACCCGTTTCACCTCGGCGGCCCACTGGCGGCACCAGCCGAGAAACTCCTCGCGCGGCGCGGTGTCCTTAAAACTCTTGTAGGCGATGCCGAGATTATACGGCGGCGAGGTGACGACGAGGTCGAAGGACGACGCCGGAAGCGTCGGAAGCGTCCGCAGGCAGTCGCCAAGGAGGAGATACATGCAGCGGACGTTTATGCGGCGATCTCGGATCGGTCAATCCTTGTAAGTCACGAATGGTCCTCAAGAAGGGGCAAAGCCTCGTTCCAAGGTGAGAGGGCCGGATTTCATCGCCGCGGGGAAAAATCATGCTTTCTGCGAGGCTCATTCACCATGGCGGTTGGTTGATGAAGCTTGGTTCCGGAGCGACCTCATCATAATAGCGGTGGAATACCGGACACGCCGAGCCGGACATCGGGGGCACGAGCCAAGACCAGTCGCCAGGCACGGTCCGTCCGGATTTTTCTTCGATTTCGATGTGTCGCATGAATTGAGAGGACGCCGTGTGGTGGTCGACGATGGTAACGCCTGCTTCATGGAAGGAGTGCAGCACGGCAGTGTTGAGTTCCACGAGTGCTCTGTCTTTCCACAAGCTCCGGCGTGAGCTCAGATCGAGTCCCATGCGTTTAGCGATGCCTGGCAGTTGGTTGTAGCGGTTCTCATCCCCTAAGTTCCTCGAGGCGATCTCGGTAACCATGTAGTGACCGCTAAAAGGAGCTGCGGTGAAGCGCCACCCACCTCCGACGAGCGCCATGTCGGATACGACTGGCACGGCATGCCACTTGAGTCCCAAGGCCGCGAACCACGGGAGGTCGGGGTGAGAGATCGGCACTTCCATCACGGAGTCCCGAGGAAGTGGGTAAAATCGGGAGGTGTCACCGGGGACGTCGATCACCAGAGGTAGCAGGTCAAAATGGCTGCGCTCCTGGGGCGGGCGCCAACCCATGGCAATCACTTTGCGGGTGAATTCCAATTGTTCGGGATCACCCATGATTGCGCCGTTGCTTTCGCGGTAGCCCGCGTATCGAACGAGTTGGCGGTTCCAAATCCGGATGCCCGGCTCCCCTTCCTGAGCAGGTGGGAATACGGTGATTGCGGAGCGGACTTTTCCGCCGTTGGTTGCAAAGCGAAGGTGTGCGACGCAGGCGTCGAAGATGTCATCCGGATTTGCGGTCTGCCGCGCGTCTATCACTTCAAGCTTGTTCCAGAACAAACGGCCGATACAGCGCGCGCTGTTCCTCCACGCGGTTCTTGCCATGATGGCAAGCTCATGTTCGGGCAGGGTTGTGTTTGTGTCCTGAAGGCGTGAAGAGGGCGACATAGAGCGATGGTGCATGATTGTGATTTCGAATCTAGCGGTAAAATTCGCGAACTTGATCGGAATGGGCGGGGGTTTCAGCGATTCGCTGGTATTCCTTTATGGTGCTTTGCGACTCCTTAAAATGCAAATTTTGCATTTTAAGGGAGGGTTTCCGAAATGAAAACAGGACATCGGTTGGTAAATCAGCATATCTTAAGTTTCACAAGGATATGAAATTAACCGATTACGAAAGTGAAGGGGGCGTGGCAATCTGTGAGCCTGCGTCGGAGTATAGGGAAAAGCCGGTTGCCTTGAGTATTCATACTTTGGACACGGCCAGTTGCTTGTTTGGGACGATGGATCTCGTTCTTTGCCATTTGCGGGCGTCAAAAATGAATTTCAGCAACCTTCATATGCTGATGATCCTGTATCCCATGGAAAACCGGCGTATAAAGCTGAATGCTCTGGCGGCCAGGTTGGGGCTTACCTGCGCCGGAATCACCAAGTTGGCGGACGGGCTCGATCAAAAGGGATTTACTTTCCGCTCCGTAGTCCCTGGCGACCGTCGATCGCTATTCATAAATCTAACGAACGAGGGGGCTGCGTTTGCCGAATCGATCGAAGGGTCGCTGGTCTCATGCATCCGCGAGGGGCTCGGGATTGGCTCTGGCGTTTGATTTCGCCGGTGTTTCACGGATATCCGGTGTGAGAGTCTGACTGAGGCAAATTAATTCTTACTCCTGCTGTTTCCGTGACTTGCGCCAATAAAATTTTGTAGGGCGCATTCAAGTGGCCAACGCAATTTGGTGATTCTGGCAAACACGCACTGGAATCACCCCGCTCGGTGCCGCTTTCAACACCACGGCCAACGAGTCGATCCTCGCCGGTCAGACGTTCGCCGTCTCCGTGGAGTACGGCGGGCAACTGGCGATGGCAGGGCTGATCGTCGGCGGTCTGCTTCTGCGCCGCCGCGCGTCGCGCAAGGCGGTTGCTTGAGTCTGAGTTTCTAAGCTCGTCTTTTTCCCAGCTCACACGGCGCGCCGCCGCCGCAGGCAGAGGGCGAGTGCTCCCCATGAAAGCGCCATCACGCCCGGCTCCGGGATCGCGATGGCGTTCCAGGCGAGACCGAAGGCTTCGCTGCTCACGTTGCCAGTGGTGTCGTAGATCATGCCGGGGAAGCTGACCTTAAGACCGTAGCGGCCGGCGTCGATGGCATCGAAGCGCAGAAACTCGTTGTTGTTATAGAGACTCATCGACTCGCCGATCTTGGTGGCGAAGTGGCCCTGGTCGTCGAGCTGCCAGACTTGCAGGTTCAAGTCGGAGAATGCGAGGTCGGCGCCGGTGTCGGTCGTCGAGGTGAAGTCCCGCACCGTGAACCAGTTGAGTGCGACGTTGAGGGTCATCTCGGTGGTGAACGGGGCGGCGAAGACGTATTCCAAGGTGGAGCCCAGAGGGATGGTAGCGGAATCCCAGCCGACTGCGTCGATGGCCCCGCCGACACTTTCGGCCAGGTCGCGGGTGCCGAAGAGATAGACTGTGGCCGCGGTGGAGAGGTTCATCGCTCCGGCTCCGGTGGTGAGGTCGAGCGCCTGGGTGGTGACGTTGAAGGCGTTCTGGCCGTTGTTCCAGCCCTCGGTCTTGTCGGCTCCGGCCATCAGCACGGACTTGATGACGCGGGTGTCGAAGGCGACCGGGGTGGCGTTGAGGTTGAGGAAGGGATCGGTTTTTGCCACGTCCTTGAGCAAGGCGATGCCGCCGGCGACGAGGGGCGCGGAGTAGCTGGTGCCGTCCATGTTGGTGAAATATCGATCGGTGGGGGAGGGTGTTTGCACCCATCCCGCGAGAGCCGTGCTGGCGCCGATGGTGCCGCTGTCTCCCAGATAAGCGGCGAGGAACAGGCGCTCGCCGGGGGCGGCGATGTCCACCGCGGCGCGCACGCCGGTGTAGAGAGTGCCGCCTTGGTCCATCGGATTGTAAAAATCCGTCTTGCCGCCGGAAGAGAAGCCGGACGGGGTGAGGAACGAGCTGCCGCCAAGCGAACCCACCGAGATGTTGTTATATCCCGCGGCGGGTGAGGAGACCGCCGTGGAGCTGCCGCCATTGCCGGCGGATGCGACGAAGGCGACGGTCGGGTTCTGGCGCGCGAGGCCGTCGATGGCAAGCGACTCGCCCGAAGTGGCGGACGGGTCGCTACCGCCCCAGCTGCTGTTGATCACGTCCGGCCGTGGCACCCCCACACCGAGACCGGTTCCTTGGAACATGGCTTTGTAGGCGGTGACCACCGAGGCCTCGGTGGTGGAGAACGAGCCGGGATCGCTTGCGGAAAACTCCACGGCCACGCCCGCGGTGATCAGGCCGGCCTCCGGCGCCATGCCGAGGCCCGCGTAGGTATAGGCGCCGCCTCCGGCCTGTTCGATGTAGCCGCTGCCCACCAGCACGTGGCCGACGGTGGTGGCATGATAGTCAAGCTCGTTGAGGCTGCCGGCCGCCGGGTTGGTATAGGTGTGGAATACGGCGGGCGTGCCGGGCGGACGCACAAACACCTCGTGCCCGGTCCAAACCTGACCGGCCTCGACATTGGCAATGACGGTGCTGCCGCCGCGGAAACCGCTGTTGTAAAACAAATCCCATCCGACCACCTCGTTGAGGAAGGTCAGGCTGCCGAACGCTCCGTTTTGATAGTTGCCGGAGTAGATTAGGCTCTGAGGCCCGGTCTGCGCGGCCGCGAGCGGTCCGGATGCGAAAAACAAAATGAGAGTCCGCTGATGCAGCTGCATAAGTTTGGAATAGGTCCCGGGGCGGCGGTGTTACAAACTCGTTAGGTTGGAATGTAAACTTTGCAGTTTTCCGGTGGTGTGATGCTGGTCCCGCAGGGTCCGCCGCCGCGGCGTCAGTGGTTGCACCAGTGGAGGCGTTTTGAAATTTTCAAGCATGGTATGGATGGCAATGATCGCGTTTTTTTGGAAGGCATTTCGGGCTCTCGTCCGGATTGGCTCGAAGCGGATCAATCACGCGGCTGGATCCGTCATGGCCTGGGTGCAGCTGTCAACCACGGTCGGGAATACAGAAGTAGTTGGCCGGGCGGAGAGTTACACGGCGAGGCATTGTAAAGCTAAAAGTGTAAAAAATGCACTCTTTCCCGGCTGAAGGTATTGCCTGAGGTTCCAGAATTTTGCTTTGAAGCAAAGACTCCGGCTAATTTGCCAGACACGTTTCCAGTTCGTCCCTGTAGCTCTCGCACAAAAGTTCGAACCGCGGTTCATGGATTTCCAGGCTGGCGAAATACCAGACGCTGACACTCGGATGTGTCAATGCACGGGAGATTCCCAGGCGGCACCGCAGGGCGGACATCTGGGGAAGCAAAGTCCTCACCTGAGACGGCGGAATGCCACGTCTCAGGGCGAGGCCTGCCAAAAGCAGTTCAGGCAGCTCCGCTGAATGAGGGCTTTCAAATGAGAGACCGCGGGATATATCCGCAATCAACGACGATATGGATAATTGAAGCGACGGTTTCATGAGCGGAAGCAGCAAAAGATCAGAAGGAAACCAGGAGCTCCGGGCGATGAATTGCGCGGTTCCTGCGACAAGGCCTAATTGCTTATGCGAATCCTGTCTGCGATGACCTTGTGGCGTTGATCCCGCGGCAGCAAACCGGCTGGTTGGCAAAAAGAGCGGAAAGCGCAATAAGTGCAGTCCTCACCCAGCGCTGAATTTTGAAAGCAATCCCAAGAGAACCAGCGCGGGGGCAGGCCGGACCTCCTCAACGACCGATGAAGTAGTGCACAGCGGAGAGACTCGTTGTTTAATCATATCCCCCCCGGGACCGAATCTCTCCGCTGGCACTGGGTGGGGACGAGCCCCGCCGTCCGGCGCTATCCCCCCGGATAGCGCCGGACGGAAATCCACTGAAAACAAATGACAAGGGAAGCCCTCATGCCGACACCCGTCGGCTTGCGAGCTCCCCTTGTCTTTCTTGGGCATGAAAGCCCGACCCGTCTTGCTGCGACACCCGAGGCGCAGAAGTCACGGAAGAAAACCAGCAGGGCGGTCAACATTTCAGGAACCGGAACGGAGGTTCCGGCTCCTGAATTGGTTCTCGACTGCGCCCCCTTACAGGCAAATTTCCGACACGTCGGCGACGTGAGGAAATTGCGGTCCTGAGATCTTGAGAAAAACTTCATGAGTTGCCGACTGAACTGTGTCGATAGAGATCAAGGGCGCGTCGGCGTCCTGACGGGCACAATCTTTACTTGCGGCGGACCCAGGTGAACTTCGATGTTTGGTAATCCGCCCGAGTCGCGCACATGTTGCATGACCTGTCCGTGGGGCGGCGGGCGCGAGGCACATGGCTTGGCATGTATGGGTTCGGCGAGTTCGCGTCCCTGGCGGGCACCAACGCCTATCACAACTACACCACGGCGCTTTACGCCGTTTTCAGGAAGCCGGTGACTCTCAAAGAGGGTGGGCGATGAGTGGGGATGAGCGGATGCCAGGCGCCGGGACGCGGGATGCGGCCGCCGAGATCGAGCGCCTGACCGGCGAGAATCTGATGTTGCAGGCGCGGATCGCCGATTTCCATCTGCTCGAGCAGCATTTGCTCGAGTCGAAACACATGGTCGAGCTTGAGTCCGCCCGTTTCGAGCGGATGCGGGCGTTTATCCGGGCTGGCGTGCGACCCTGCACCGACAAGGATTTCGCGATTCTGACCTGCGAGTCCATGGTGGATGTTCTCGAATGTGAGCACGGTTTGTTCTGGTGTTTGCGGGCGGCTCAGGACGGCGACTGTTTGTATCAATCCGGGGATCTGGGGCTTGGTGCGTGGGGAAGGTCGGTTCTCGGAGATTGCCTTGCGAGCTGGGTGGCTGAGGCGCGCGGTTCGTCGTGTTCCGCCAGCTCCTTGGCCTCCCCCCCTGCGTCTTGGCCTCCCCTTCCCGAGAGTCTTGGCATTGGTGATTTCCTCGCCGGGATTGTGACCGGAGACGAGGGGGAGCCCATCGGCGTGTTGATTGCGGCCAACAGCCTCAGGAACAAAGGTTTTTATGAGCCGATGAGGCCGGCGGCGGTGAGACCGTTCAATGTGTATATCGAACAGGTTGGTGCCATTCTGGAGAGTCGGCGCCAGCGTTCCGTCGTGCAGGAACAGGCGGCCCGGCTGAGGCTCTCCGAACAGCGTCTGGCCTTGGCGCTGGAGCGCAGCAATGTGGGGCTTTGGGATTTGGAGGTGGCGGAGGGCCGGGTGTTTTACTCCGAACAATGGAAACGCCAGCTCGGCTACCAGGGAGGCGAGATCTCGGATTCCTTCGAGGAATGGAGTGAGAGGCTTCATCCGGATGATCGTCAGGTGGCCGAGGAGAACGCCCTGGTGTGCAGCCGAAGTCCCGGAGCCGCGGTGGAGGGCACTTTCCGAATGAGGCACCGGGATGGAAGCTGGCGTTGGATCATCTCAAGAGGCTCCTGCCTTGCGGATGCGGAGGGGGTTCCCGTGCGGATGATCGGGACCCACATCGACATCACTCCGCTCAAGCTCATCGAGGACCGGCTGCGGGAGGCGGAGGAGAGCCAGCGCACGGCGAGGAAACAAGCGGAGAGCGCGAACCTGGCTAAAAGCGAGTTTTTGGCGAAAATCAGCCATGAGGTGCGCACTCCGCTGCATGGGGCTCTTGCCGCGTTCCAGATGCTACGGGGAATGGAGCTCTCGAATGAGGCGCGGCAGCTGGTTGAAATGGGGGATGCTTCCAGTCGCTGGATGCTCGATATCATCGGTGAGAGTCTCGACATTGCTCGCATCGAGGCAGGACGAATGGAGTTGAATGAGTCGGATTTCTTGTTCGGCCCGTTGATGGCGGAAGTCGCCGAAACGGCCTCGATCGCGGCGAGGGAAAATAAAATCCAGATTCGTTGGGAGATCGGCACCGGTTTTCCAGCCGGAGGGTTTGGTGACAGGTCCCGGATCAAACAGGTGATTGCGAACCTTGTCGACAACGCCATCAAATTCACCGGCGAGGGCGGCCGGGTGGTGGTGGCTGCGGGGCGGATTGGAGCCAGCACCGGGAAACCGGCCCGTTTGCGCTTCAGGGTGGCGGATACCGGCGCTGGAATGTCGGAGGAAGACCCGCATCCGTAAGAGTGAGATTGGCGGCGACCGGGCTTTGCCGATCCTGGCGCTCACCGCGAACGCCGAAATTTTCAATGTCAGGGCCTGCCTTGAGGCGGGGATGAACGCCTGCCTCTTCAAACCTCTGGTCGTCGAGAAACTCTTGGAAAGTCTTGCGCTTTACCTGCCGAAGTCAGATCTTGGTTCGTTAGCCAGCGGTTGATTTTTGCGATCGAGGGGTCGTAAAATAGATTGAATGGTCAAACAGTGCAAAATTTACAGTAAGCGCACAGGTTTTTTGAATTTCCAGATGATCAATCATTTTAGCTCGAATTATCTCGTCGCCTGCGCAGGGGTTGAACAATTTCAAACTTCAAGCAATGATAAACAAGGTTGGCTTTTTTTGAAGTGATGCCAATCGAGTCAATCACCACTTTTGAGATTTGCCGATCATGGACAAGCAGTTGCAAGGACGGATTTTGATCGTGGAGGACGATGTCTCCACGCGTCGAATCTTGTCGCTGTTTTGCAGTCAGCAGGGATTCCAGCCGCTGGAATGTTCTTGCAGCGCCGACGCGCTGCGATTGCTTGAGGAGCCGGTGCTAGCCGTCATCTTGGACTTGGGCTTGCCGGACGGTGATGGTGTGGAACTGTTGCGCAAGGTTCTGGAGGAGAAACCGTGGGTGCCCTGCTTTATTTTAACCGCCCGGGATTCGGCACGTGTTGCCGTCGAATGCATAAAGGCGGGGGCGAGGGACTATTTCACCAAACCCGTAGATCTTGCGGCGCTTTTCTCCGCGATTTGCGACGCGGTGAAGCGGGTGAATTCAGCCGCGCCGAACACGGTCGATTCGCCGCTCACCAGCTCTAAGGACAGCGGTTGGCTATCGAAGGCGGGTCGTGAAAGCCATGTCTCGTTCCTGAACGCAACAGCATCGGACCAGCCGGTCTTGATGACCGGTGAAGCGGGAACGGGCAAAGTCAGGTTTGCCAGAATGATTCATGAGGCAGGCGTGAATGCCCAGGGGCCGCTGCGGATTCTCAGGATTGGCGACCCCGGCATCGGGTGTGTTGAAGCCGCGTTGTTTGGCAGTGCGGGCGGAGGAGGCGAGAATCCTGTCCGGGGCGAGCTCCAACGCTCTGCAGGGGGAACTTTGGTGATCCATGGATTGGAGCATTTGTCCCAGCCGCTCCAATCCAAGCTGGCGGAGGTCCTGAACAGCGGCCAATTTCAGCAACCGGGTTCCAAGATGACATTTCCGGTTTCTTGCCGGATCATTTGCACCGCGTCCGCCGATCTCGCTGCGGAGGCTGCTGTCGGCCGTTTCTCGAAGAAACTGTGGTTCAGCCTGAAACCGATGCACATCCCGCTGTCGCCACTCCGGCGGCGGATTGAGGATCTCCCCGTCTTCTGCGAGCAGTTCATTACGAGTTTCTGCGTGGCCGCCAAGCGCCCCCGCCTGTTCATCAGTGCGCCGGCGATGGAAGTCCTGTTGCAATACGACTGGCCCGGCAACCTGGATGAACTGCGCCACTGCATCGAGGCGGCGTGCCGCAACACGGATGGATCGATCATCGGGACCGCGGATTGCCCTTCTTATCTATGGGATCCCGCGAAGCGTGGGGAAGGTTCGTCGGCCCTTGTGGTGGGGAGCGCTCGAATCGAGGAAATGGAGCGCGCCTCGCTGGTGGCCGCGCTGGCCCTTTGCGCGGGGAACCGCCGCCTCGTCGCCAAACGTCTCGGTGTGAGTCTCAGGACGGTTTACAACATGCTCAAGCGACATCATCTCGCAGGCAAACGACAGGCACGAGATCTCGAATAGCCGCCCCCCCCCGATCAGTTTATGAAGACTCGTCCGGACCTGCTCGATATCGACCAGCTCGTTTCCCTGGGAGATCTCACCGGCGGCGGGGTCTATCAGATTGTCGATGATTTCGCCAGCTGCCTCATGGATCGGGTCGCCGGGTTGAGGGCCATCAGCGGGGAGCGAAACATGGGGGAGATGAGGATGGCCGTGCATCAGCTCAAGGGCTCCGCGCTGAGCTGCGGATTTTTGTCCGTGGCATCCATGCTGGAGCAAGACGGTGTCGGCGACGCGCTCGATTTCTCGGGATTGGAAGCATGCGCGTGGGAATCCATCGGCGCGTGGAAACGTTTTCTATCAGTCATTCGCTCTTGACCCGCGGCTTGCCGCTTCGAGGTGGAGGCTCCGAGCAGGGTTGGCACCGGCCGCCCGGATTACGGTTTCAAAACGGCCTCGCATTCGTCGAGCATTTTGGAGAATTCTGCGGGCAGCCGCCAAGTTGCCTCGGCCATGCTGTTGCGGAAGCATGCGGCCGCCTCGCCGGCGCGGCTCTTTTGCTGGTCGATCCGGCCGAGAGCTCCCGCGGAAATGCTGAGTTCATGGAGATACTGGCCCTTGAAGGCATGCGCCATGAAGAGCGACTCGTTGCACCCCTGGCTGGCGATGGCGTGGTCGTGCAGGCGCATGGCGGATTTGACGTCGCCCGCCCATCCCGAGACGCAGGCGAGCTGGAGGGCCGTTCCGGGGTTGCCACGCCATTCGGTCACCGAATCAAGAAGCCGCTGCTGGTAGCGTGTGGCCAGGTATTCCCGCGCTTGCTGGCTTTCGAGCTGGTAGATGCAGTCGATTCCCGCGGCCAGGACCTTGCGGTCGATGCCGAGGCCGTGATGGCTTTCCATCAGACAAAGGAGGCTCTGGAAGCGTTTCAGGTTGGTCATCTGTTGAGGATGATAGAGGGGCCTCCACGCTTGCGCGAGCGCCATGCCGAGCATTGATCCAAACCACAAGAGGGAAATCGCGCCTCCCGCCAGCGCGAGCTTTCCGGCCATCTGCCATCTGCGTCCGGCGGCGGTGGTGGTCTCCCTGCCGCGGGGAGCCTCATCCGGCGGGGGGGGAGGGTTTCTCTCGTCGGCACACTTCTTGGCGATGCTCCTCATCGAATGCCGGAGGGCTTTGGCATTTGAGGTTTTGTTCCAGAAGATGAGATCGTATCCGCATGTCAGCCAATCCTCCTTCTTCGAACCAAGAAGCAGCGCGGTCAGCGCGGAAACCGCCCCCCGCTGGCCGGAAAAGAAATCGGCGACGTGACTCTCAACCGCTGTCAGAAACAATTGCTGCTGGCGGGACTCTCTGCTGCCAAGGGCACTTTGCGCCCGGGTGGCGCTGGCATGGGGGTTCCACATGCCCCGGCTGATTCGTCCGAGGATGAGCGCGGCGAGGAACGATCCGGGGGCGGTCTGAAACACGAAGCTGAAGTTGGATTGAACGAGCATCGCGGCAAGCGCGGCCGCCTCCCACAAGTTGGCGGGCGAATCGAGGCGCTTCGAGAGATGCCAGAAAAGCCGGATCAGTGGCGCAGCAATGAGCACGGCCATCATGGCGAGTGCGGGATAGCCGTAGTCCACGGCGAGTTGCAACGCCTCATGATGGACCATGGAGGGTTCCGTGCCCAGACCCTTGAGCACTTGGAAGACGTTCCAGGCAAAGCTGCCCGAGCCTCCGCCGATCCATGGATGCTGCTTTGCGATTTCAATGGCTGCCTGCCAAAACTCGATCCTGCATCCGTCGGCATAAAAGCCGGCCGAACCCATATTGCGGCCGATCAGCGGGACCAGGTAGGTTCCGAATATGATCGTCATGGGGCCGAGGACCAAAACCGGCAGCCAAGTGCTCAGGGCGGAACCCGAGTCTCGGAATGCGCGTGCCAGCATGAGTGCCGCGATCGTGGCAACCATCAATGCCAGGGCTAAATTGCCACCTCGCGAGAGGGTGAGAGGAATGGTGGCGAAGGCGCAAATGCTGCCGCACGTAATGATGACTTTCAGCATTCCTCGCTCCTTCCATCGGCCGGATGCCAGCAGGCCGGCGCACCCCAGACAAAAGGACGCAGATTCATTGTAGTGTGCGAACAGGCCGGAGGGAAAGCCGCCCGAGCGGTCCGGATAGATCAGGTTCCACTCTGGATTTGTCGTCTGTATCAGCGTGCAGGAAAAATGGATCACCGCGACGACGGCAAGGCCGGTGAAGAGGCCGCGGGACTGGTTCGCTCCCGTCAGTTGGCCGACCAGGTAGCCTGCGGCAGCCAGGCCGATCAGGGCCGCATGGTTTGCCGCGGAAGCCGCGTCAGGCGAGTTCGCCGCGCGGAGCAGAAGCAAGCCGAGCAACAGCAGGAAGAGACACGCGTGCAGGCTCACTCCGCGGACATCCCGCCGGTAGCTGTGCGCGAGCACCAGCAACGCGGCGCCGGCCAGCGCCAGCCCGGGACCCCAGTTGATCAAATTGGTTGAACCTCCGAGCAGGGCCAGCGCGGGAAACAGGGTGCCGAAGACCCATGGATCTGCAAGGCGTGAAAGCCACCCGTTTTTCCCGGCTAGGGCATCATTCGGAGGAAAATCATTGGATTGAAAGCCTCGGGGCGAGACCTCAGCACTCCACGACGCTGTTCGCAAAGCGGCGGGTCGCGGGAGTCGTCTCATGGTGGCGTTGTCATCTCGCGCTCCGAGCGACCACCCGTGGGGCGCTGGCGGCCTTGCCGCTTTCCCTCGCGGCCGGGGCCTTTTCCAGCGCCTCGCGCTCGATTCGCTTCAACGTCCGTTCGTCGTCCGACTCCTCGTCCGACTTGGCGCCGGTCGCGGTGTTCTTCCTTCCCTTTTCCTTGAATTCCACCCGGCTGGTCTTGACTGACTTGCCCGGGAGGGGGGCGGACACTCTGGAAGTCTGCGAGGAACTTGCACCGGCGAGAACCGCAGAGGAGCAGAGAGCCGCGACGAGAGCGCCCATGCCTAACGATTGGAGTTTCATTGTGGATTTGTGAGTGGGATCGTTGATGGGAAGTTTGTCATGCCTGCCGTTTTGGCATCAGTTGAATCGCTCCCGCCGGGCACCGTGGAAAAGGTTTTCCGTGCCGTAAATCTGGGTGGCGAAGACCGTGCCGTCGGAGTCGGTGACCGTGCCGATGCCGGTGTGCGTCCAGTCCTTGTTGGTCATTGCCTTTTCGTCCTGCGGAGATTCCTTCCACAGCGTCAGCAGCTTGGAGGCGGAGCGGGCGTCTGAGGTGCTTTTGGCCACCGCGGCGACAGTTTCGGTGGAGTTGGTGAAGTAGTAATGACGCCGGGCCACCATGGCTCTGCCCTCGAACCCGAGATGGGTGGCGTTGGTTTCGTTAGGGGTGAATTTGCCGCGATTGGCGCGCATGTAGTTGCTGTGGTTGCGCGCCAGAAGGTCGAGGCCTGCGTGGCGCTTGAGTTCGCTTGCGCCGTGGGTCAGACGATAGGAGTTCACCGACCCGGTCACCGCGTCGGCGAGGGCGGCGTTTGGCGAGGTGGCGGCCACGGGTGGCGTCCGCACGCCGGTGTGGGAATTCCATGCGGCCAATCCGATGCAAATGCACACGCTCACTAGCAGCAATCCCGCCAGCCACGGGGTGAATTTCTTAAAGTGGCATCCTCGCAGGTAAACCAGAAGAGAGGCGTCAGTGAGCAGGAAGGCCGCCATAATGATTGTGGCGACAGCGGTGGAAGTCATTTCTGTGATGGAGCCTTCCAATTGCCTGCTGATGAGGATGGAGGCGCAGATTTGCCCGGCCACAATCAGGCTGAGCAAAGGCCCGAAGAAACGGCATGCGTCAAGGGGGGGGCGGATGGCCCACGGATTTTTGCCGGATGACGCGGAGCGGGCGATGGATTGCGGGGCGGGTGGCGCGCTTTCCGGAATTCCCGCGGAGGATGTGAGTGGGGCGGTGGTGGGAAGCGCGATGCCCGCGTCTTCGGGCGATTGCGGGGCGGGCGCCACGTCGTGGTTTGGATCATCCATCTCATCCGAGAGGAAGTCCCAGAGCTCTTTCTCTTGTTTTAAAAGCTTTTTCTCGTGTTTGAATGTGAGCTCGTGGCGATAGTAGGAAGGGAGGTGGCGGGGCATCGGGCGGGACCGTTGTGCGCGCCGCGCCTGACTGGCAATTGGGGTTGGGCGGGTGTTTCGAAATAGTGTGCAAGTTTTGCATCGTCAGCCTGCCGGGGTCGGCTGTCAGGCGACGCCAGCAGCCCGCAGCGAAGCGGTCAGGTCGGCAAAGCCGATGGGTTTGGCCAAGTAGCCGTCCATGCCTGCGGCAAGCGCGGCCTCGCGGTCGGCGGGGAGGGCGCTGGCTGTCAGGGCGATGATGGGAATGGTGACGCCCCT
>CAMDLP010000047.1 GCA_945901795.1 Akkermansia muciniphila | reverse complement strand
ACTCCATCCTGCGCCGGATGGCCCTCAACGCCCACAACCGCATGCCCTTCGAAGGCAAGAAACGCAAGAGCCTGCCCAAACGCGAACTCCGAGCCACCCACGACTCCGACTATCTTGAACAACTCCTCTCCCTAATGTAGGGACCCTGTTTGGTGCGGGTAGCATTTTTGCTTTTAATCGCGAACCGGATTCCGACTCGCGTAGCACCCGCTGACATTGCTTGGGAAATACGTGATCACGATCCAAGTGATGGATTCGACAAACCCGGCGGCGTGCAGTGGTCGTCTCCGTGTGAAATTCGAGAGGATGGAGGAAACCGGCCATCAGCGATTCTTGTCGATCAAGCCGGCAATGTGGTTGTCTGTGCCAGTTCGCGCGGCGATTCATGTGTTCGACGATGATCCTTACAACTATGACGCATGATGGTGAAATTCCTGCCGTTTCTGGGCGGGAAATCCAAGCGATGAGTTAAAACGTGATGCCACGGGCCAGCTATTTTAGACACGAATAGGGCCGTGATAGGCACCCAAGAAGGGGCGGAACGTGTCCGCCCTAGCGGATGATGAGTCAATGCCTGGTCCGAAGGGCTTTTCCATTGGCGCTCCATCCTCACGGCGAACATGTTTCGCTGCTCCTTAAACTTTTTTGCCCTGCACCCCCCAGAAGCCGAAATCACTCGCCCGGGGGACGTGGGCGGCCATTTTTCACGCGTTGGCAGAATTGAGAATGCGGTCGATGAATTGCTGCATGCGCTGGAGTTTGTCCACGTCGATGAACTGGCCGGAGACGGAACTGTCGAGCCAGCTTTGGGCGATTTCCTCGGCTTTGGAAGACTTGCCGGCGGGAGCGATCTCGATGCGCGCGAGCTCGGAAAGCATGGCGGTGAGGGCGCGCTCGCAGCCGTGGCGGATGTCGTCGTCACCGGGGAATGGCACCTGGGCTTGGCCGAGCTCGCCGAGGATCTGGACGATTTGAGGAAAGCGGGCCATCGCCCGGTTGATCTCCTCTGCGGCGTGTTTTCTGGGGGTGTGCGTGGGTGAATTCACAGTTGGATTGGGTAGGGCGCTCATCGATTCGGGCGTCACTATGGAGGATCTGATTGTAAATTTCTAGTAACCATTTCGGCATTATGCAGGTGGTTAGCAGATAAATCCCTACCCGATCGCGTGATGGACAACGCTCAGCGATCGAGCGGCGAGCCGCCCCGGAGCGGCTGAAAATCCACTGACACGCTTGCTTGACGCACGGCCCCGGGAGTGCGGAAACTCCCAACCATGGCATGGAGGATTGAAGATGCGGTCGCTTACGGCGAAATTGACAACACCGTCGAGGGGCACACGACGGGCCGCGTCTGGCTGGCCGGGCGAGACGAGCCGTTGATCCTCTCGCTCGACGGCGATTGCTGGCGCGACCTGGCGGGCACGCGGCTGCGGTTCGAGAATCCCGCGCCGAAAGTGGTGGCGGACTCGGACGCGCTGGACGTGGACCAGGCGGGAATCGTGGGCGACATGACGGCCTCGCGGAAAAACAAGGTGCCGACGGTCAGCGAGGAGGAATGCCATGAGCTCTATCAGAACCATCAGGAGATTCCTCACGAGTGGCGGAACACGCTCTATCTGGAGTGGTTCAGCGAGATCAACGGCCGCGTGGTCATCGAGACCGCGGACTACGCACTGACGATCTCGCCGCACGAGTGGGCGATGGATGAAGATGCCGAGGAGGCGCAAAAGCTGGCGAATTTGAACTCGATGCGGGATTTCATGGCGCAGGTGATCCGCCGCCGCGACTCGGAAGGACCGGAACCGGAGATTTCCGAAGAGCTCGATGAATTCGCCTGGGAGGAGCGCCTGAAGGAATCCGACCGGCTGACAGACGCCTATCAGGAAGTGCTGGAGAAATACATGGAGGACTCCGACAGCGAGCAGAAGGAGGCGTTCGTCATGGGCTGGGACGGCTTGCTCGACGCTCTCGCCGAGCGCGACGAGGCGGGCGAGGAGGATTTCCCGGGGAGCGAGATGAGCTACGGGGCGATGGAGAACATGTCACTGGGATTCGATGACGACGATGACGATGATTTCAGGGATCCGGATGACGAGTCTTTCGACGACGACGAGGAGGATCACCCGCTGCAAGCGAAAGCCCAGGAACTCGCGATGCGGGCGATGGACGTGATCGAGCGCGACGCGGGGCCCGGCACGCCTTCCTATCAGCTCATCACCAATCTCCTGCAAGTGAGCGGCAAGCTCGCGGGCGCACTCTACGGCAGCGGCAGCGGCTATCAGCCGGAGACCGGCTTCGTGCTGGCCGTGCTGAAGCGCTGCCTGAACTGGCTCAACGAGGCGGTCGGCGCCTGCCAGAAGCTGATGGAAATGGAGCGCGACCCCGACCAAAAAGCCGCTCTGGACCACATCCGCAGCACCGCGTTTGAAATCCGCGACAGCATCGTGGAAATGCGCCGGGAGCTGAAATAGGATTTACCGCCGCAGCTTGCGGGTGATCATCCCGAGAGCTTCGCGAGCTTCCGAGACTTGCAACAATTTCGCCGCCACGAAATAAACCGCAGACGCCACACCGATGGTGAGACCGAGGTAAATTGCTTTGATTAGAAACCGCGTCGCTGCCAGATCGGCGAACAGGAAACGATTTGCCAGCAGGCAGACGCCGCCCATCACCGCTCCGGCGAACAAGAGTTTCCCGAGTAAAATCAGCAGCTCCCCGGTCCCGAGATCACCCGCGAATTTCCGCATCGCGAGGAACAGGATGATAAAATTCACCGACGCCACGATGCTTGTTGTTAGAGCCAGCGACTCGTGGCCCCACTTCATGATGAACACGAAAAAATAGTTGAAGCCAAGGTTCAGCGCCAAGGCGAAGAAGCTCACGATCATTGGCAGCCAGCGCTTGTCGATGGCATAGAACGCCGGCTGCAAGACCTTGAGCCATGCGTAAAATAACAGGCCGTAGCCATACGCCCGCAGCGCACCCGCCGTCTGCAAGCGGTCCGTCACGTCGAAGGCCCCGCGCTCGTAAAGCACGCTCACGATCGGCTCCGCCAGCAGCACCAGCCCGAGCGTGGACGGCAGCACGAGGAACGCCACCAGCCGCAGCCCCTTCGCCAGCGTTGGCCGGAAATCCTCGCCGATTCCACTCACCGCCGCCCTTGATAGAGTTGGTAGTGTCACCGTCGCCACTGCCACGCCGAACACGCCGATGGGCAACTGCATCAGGCGGAACGCGTAGCTCAGCCAGCTCACCGCGCCCTCGCCGACGCCGTAAGCGAACATCGCGTTCACCACCACGTTGATCTGCACCACCGAGGCGGCGATCACCGCCGGACCCATGAGTTTTAAAATCTGCCGGACGCCGGAATCCTTCCAGTTAAAATCCGCCGCGAACCGGTAACCCACCGCTTTCAACGCCGGAAACTGGCAGGCCAACTGCGCCAACCCGCCGATCACCACTCCGATGGAGAACCCGATCAAGCTCTGCGGTCCCCACGCCGGATCCATCCAGTAACCGAGCGCCGCGCCGCCGATCATCGAGCCGAGGTTGAAAAAACACGACGAGAGCGCCGGCATGCCGAAGACGTTTTTCGCATTCAGCATCCCCATCACCAGCGCGGCCAGCGAGACTAAGAGGATGAACGGATACATCACCCGCACCATCGTCACCGTCAGCGCGATTTCCGCCGGATTGTAAACCCGCGGCGACGAACCACCGCGCGAGAGGGACGTCAGCAGATCGACGATCCACGGTGCTACCAGAATTCCTAACAAAGTCACGCCGCTCATGAAAACCGCCGCGAGCGTCATCATCTTGTGCGCCAGCGCCCAAGCGGATTGCTCGCCCTCGGATTTAAGCTTTTTGGAAAACGTCGTCACGAACGCCTGCGACAGCGCGCCTTCCGCGAACAGGTCGCGCAGCAAGTTTGGCACCTTGAAGGCCAGATAGAAACAGTCCATCCACTTGCTGCCGCCGAAGAGTCCGGCGAACACCATTTCCCGCGCCAGCCCGAGCACCCGGCTCGCCATCACGGCGGCGCTGACTTTCCAAGTGGCTTTGGCGGACATCAGGAGAGCAGCCGCATGCTGCTAATTTCCACCTTCATCACGGCATGGCCGCCGGGCGGGAGGGTGGTTTGGTTTTGGGCAACATTGCCGGATTCCACGCAGACCATTTGGGGATATTCGTCGTCGCCGAAGTCGGGCATGCGCTTGGATTTTGCGATCCACGGGTTCCAGACGACGGTGGAGTTAGAGCTGGATTTCGCGATGCGGATCTTGCGGCCGTATCCCGGGTCTTCGATCTCGGTGGTGGCGGTGGTGTCGAAATAGACGCGGTCCACCTCGCCTGAGATCCGGATGGCGGCGGCGGTTTCCGTTTCGGTCGTGCCGGCGACTTTGTCCTGATAGCGGGTGCCCGCCAGGCCGGTGATCGAGACGGCGTCGATGCCGCTGATTTGAAAATAAGTGTGGAGGCAGGTTTCGAAGGCGGAATCCCGGTCGCCGGTATTTTCCACCGCCAATTCCAGCGTCAGGCTCTCCGCGACGGTGACGAGGAATTCGACGTGGCAGCCCTCCGCGCCGGGTAGGCTGAAGCGCAGTTCCACCGCGCCGTTAGGCAGCAGCGCTGTTTCCTTGAGCTCCCATGCCGTGATGCGCGCGGATCCGTGGGCCGGCGATCCTTCGCGGGCGCCGAACCATGGGAAAATGACCGGGATGCCGCCGCGGATCGGTTTGCCGGGGGCAAACTCGCTGGCAGCGCTCATGAAGAGCAGCGGCGGTTCGCCTTTTTTCTGAAATCCGGTGACGTGCGCGCCGTGCAGATAGATTTCCGCGTTGCTCCATGCGGTTTCGACGACGACTTTGGGCAAGCCGCCTTCGCCTTGAGCCAGGGTGACGTGGCCGGGGATTTCCAAATCGGTTGGATCGCTCATAAAACTGTTATTTCTTCTTCCGCAGGAAGGGCGGGAGATCGAGGTCCTCGCCTTCGAAGACGTTGGGTGTCTCGCCTTCGAAACGGCCGCGGGGCGCGGAGTCGAGCGAGAGCTCGCTTTGCGGGCCCGAGGATTTGATGCCCAGCTTGAGCTTGGGCGGCTCGGGATCGGACGACGGGGCGGTCGCTGCGGGCTCGGGCGGGATGTTAGTTTCAGCGACGGGTTCGGGCGCTTCCTCGGGAGGATCCACCGGCTTGGGCTTGCCCCAGGGAGCCGCTAGACTCGGGCTCCTTTTCGGGACCGGCGTGAAGCCGGCGGTGACAGGCGCGCTTTCCTCAGTCTTCGTGTTTTCTAGCGGTTCCGGATCGGGCTCGTCTGCTTCCGCATAGACCTCGGGCTCTGGTTCCGGGAGCAGCGGCGCTTCCTCCTCCGCCTCAGGCTCGGGGGTGGCGATTTCCGGTTCGGGTTCCGTGAAGGTGAAGGCAGCCATGTGCCGCTCCGGGGCGGATTTAGCGGGCTCCGGGGCGGAGATTTCGGGCTCGGCGAAGGGGCGCTCATTGTCGAAAAGCGAGGGCGCGGCGGCGACGGCCGTTTCGGTACCGGCCTTGCCAAACTTGGAGAGCGGGGAAACGGGCGGGGCTTGCAGGACGGGTTCCGGCTCGACTAACACCTCGGGCATGCGGGCGATTTCCACCGCCTTGACGGGCGGCGGGGTGAATCCCTGACTCGGATCGAGAATGGGATTTTCCTGCGAGTGCTGGCTGAGGGATTCCCGCGGTGCCATGGAGAGAGAATCCTCGGGAAGCGCACTGATCAGGGTGATGGAAAGCGAGTCGCCCATCGCCGGATCGATGGCCGCGCCGAAAAGGACGTGGGCGTTTTCCGGGACGAATTTCTGCAAGCGCTGCATCAGGAGCTCGATCTCGAACAGCGTGAGATCCTCGCCGCCGGAGAGGTGGACGAGCACGGTCTGGGCGTCCTTGAGAAGTGCGCCCTGATCTAGCAGCGGGCTGTTGAGGGCGTTCTTCAAGGCCTTGGCGGCGCGGTCCTTGCCGTCGGCTAGGCCGGAGCCGAAGAGGCAGCGGGAACGGTTCGTGCGCAGCGCGCTCATGAGCTCGTCCAAGCCGACATTGATCAAACCGGGGCGGACGACGAGGCGGATGACGGCTTTGATCGACTCACAGATCATGTGGTCGGCGGCGGAGAAGGCTTCGTGGATGCCTTGCTTGGCGAGGACGAGCTCGCCCATGCGGTTGTTGTCGAAGGTGACCAACGCGTTGGATAGAACCGCGAGCTCGTTGAGCGCGGTCTCCGCCTGGTCGCGCCGGCGCTTGCCCTCGAAGGCAAACGGCATGGTGGCGAAAACCACCACGAAGGCCCCTTCCTCGCGGGCGATTCGGGTGACGATGGGCGCCGCGCCGGAGCCGGTGCCGCCGCCCAGACCGGTGCAGAGGAAAACAATCCGGCAATCCTTGATCGAGGCGCGGATCTGGTCTTCCGCCTCCAGCACTGCCTGGTGGCCGAGCTCGGGATCGCCACCGGAACCAAGGCCTCGTGTCAGGTTCACGCCGAGCTGGATTTTCTCCACGGCCAGACAGGCGGAGAGCGTCCGGAGATCGGTGTTGAGCGCCAGCAACTCGGAGCCGTCCATGCCGTCGAGTGCGATGCGCTCCAGCATGTTAGCTCCGGCGCCGCCGAGGCCAATGATTTTCACGGAGGAGGCGGGAATCGTTTGCTGGGGATCGCGGGTGTAGGAAATCATGATGAATGTGAGAGTTGGGATTCTTATTTTCCAAACGGCCAGAACATGCGGCCGACTTTTCCAAACAGGCCGGGCGGTCTTGCCCGCTCGGTTTCGAGAATCTGTGCATAGCGGATCAAGCCGATCGCCGTGGCATAATGGGGATCCTTGAAATTCGCCTGAACCCCGCTGGCTTCCGGCGGATCGGGGCGGTAAATATCGCGGCCGAATACTTCGAAGGCGAGCTCGCTGAAGCCGCGCATCAGGCTGGTGCCGCCAGTGAGGAAGACGCCGGCTCCGATGTGTTGGACTGAGCCGGGAGGAAGGCGGTCGCGCACGAGATTGAGGGTTTCTTCAAGTCGCTGCCGGATGATCTCATTCAGGATGCCACGACCGATCTCGACTTCGGCAAAGCCGCGATCGTCGGTTAGTTTGGCGGTGCCGACCGAGCGGACGGGATCGGCCGAGGCGTCGCCCTCCATGATTTTAAGACGGTCCGCCTTGGAAAACGGCAGGCCGGTGACGAGGTGGATGTCGTTGGTGACGTGGTCGCCGCCGACGGGGATGCAGCCAGACGCGGCAATCGCTCCATTCAGATAGAGCGCGTAGTCGGTGGTGCCGCCGCCGATGTCGATGACCAGCGCGCCGCGTTCGCGTTGCTCTCGGTCGAGCGCCATCTGGGCGGTGGCGATGGGTGAGAAGACGATGTCATCGACCTCCAGCGGCATTTCCCGGACGAGCTTGATGCTGTTCTGGATGCGGTTGCCGATGCCGTGGACGATGTGGAAATCCGCCTCGACCGTCTTGCCGAAAAGGCCGACTGGAGTGGTGGAATGTTCGAGGCCATCGAGCCAGTAATTGCGAATGATCGGGTGCAGATAGACGTGGTCCTGCGGGATGTGGACCTCGCGGGCAATGGTGCGCGCTTCCTCGACGTGCTCGGGTGCCACGGTCGGCTCGCCATCCGGCAAACGGAAGGTGCCGCGGTTGTTGACGCCTTGGATGTGGGAGCCGGTAACGGCTAGAAAGACGCTGCCGATTTCCACGTCGCTGGCGTCTTCCGCCTTGGCGATCGCGTCCTTGAGACAGGCGCGGGCCTGGGCGAAATCATAAATCTCGCCCTTGCGGACGCCGGCGGTCTTGGTGACGCCGATCCCGAGAATCTTGACGGCGCTGTCCGCTTTCACCTCGCCGACGACGATGCAAGTCTTGCTGGTGCCGATCTCGAGTCCGACGTGAATTTTTGTGCGACGTGCCATGAGGTTGTGGAATCTATCAGTTGCGATTGAGAAGGGTGCTGAGATCGCGGGCGCGGCGGCCTTCGCGAATCTCTCCGGGACTTGGCTCGGAGACGGGGATCGCGCGTGGAGCGGCCACTTCGTCTCGCAGGGTAATGGGAATATTGCGCTTGGGAATGAGATTGATCGTCTCGATCGATTCGCCTTTCTGACTCGAGTGGTCCATCGCCGCGCGGAGGCTGCGGATTTGCCGCTCGTGATCACCGAGTCCGAAGGTCGCTGCGGTGCCCTGGCGGGTGACGAGCAGCAAGGACCACTCGTTCACTTGTTTCACCGACTCGATCCAATGGACAGCCTCCGGATCGGCCTCGCGGGCGGAGTCTAGCAAGCGGAAGCAATGGGCCAGCTCCGGGTGAGTCAGATGCTGACCGGCGACGAGGGGACTTTTTTCAGACACGGGAAGCTGGATCGCCGGGAGCTTCATCGCGGACTCCAGTTGCAACTCGGGGCATGGATAAGCGACGCCGTCCTGGTCCACCAGCAGCGCTCCCGCGCGGCGCAATTCGGATAGACCCGCATCCGGGCAGGAGATCCACGCCCGCGGGGTCCGGGGAACCACGCGCACCATCAGCGTGCCGGGCAAATGGCGTTCCGCCCGGGCATCGGCGATGGCTGGGAGGGCTTTCAATTTGGCAGTCACCATTTCGACATCGATGTCGAAGATGCTGGCGGTTAGGTCGATTCCGGCGGCTTCCGCGAGGCCGGCTTCGTCGATGACCGGATTGGAATTCAGGTTGATGACTTGCAGGCGGAAATCGGGATTTTGATAGAACGCGCGCTGAATTCCCTGCCAGACACCCCAGCCGATGCCGGTGACCACGGCGAGGATGCAGGCGAGCTTGGCCAGCTTGCCGGCAAAGCTGAGGAAGCCGAGCCAGGCGATGCGCGGCGACATGACGCGGACTTCGAGCACTTGCGAGCGCGAGCGGCGGTTAGCTTTTGTGGTGCGGCGTCTGGACATGTCAGGAGCGGAGTTTGAGTGACAGCTCGGCGATGGTTTTACACAACTCGGGGAAGGAAATGCCGGTGGCGGCGGCGGCCTTGGGGAGCAGACTGGTCTCCGTCATGCCGGGAATCGTGTTGGCTTCGAGGACGAAGGGAAGGTTTTGCGAATCCAACAAGACATCGACGCGCGAATAGATTTCCACGCCGAGCGAGTGGTGCGCGGCGACGGCCGCGGCTTGCACGGCCATGGTGGTTTCTAAGTCGAGATCCGCCGGGCAGAAATACTCGCTGCCCTGCGCGCCGCTGAGCCACGGGTATTTGCTCGCCATGTCATAAACGCCGCCGGGAGGGGCGATGTGGACGATAGGCAAAGCGCCGCCGTCCAGGATGCCGACGGTGAGCTCCATGCCTTCGATGAATTCCTCTACCAGAACCTCGCTGTAATTTTCAGCGGCTTTCAACAGCGCGGCGGGGACGTCGTCCTGCAGCTTGACGATCTGGATGCCGACGCTTGACCCTTCGAGCGGCGGCTTGATCACGAGCGGTGCCTTGATGGTGAGATCCGGAATCACGCCGGGGCTGAGGGAGACCGTTTCGGAGCGCGCGGTGGGGACTCCCGCGGCTAGGAATTTCTCCTTCGCGCGGGATTTGTGAATGGCGAGTTTGCTGCTGGCGGAGCCGGCACCGGTGTACGGGACGCCGAGTTTTTCGAGCGCGTCCTGAAGCTGCCCGTCCTCGCCGAAAGTGCCGTGAATGACGTTGAAGGCGAGGTCCGTGCCCTCGGGAAGATCGACGTGGGTGGTGGTGACATCGACGGCCACGGCGTCAAGCCCGAGGCCTAGCAGGGCCTTGAGCACGGCTTTTCCCGAGGCGAGCGAGACTTCCCGCTCCGCGCCGGGGCCGCCCATCAGAACCGCGATTTTTTTTCCGCTCAGCATGTTGTGTTGGAGTGGGAGTTTCAGAATGAAGGCTCGTCGTCGCCGAGGATTTTGATTTCCGTCTCAAGTTCCACCTGCCGCTCGGTGCGGGCTTTTTCCTGGATGAACTCGATGAGTGTTAGGATTTCCAAAGCGGTGGCACCGCCTTGGTTGACGACGAAATTCCCATGCACTTCCGAGACCGCCGCGTGGCCGCAGGTGGTGCCTTTGAGGCCGAGCGAATCGATGACGCGACCGGCCGGGACTTCCTCGGGATTTCTGAAGGTGCAACCGGCGGACGCGGCGATCGGCTGGGAGGTCTTGCGCTTTTCGCGGGACGCGTCCCAGCGCTCTTTGATGTTAGCGGCGCTGTCGTTCTTGCCCTTGAAGACGGCTTGCAGGGCGAAATTCCGCCGGAGTTCGGCGACGTTGCGATAGCTCGCGACGATTTCCTCGCGCTCGCGGGTGCGGATGACGCCGTCTTCGTCGAGGAAAGTGACGCGCACGACTTGGTCGAAGGTCTCGATGCCCATCGCGCCGGCGTTCATGCGCAGCGCGCCGCCGACATTTCCGGGAATTCCTTCCATCCACTCGAAGCCGCCGATGCCGCTGCCGCCGGCCACGCTGGCGAGTTTTTTCAAACGCACGCCCGCTCCGGCGGTAACGTGGCCGCGGCCATCGACGGTGACTTCGGAAAACACGCCGCCGGTGGGATGGATGACCGCGCCGCGGATGCCGCCGTCGCGGACTAACAAGTTAGAGCCGCGACCGACGACGCGCACCGGGATGCCGCGCTCGCGGCAGTAATCGACGAGGAAGGCGAATCCGTAAAAGCTGTGCGGCTCGACCCAGTATTGCGCGGGGCCGCCGACTAACAAAGTCGTGTGGCGGCTCATCGGTTCGTAGAGTTTTCCATCGATCTCGCCGGGCGGCATGAGCGCGCGCATTTCCTCAAGGATCTTGAGATCCGCGGCGATGCGGGTGCCGGCTTCGTGGACGTTTCCGGCGCCGAGCGTGATGAGCAAATCGCCGGGCTGGAGCGCGTGGCCGATTTCGTGGTGGGCGGTGGCTAGGTCCGGCAGATAGGTGGCGGGGATGTCGCCGTGGACTTTCATCGCATCGACTAACGTTTGACCGGAAATGCCTTTGATCGGCTTTTCCGAGGCGGCGTAAACGTCGGTGATGAAGACGACGTCAGCGGCTTGCAGGACTTTCCCAAAATCGTCGGCCAGCGCCTGGGTGCGGGTGTAGCGGTGTGGTTGGAAAAAGACGATGAGCCGCTTGGACTTGAGCGAGCGCGCGGTCTGGAGCGTGGCGGCGAGCTCGGACGGGTGGTGGCCGTAGTCGTCGATGATCCGATAGTTCGCGGACAGATATTTGGTTTCGAAGCGGCGTTTCGCGCCAGCGAAGGTGGCCAGCGCGCGGGCGACGAGGGTGAACTCCGCGCCGCAGCTATCCGCCAGCGCGATGGCGGCGAGGGCGTTGAGGACGTTGTGGTTTCCGGGGATGCCGAGCTCGACGTCGCCGAGGACCGCGCCGTTTTTCTTCACGGTGAACGCGGAGGAGCCTTTGAGATCGCGGAGGTCGGTAGCGGTGTAATCGGCATCTTCCCAGCCGTAGGAAACGCTGTTTTCGCGGTCCGAGCAGACTTCGAGCGCGACGGGATCTTCGGCGCAGTAAACGAGTTTCCCGGTCGTCTGGTCGGCGAGCTGGGTGAAGACTTCCTTGATGTGGGTGATGTCCCGATAGAAATCGAGGTGCTCGGCCTCAATGTTAAGAATGACGGCGTGTTCTGGCCGATAGAGGGCGAGCGTGCCGTCGCTTTCATCGCCTTCAGCGACCATGTGATCGCCGTCTTCCGACCATTTCGCGTTCGCGCCGAGGATGGGGATTTCCGCGCCGACGTAGTGGCTGGGTTTTTGGCCGGCCTCGCGGAGGACGTGGGCGGTCATCGAGGAGGTGGTCGTTTTCCCGTGGGTGCCGGAAATGATGATGCCTTTTTTGGTGTGGAGAATGGCGGCGAGGCACTCGGCGCGGCGGTAAAGCGGGGTCTTCGCTTTTTTCGCGGCGGCGTAGGCGGGGTTCGCCGGTTTGATGGCGGAAGAATAGACGACCATGTCCACCTTCTTCACGGCGGCGGCGGTTGGCGGGGACGAGAAAACCAGTCCGACTCCCTGCATCCGCTCGGTTTCCGCGGTGGTGACCTTGTCCGAGCCGCTGACCTTGTGGCCCATGCCTAACAGGAGAAGTGCAAGCCCGCTCATGCCGGATCCCGCCACGCCGATGAGATGGATCTGGAGCGGGGTGCTCCGGTCGGTTAGGCGCTGGCTGAGTTCGATCATGATGGCGTGAGAGTGGCTTCGATGGCGGCGCACACCCGGTCCGCGGCGTCCGGGACGGCGAGTGCGCGGGCCGCTTTTGCCATGCGCTTGTAAGTTGGCAAGTCTTGCAGGATGGAAGTCGCCAGAGAAGCGAGTTTTTCCGCGTCGAGGTCGCGTTCCTGGACGAGCACGGCGGCCCCGGCTTCGGCGAAAACCTCGGCATTCCGCGTCTGGTGATCGTCTGCGGCGTAGGGATAGGGGACTAAAATCGACGGGTGGCCGGCGATGGCGATTTCCGTCAGACTCGACGCCCCGGACCGGGCGATGACCAGATCAGCGATGGCGTAGGCGGACGGCATTTGGTCGCAAAAACCAAGCACTTCGTAACCGGCGCGGCCGGTCGTGATTTCGCAAACCCGTTGGAAATCCAGAGCACCGGCGATGTGCAGCACCTGCGTCTCCGGCGGCAAACTCGCCGCCGCCTGCGCGCTCAATTCATTCAAGCGCCGCGCGCCCTGGCTGCCGCCGGTGACGACGAGGGTCGGCCGCGCGGGATCGAGTCCGAAGAGCGCCGCCGCGTCCTCGCGAGTGGGTAAATTCGTGATTTCCGGGCGGACCGGAGTGCCGGTGGTGACGGTTTCGCGGTTGGGGAAAAATTTCTTCGCCACATCCAGTCCGAGGAAAACGCGGGTGCAGAAGCGGCTGGTCATCACGTTCGCGCGGCCGGGGCGGGCGTTGGAATCATGGATGAAGGTCTTCAGCCCGAGCTTGTGAGCGGCATACACTGGCGGCAGCGAGGTGAAACCGCCCATGCCGAGCACCGCGTCCGCCTGGAACTCGCGGATGATCGCCTTGCATTGGCCGATCGAGCCCCAGAGTTTCCACAAAAACGGCAACATCCGCAGCGAGAGCGTCGGTGGTTTCGCGACAGCGGGCACGGTCTTGAAACGCAGGTGCGTGTATTTCGCCGAGGCCTCGGAATCCACCTTCTTTTCCGAAATCAGCAGCATCACTTCGTGGCCGCGGGCGCGCAGGGCTTCTCCCACGGCGATTCCGGGAAACAAATGGCCGCCGGTGCCGCCACAGGCGATGAGGATTTTCAAGGATTTGGGCACGGATGAGAGGGTGAAAAAGCATGAAGAAAGGCCGCTGGAAACTTACTTCCCGCACGCCTTCGAGAAAAACTAAACAAACCCTAATTATACGGCAATCCTCAAAACTCCCGGAACTTGGGAAATTTCATCGCCTCACCTCGGGTGATGCAGACATTCCTGTCCTATTGGGCGTCTCCTCCGGCAACTTCGGCACCTCGCGCAAGCCGAGCCGGCGCAGCGAGTCGTTGAGCTTGTAGAGGCGGCGGATTCCTTTCAGTGGCACGATTTGCCCCTTGTTCACAAAATCATGGAAGGCGCTGCTCGCCAGTGGCGGCGAAAAAACCGGCCGATCACCTCCGCTCGCACGGCGTATTCCGGGTAATTGGTGGGTTCGTTTTTTGATGGCGATTTGCTCATGCCATTGATTTTTGGCCGAGACTCCGAAAAAGTCAGTCTCGGACTTATTTGAGAAGCCCAAAATAATTGCTAAATCAGTTGCCAATTTTGCACCATTATTCCGGATTTCGACGGAAACGAGCGGCACCCTACGGGAAAGGGCCTATCAGCCAGGATATAGAAAAAGCCCTGAAAATCACGGCTTTTTAGTGTTTCGAGAGTGGTACACCCGGAGGAACTCGAATCCCCAACCTTCTGATTCGTAGAATGTCTTAACATATTGGCAATCAACTTGTTGTGACAAGTTTTTGCCTTAGTTAGCCGCTGTTGGCCATCAGTATTTGAAGCCATTTTGGCCAACTGAAACATCCGAGGCAAACCGGTTGTCACCATTTGTCACCACGGCCCGAGTTGACATGGCCAACACCGGCATGGACACGCCAACTGATTCGCTGCGCACCGAAGACCACGCCGCCCTGATGACTGAAAAACAAACCTGCGCCTACCTCAACGTGAGCAAGCGCAACCTCTATTGCTGGCGCATGGCCGGACTGGTCCCCTACTTCAAAATCGGCCGCGCCGTGCGATTTCGGAAATCCGAGTTGGACTCCGCTCTTGAGCAGATGCGGATGGGGCGATAGGTCCAAAGATCGATCATCCGAGCCCTCACCCGTATTCACCACTTTCATCCATTTAGACTTGAATATGGTCCAATTCAAAACTATTAAAGCCTAAATGGCAGACCAACTCAACCAGATCATCCAGGACAAGATTCTCGCTTCGGTGGAGGCGGGCATGCCTTTGCTGACCAGACGCGACGCGACGCTTCCGCCACTCAAAGGAAAAGCGGCCGCTGTCATCGGGATGCGCCGGGCGGGGAAAACCAGTTTCCTTCACCAATGCCGCGCCGACTTGATCGCCAGTGGCCGCGCTCCGGGTCGTCTGCTCTACTTTAATTTCGAGGACGAGCGCCTGGGCGACATGGAGGCCGGACAACTCCACCTCATCCCGGACACTCACCTGCGTCTCTTTCCCGAGCCCGCCGATGAGCCCGTCACGCTTTTCCTGGATGAAATCCAACGTGTTCCCCGCTGGGAACAATTTGTCCGCCGTCTTCTCGACACTCCGGGTTACGAACTCTTCCTCTCCGGTTCCTCCGCCAAACTCCTGAGCAGGGAAATCGCAACCTCCATGCGGGGACGCGCCTGGGAAATCCCGATCCACCCATTTAGTTTCCGCGAATTCCTGCGGCACCATCAAAAAGAAATCCCGGAGAATCCGGACGCCCTCACCACTCGCAAGCGCACCGCCCTCGATCACCATTTCGCCAATTATCTGGAAACCGGAGGATTCCCTGAAGCCCAGGATTTGTCCGCCGCAAACCGTCGGCAGCTTCTCCAAGGCTACATCGACGTGCTGCTCCTTCGCGACGTCATCGAGCGCCACGGCGTGGCCAACGTCACCGCGCTTCGCTGGCTCGTTCGCCGGTTGCTCAGCTCACCCGCCGGTCTTTTTTCGGTGACGAAGTTCTCCGCCGATCTCAAGTCTCAGGGTATTTCCGTGGGCCGCGAGCATCTATACGAATTCCTTTCCCATCTGGAGGACGCGTTCCTCCTGCAAACCATTCCGGTTGCCACCGATTCGGAGAAACGCCGCCAGGTCAATCCCCGCAAAGCCTATCCTGCCGATACCGCCCTCATCCCCGTCTTCGACCGCAGCGGCAAACCCAACAACGGCCACGCTCTCGAAACCACCGTTTTCATCGAACTCCAGCGCCGCCGGTCCGAGGTCGCCTACGTCAAGACGCCAAACGGCTTTGAAGTGGATTTCCTCGCCCGCAACATCGATGGATCAGAGGACCTCATCCAAGTCTGCGCCTCCGTCGATGACCCAGACACCCTCGCCCGCGAAGTCCGGGCACTTCAAGACGCGGCGGCCCAGCATCCCCGCGCCAGCCAATGGCTCCTCACTCTCGAATCGCGCCTCCCTTTCCCTGATGTTCCGGCTCCCATCCAAATCCTCCCCGCATGGCAGTGGATGTTGACCGCGCCGCTCTGACAAATATCGCAAATGATCGGCACCCGCGCTCACGCTACCGATGTTTCCCTTGTTAAAATCGAAGACACCCACTGATCCCATGAAACTCCGCACCAACCCCGCCGCCGGCCTCATTCACGATGAACTGGAAGCTCGCGAAATTCCAGCAGCCAAGGCAGCCAGGGACATGGCGATTCCGCGCAGTCGCCTCAGCGATATTTTCGCCGGAAGAAAAGGAGTCTCAGCCGATACCGCCCTGCGTTTCGAGCGCTATCTTGGCATCTCCGCAGGTCTTTTGATCCGTCTTCAGGCCGAGTATGATCTGAGCAAAGCGGTCGCCGACAAAGGCCCACAGATCCGGAGGGAAATCCTTCCGGCTCCGAAACTCGCATTGGCCTGATTACTTGGCCGTTCTCGACCCTGCAATCGCCTCCCACATTTCAGATCCATCTCTTTTCTAACCGCCGATCAAGCGGGTGGGCTTCCTTTTTCGGCATTTGCGGACGAATGATTCCATGCGGCAAGCCGAGTGCCATTTCCACATGCCCGGGAACGAAGCGAACTGTCTTCTTCCCAATGCGGATGCATGGAATCAGGCCATTCTGCGCCCAAAGCGAAATCGCCCGTGTGGTCACGGAACAAACTTCGGCGATGGTGGCCGCCCTGACGAGAGGACGTAAATCTTCTGATGTATCGGATGGGATCAGCATGCGGGAGACGAAATCAGAACTTCCGGTTCGAACTCAAGCGCGCATGGCTATCGCGGGATCAACATTTGATGAACTGGGTATTCAGCCACCGAAACAACCGTGGTGCCGTAACACTTTGACTCGCTGGATCGGCGGCGGTTTGGTAGACTCTCCGGCAGTCAATAGGGAGCAGGGCATTCAGAACCCACGAATCCAGCGAACCATGCAGGTGATCTTCGCATTCAATGGCGATCCGGAAGATTACGTGCGCAGTGACGCCCATTTGAAGGTGTGCCGGCCGAAGGCTTGTCCTAATTGCATGAAATCCCGTGCCCTGCAGGCGCTCGGCTATTACAGCCGATGGGTGTCGTCATCCGCCCGGCGGAAAACCACGCTGGTCAGTATCCGCCGGTTCCGGTGCCACGCTTGTCGTCTTTCAACGAGCATGCTCCCGGATTTCGCACAACCCTACAGGCTCGTTGCGACCGACACGGTGGAGCAATACCTTGGCGGTTCGAAATGTGGTGAGGCGGTGGATGCATGGGCCGACTTGCTAGAAGGTTACCAACGGCGGTTTGACGAACGGCTACCCTGGACAACGAGCGTATTGTCATCGGCATACGGACTGGCTGGACTGCCACAAGCCGCCGTGGAGGTTTGGTGCGAAATCTGCGGCTATTTCGGCGGTGCCCGTTGTCTCACGGCACGGCTGGCGGGCGATGTGGGCGTAACTGTGTTCGGCATCTATCAGTGTCATCATCCTGCTGGAAGGCTCCCGGTCCACACAACTGGGGTGTTTCCTTATGGCAGGGCTCCCCCAACCTTGCCACACGGACATGACAACGATCCTGGAACCAACCCATGGCTTTGATCATCCGCGACTTCGGTCGCGACCACGGCATCGAGCGGCGAGGACACTCAAATGTGACGTGTCCCGTGTCGGAACGATGCTCCCATCCAGGACAGAGTTCCGACCAGCAACACCTCCAAAGCCAAAGCTCATGACGACCACACAACCCACCCCAGAGAATGATTTTCCTAGAGCCAATGCGGCGGCCTACGTCCGCATGTCCACGGAACACCAACAGTACTCGACGAACAACCAGATGGATGCCATCCAAGAATATGCGGCCCGCCGAAATCTCGACATCGTCAAAACCTATTCGGACGAAGGTAAGAGCGGACTCAATATCCAGGGCCGCGATTCCCTCTCCCGCATGATTGCCGATGTCCAGGCGGGCGAGATCGATTTCACCTGCATCCTTGTTTATGACATCAGCCGGTGGGGACGGTTCCAGGACGCCGATGAAGGTGCCTATTACGAGTATGTCTGCTGCCGTGCCGGGATTCCGGTGCATTATTGCGCCGAACAATTTGAGAACGATGGGAGCCCGGTCTCAACCATCGTCAAAGGAGTGAAACGGGCGATGGCCGGGGAATACAGCCGCGAGCTTTCCGCCAAAGTGTTTCAAGGCGCGTGCCGCCTCATCACTCTCGGATACAAACAAGGCGGCGTCGCGGGATACGGATTGCGCCGGATGCTTGTGGACCAATCCGGAATGGCGAAAGGCGTGTTGGCACACGGCGAGCAGAAGAGCATTCAGACCGACCGGGTCGTGCTCATCCCGGGTCCTGACGACGAACAGGCGGACATCCGCTGGATCTATCAGTCATTCGTGAAGGAAGACCGCAGCGAAGCGGAGATCGCCGCCATTCTCAACGCACGGGGTGTGCGCACCGATTTCGGACGTGAGTGGACCCGCGCCACCATCCATCAGATTCTCACCAATGAGAAATACATCGGCAACAACGTCTATCACCGGACTTCGTTCAAACTGAAACGCCGCCATGTTCGCAATCCCCCGGAGAAGTGGATTCGGGCGGAGGGTGCCTGGCCCGGCGTGGTGGACGCGGACGTTTTCCAAGTGGCGCAGGGCATCATTCTCGCCCGCAGCCGTCGTTTTACGGACCTGGAAATGCTCGCCGCGCTCAAGTGCATTCTCGATCTGCATGGGAAAGTCACAAGCGTCTTGATCGACGAGGCCGGGGATCTGCCGTCGAGCGCGGCTTTCAGACATCGCTTCGGCACGCTTGTCAGCGCTTATGCGCGGATTGGTTACACGCCGCCGGCCGATCTTGGATTCATCGAAATCAACCGTTGGATTCGCAGCACCCACCCTGAACTCGTGGGATCAGTGGCAGACAGCTTGCGCGGCGTGGGTGCGGAAGTGGAAATGGACGACAACCGAAACGTGCTTCGCGTCAATGGTGAGATCCGGGTATCCGTTTCCCTTTGCCGCCATCTGAATACCGGCGCGGGATTCTCGCGGTGGATCATCAATTTGGATCAGGCCAAACGGCCCGACATCACCATCGCTGCCAGACTTACCGCGGCCAACGACTCGATTCGTGATTACTATTTGCTGCCATCCATTGATGTGGCCGCCGGGAAACTCCGCCTTGCCGAAGCGAACGGCATCTGCCTGGACGGCTACCGGTTCGACGATCTCAGTCACTTCTTCCACCTTGCCGAGAGGGCATACGTCGGAAGGGATTCATAAACCAAAACGAAGCCATGGAAAACGAAGTCATATTCATCCCGTTGGACAGAATCCGGATCGTCAACCCGCGTCTGCGCGACCGCCGGAAATTCGAGAAAATCATCGAGAGCATCCGCAACCTCGGACTCAAGAAACCCATCCAGGTCAGCCCGAGGCAGAGTGCGTCAGCCGATGGTCAGCAACACTACGATCTCGTTTGCGGCCAAGGGCGCATTGAGGCGTTCAACGCACTCGGTTATCTCGAAATCCCCGCGCTGGTGGTGGAGGCATCGAGGGAGGATCTCTTGATCATGAGTCTGGTGGAAAACATGGCGCGCAGGTATCCAGCCCCTGGTGATTTGATCGTCGAGATCGACCGGCTCAAACAGGCCGGTTACAGCAATGCGGCGATCGGCAAAAAACTCGACATCGCCGACACGATGGTCAGTGGTTTGATCTCGTTGCGCAACGCAGGCGAAGAGCGCCTCCTGTCCGAGGCCGTGAAAGGCTCCATTCCGCTGGGCGTGGCCATCGACATCTCCAGAACCGAGAGCCCCGAGGCCCAACGCGAATTGTTGCTGGCCTACGAAGGGGGTGACCTCAATCAGGCTTCGATCCGCGTCGTCCGGCGGTTATTGATGCAGCGCAGGACGTTGGGCAAGGGTCTCCACACTCACGACCACTGTCTGAAAAAAGGGCCGACGACCGCGGACGGCCTGGTCAAGGAATTCAAGAAGGAAACCCAACGCCAGCGGTCGCTCGTCCGGAAAGCGAAGGTCTGTGATGCCCATCTCATGTTCATCACGACTGCGTTCCGGCGTCTCACCATCGACGAGGATTTCACCAACCTGCTGCGTGCGGAACGGCTCGACACGATGCCGGCCTTCCTGGCGGAAATCATCGGAATGGAAAGGCGGGTCGCATGAACACGCCAAAAATCGGCTTCGCAAAAGAACGCATCCGACTGCCGCTCGACAAAATTCTGCCGGTGCGCGTCATTAAGGATCCTGAGAAGAGCGTTTCCCGCTATCCGTCCATCGTGTCTTCGATCCGGGAAATCGGAGTCATCGAACCCTTGATGGTGTATCCGCAGCAAAAAGGAACCGAGGGTTTCTATCTGTTGATGGACGGGCATTTGCGGCTTCATGCGCTCCGGGAACTGGGCATCGCGGAGGTCGATTGCCTCGTTGCCATCGAGGACGAGAGTTTCACCTACAATGCCCGCATCAGCCGGCTTTCCCCGATCCAAGAGCACGGCATGATCGTCAAGGCGGTCAAAGACGGCGTGCCACCGGAGAGGATTGCGGCGGCCCTCCATAAAAACATGAAGGACATCAAGGGGCGCATCAACATGCTCAACGGCATCAGCCAGGAAACCGTGGACATGCTCAAGGACAAGCAGATCGGCCAGAGCACGCTCCAGATTCTGAGGCGGGTGAAACCTTCGCGCCAGATCGAGATCGCCGAGTTGATGGTCAGCGCTAACAACTACTCAAGGGGCTATGCGGAGGCCCTCCTTTTGGGCACTCCGAAGGACATGCTCGTCGATCCGGGGGCTCCAAGGCTGAGGGCACGGGTTTCGCGCGAGGAACTGGCACGCATGGAGATGGAAATGGAGACTCTCGAACGCGAATACAAGGTCGCCGAAGACAAGTATTCCGAGAACATGCTCAATCTGACTGTTCTGCTGGGATACGTCCGCAGGTTGCTTGGCAACGCGAAAATCGTGAAATTTCTCGGCACCCGCCATGCGGAAATGCTGGCTGAGTTCGAGCGCATCGCGGCGTCGGATGGGGTCTAGTATTCCTCTTATTCGGCCCGGCAACCGCCTCGAACGACTAACCACTGTCGTTGAAGACAATCACCAGATCAGTCCATTCTTCCCAGCCGCTCATCCCATGGGCTCGCTTCCAAAATTCAAAATCATCACCTTCTGCCAGTGCCCGGGGCGTTTGAGGTCGTGAAATCCTCGGAAAATTCTCGTCCACTGCCGTTTGTTTAGGATAGACATCAGTCGTAACCGGCAGGGTATTCAGATCCCTACGGATTATCTGATCTCCCGCTTCGCTACCCTGCCCGAATGTCCAAGCTCACCCTCTCCCAGCTCTCCAACCTCCTCTTCCGCGCCTGCGACGACCTTCGCGGCAACATGGATGCCTCCGAATACAAGGAATACATCTTCGGCATGCTGTTCCTCAAGCGGATGAGCGACCTCTTCGATCAGGAATGTGACGCCATCCGCAAGGATCTGGAAAAACGGAACGCCGCCCCCGACATTATCGAGGCGAACCTCAAGAACCCGGACAAGTTCACCTTCTTCGTCCCGCCGGAAGCCCGCTGGGAAAAGCTCCGCCATCTCAAGACCAACGTCGGCACTCAGCTCAACAAGGCGCTTCAGGCGCTGGAAGATGCGAATATTGATGCGCTCCAGGACGTTCTCGCGCACATCAA
>CAMDLP010000046.1 GCA_945901795.1 Akkermansia muciniphila | reverse complement strand
CAACCAAAGCGACTACGCGCTGGTTGACACCTCCCGCCCGCTCGACGCCGTCCTGAACGAATTCTTCTTCCAACGCCAGACCACTCTCAACGGGGCATCGGCCTCCGCACGCTCATGACCTTTCTCAATCCATTGCTTCTGATAGCCGGGCTGGGTGTGGGGCTACCCATACTCGCCCACCTGCTCAACCGTTTCCAGGTCCAGCACACCGATTGGGCGGCGATGCAGTTCCTGAACCGGAGCGTCCGGGTGCGCTCGCGGCAGATCAAGCTGCGCGACCTGTTGCTGCTGATTCTCCGCTGCCTCGCCCTGCTTTTGTTAGTGCTTGCCTTGGCCCGTCCGGCATGGAGCGGCAAGACCGCCTCGTGGATTCCCGGTGAAAAGCGCGCCGGCGTGATCATCGCCCTCGATGGCTCGTTCAGCATGCAGCACGGCGAGGAGTCGTCCACGCGTTTCCGCCGTGCCTTGGACCAGGTCGGCGTCATCGGCAGGAAGATCCACCCCGGCGATCCGGTGACCCTGGTCCTGCTCGGCGGGGAAGACCAGGTGCTGTCACACAACATGGCTTTCGATCCCGAACGGTGGGATGCGCTGGTGCAACAACTCAAAGCGACTCCGGCGGCCTTGGAATGGGACAAGGTGCCGAAGCGGCTCAAGCAACTGGCCGGGGAAATGGAGGCGCCCGAGAAGGAGATCTACATCGTCACCGACATGCAGGCACGGGACTGGAAGAACCGGTCTCCGAAATTCCGCGAGGCTCTAACGGATCTTGCCGGGGGCGCTAGGGTTTTCATGGTGCCGGTGCAAGGCACACCCGCAAACCTGGCGGTCACCGGCCTGGAGCTCGTCTCCGGCGTGCTGCGCAAGGGCACCACCGCCCGCTATCAGGCAACCGTTAGAAACTGCGGCCCGGAGCCGGTTTCCAGTGTCGAGGTCCGCTGCAAGGTCGAAGGCGTGCAGATCGACAGCAAAATGATTCCTCTCATCGCCGCGGGCGCGTCGGAAACGGTTTCCCTGTTTGTGCCATTTCTCAACTCCGGGCCCACTCCGATCACCGCCGAGATCAGCGGCGACCTGCTGGCCGTGGACAACGTGCGCCGGGCGGTGGCGGTGGTCAGGGACCGCGTTTCCGTCATCTGCGTGGATGGCTCGGAAGGCGATGCGGGCCGGCTGATCGTGGCCGCGCTCAAGGCGCGTGGCGGCGGGGCCGCGGGTGAGGACTACGTGGTGCGCTCGGTGCCGTGGCTTTCGTTTCCCGCTCAGAAACTCGATGAGGTGGACGTGGTGGTTTTCGCCGACGTGCCGGAAATCACCGAGGAGCAGGCGGTGCAGCTCTCACGCTTTGTGCGCAAAGGCAACGGCCTCATTTGGTTCGCCGGCGACAGTGTGAAGGCGGCCGCATGGAACGAGCGGGCGGCGAGCGGCGAGCGGGCCATCCTGCCCGCCCGGATCGGCCGGGTGGTCGGGACGTGCGACGCCCTCGGCGCGGGCAAGCCTCTCGATCCGGAGATGCCCGACCACAACGTCTGCCTGCCGCTGCGTTCCCTGCCCGAGGATCTTTTCAATGAGACGCGGTTTCTCCGTCAGATCGAGGTCGAGCCGAGTGCGGCGAGTTTCCCGGTCCTGCAACTCGCCGGCAGCGGCGCCCCGATCCTCCTCGAGCAGTCGTTCGGCCGCGGCCACGTCTTCATGTTCACGACCACCGCCGAGACGGCATGGAACAACATGGCGCTCACGCCGGTCTTCCCGCTGGTGATGCAGCAGATGGTGACTTATCTAGGAGGTCGCGAATTCGAACGCCCGCGCACGGTGGGCGACTCGCTCACGCTCACTTACGTCGAGCAACCGGATGCCAGCGACGCGGTTTTCGACACGCCTTCCGGAGAATCGATCACGGTGCCGGTGCACGAGCACCGCGGGCAGTATGTGGCGCTGCTGGAGACGGCACCCGAGGCGGGTTACTATCAGGCGCGTGTCAGCGTTCAGGCATCCGGCCTGCCGATCGCGGTGAATGTCGATTCCGGTGAATCGGATGTCGCCTGCCTGCCCGAGTCCGAGTTCCGCGCGAACCTTGAGGGACTCGGCCTGATTGTGGCCACCAATGACAGCGAGCTTGCGGCGGCGATCGACTTGACGCGCACCGGTCGCTCCGCCTGGCGATTTTTCATGATAGCGGCCCTCGCCTTCCTCGTCCTCGAAAGCCTGTTTGCCGACCGCCTGTTGAAGCGCGGTCAGTCAAAGCAGGAGAACTCCGCCAGCCCCGAGCCCCAGAATGTCTGAAACTATGCTTATGACCCTTGGTATCGAAGACTTCTTCTGGGCGCGACCGCTGTCGACGCCGCTCATGGTCGCAGTCTTCGCCGCAGTGGTGCTGCTCAGTGCCTTCCTCTACCGTCGCGCATGGGGGCTGCCGCTGTGGTTGCGCGTCCTGCTTGGCGTGGCGCGCCTCGTCGCGCTTTCACTGGTGGTCGCCTCCCTGTTCGAACCGACCGCCGTGGTGAACGAATCCCATGCCCAAGCCCGCGCCCTGCCGGTCCTGATCGACGTCTCCGAGAGCATGTCGATGAAAGATCCGCGCAAGGATGCGAAGGATGTCACCGACGCCGCAGCCGCGCTCGGGATGTTAGACGGGAAGGATCCGGAGCCCGAGCGCGTGGCGATGCAACTCGATGCCGGTCAGCGCCAGGCGATCCTGTCCGCCTCGCGGCTCGATCTCGCCCGCGGCATTCTCATCCAAACGGGAAATCCGGTTTTCAAGAGTCTCGGTGAATCCCTCGACATCAGCTACCACAGTTTTGGTGGCTCGACACAAGTGGTCAGCGATGCCAGCACGGTCAGCGCCGACGATCTTGCCAGCCTCACCGCCACCGAGCCGGCCACCTCCATCGCGGCCTCGCTGGAAGCCGTGGCCAAGTCGGGCGTCAACCCGCCGGCTGGCATCGTTCTTCTCACCGACGGCATTGACAACGCCTCTTCGCAGCGGGCCGAGTCCGTGCTTCGTGACCTCGGCGCACGCGGCATCCCGGTCTTTCCCGTGCCCATCGGCCTCACCGAGCCGGACGATGTTTCGATCCGCAACGTCGTGATGCAGGAAGTCGCCTTCTCCGGCGACCGGGTGCCGGTGAAGGTGCAACTGCTGTCGAAGGGCTACGAGAAGCGCACCGCCCGGCTCACCGTCACGCTCAACGACCGCCAGGTTTCCCAGCGGAGGGTCCGCCTCGAGGGCGGTCTTCAGTTCGAGGACATCGATTTCAACATGGATCTGTATGAGAAGGGCGCGGCCCGGATCGTGGTGGCCATCGAGCCGTTCCAAGACGAGGTCTCTGTGGCTAACAACCGCGTCGAGCACAGCATCCGGGTGGTCAACGAGAAGGTGAACGTGCTCTACATCGAGGGCAACAACCGCTGGGAGTTCCGCTATCTCAGCGCCATCCTCAAGCGTGACCCGCGTCTCAAAACCACCTTCATCGCCTCGTCAGCCGGTCCCGAGTTTGCCCGCAACTCGCCGGAAAACATCGAGCGCTTCCCGTCGAAACGGGAGGAGGCTTTCAAGTATGACCTCGTCATCCTCGGCGATGTCGATGCCGCGTTTTTCACGCCCGAGGAACTGGGCTTGCTGGAAGAACTGATCCGCGACCGCGGCGGCTCGCTGCTGGTGCTTTGCGGCCCGATGCACACGCCCGCTTCGTACGCCGGCACGCCGGTCGAATCGATGCTGCCGGTGAAATTTGATGCCGACAGCAAGTGGGAACTCACTCCCGAGGCGGTCTATCCGGTGCTCACCGCCGAGGGACGCAGCAGCATGGTGATGATGCTCGAGAACGAGAACGAGGAGAACGACCGGGTCTGGAGCCGCGTCGCGCCGCTCGACCATCTCCCGCCATTGTTAGGAGCCAAGCCCGGTGCCACCGTCCTGGCCACTCTCTCCGATGCCGCCGGCGAATCCCAGCGTTACCCCTTGGTCGCCTGGCACCGCTATGGCACCGGCAAATGTCTCTCGCTGGCCACCGACCGGCTCTGGCGCCTGCGCTTCAAGACCGGTGACAAATACCACTGGCGCGTGTGGTCGCAGTGCATCCAGTTCCTCACGCTTTCGCGTCTGATGGGCGAGCACAAGCGCATCCGCCTCGAGACCGACCGCTCGACCTATCGCGACGGCGAGCAGGCGCGACTCTTCGCCCACGTGCTCAATGAAGACTATGAGCCGGTGGTGCAGAATTCATTCGAAATCACGGTGAACGGCGTCGGCGAAAACGTTCTTAAGGAACGCGTGAGTCTTCAAGCCGACAGGACTTCCCCGGGGCTTTACGAGGGCTACTTCACCGCGCCGGCATCGGGGCGCTACCGGCTTGAAGCGAACGAGGACGACCAGGAGCTGTCCAACACCACCGAGTTTCAGGTGGCGGTGGTGAATGAAGAACTGACAGACACCAACATGCGGCTCGCCGGTCTCCAGCGCATTGCCCAGCTGACCGGCGGCACCTGCCTGAGTGTGCAGGATCTGCCGAAGCTTGGCACCCTTGTGAACACGGAACCGGTCACCACCACGGTGCGCTCGGAGCGTCCGCTTTGGGACAGTTGGCTGGTCGCCGCGGTGCTGGTCGGCCTGCTGGGCATGGAGTGGATTTTACGTAGAAAACATGATTTGACCTGATGAGTGAGAATACACATAGCTCCTTGAATCAGTGCCTGCGCGCGGTTTGGCATCGCTCGCAGCGGAAGCACTTCATCAGCGGCCTGCTTGCCTTCGCACGCTGGTCCGTTCCGCTCTTTTTCGTCGCGATCATCATCGACCGCTTCACCTACCTGCCCGGCTGGGTGCGGGCGATCGCTGCACTCGCGTTGCTCGCGGCGGCCGCGCGCCAGGCATGGCGTCACGGTGGGTCGCGCCTGCGGGGCTTCGACGCCACCCGCACGGCCCAGGAAGTCGAACGCTCGCGAGGCGGTATGGAAAGCCTGCTGGTCACCGCGGTGCAGTTCCAGCAAAGCAGCGCGACACCGGGCACCTCGGCGGCCATGTGGGAGTTCACGCAGCGGAAGGCGGCGGTCGCCGCGGAGAAGATTCCACCGCAGGAAATCGTGACGTTGCGCGACCTCAAGCGGCCGCTTCAAATCGTCGTCGGCATGGCTGGGTTGCTGCTCGTCCTTGCCATCCTCAACGGCCCGTTCCTTGCGGCCGGGCTTGGCCGGCTCTTTACTCCGTGGCTCGCCATCGCCTATCCGACCAAGACCAGGATCGAGCTGGGTCAGGGAGAACTCGTGGTCAAGGAAGGCGCGGCGGCCAAGATCGAGACCCGTCTCTCCGGTGTGGTGCCGAAGACCGCCGTGCTCGACCTGCAGACTGGCAAGGGCCGCCCGCGGGAAATCCAACTCGAGGTCGCCAATGGTCTTTCCATCTATGAGATCGCCTCGGCATCCCGTGATTTCACCTATCGCGTCAAGGCCGGCGACGCCCGCAGCGAATGGCGCCAAGTGCGCGTGATCCCGGCACCCCGCCTCGCCGAAGTGAAGGTGGGTCTCGAATTTCCAGCCTACATCGAGCGCCCCACCGAAACGGTCGAGGCTCTCACTCTAACAGTGCCGGAGGAAACCAAGGTCCGCTGGCAGCTCACGCTCGACACTCCGATCCGCGAGGCGACGCTGCATCGCGACGGTGCCGACGACCTGCCGCTAGAAATCGGTTCCGACGGCCGCACGCTCACCCTTTCCGAGGTCGCCTCGGCCTCGCGCAGTTACAGCTTCTCGTGGACCGAAGGTCATCATGGTTTCAAATTCACCAGCCCGCGCTACTTCCTCCAGGTGGCCTCCGACCAGGCCCCGCGCGTCGAGCTGACCTCGCCCGAGTCGAACCTCAACGCTCTGCTCGGCCGATCGCTCGAGCTCGCGGTGCGCGCGCAGGACGACCACGGGATCGGCACCACCACGGTCACTTACCGGGTGAATCGTCGCCCGGATAAAACCATCACTCTCCCAACCCCTGTGCGCAGCGGTGAGGGGGCGCAAAAGCTCGACTGGGACTATCGCAAGGAACTCACGGATCTGCAGATTGGCGACTCGGTTTCCTTCTTTGTCGAGGTGGCTGACAAGTATCCCGGCGAGGGTGGAGCGCATCGCGCCCGCACCGATTCGCGCCGCATCACCTTCCTTTCGCGCGAGGAATACCTTGCCTCGGTCACCAAGCAAATGGAACGCCTGCTGACGCGAGTGCGCGCGCTCTATCGGCAGGAACGCGCCGCGCACGAGCTGGTGCTCGCGCTGGATCCCGGCGCCGACAGTTTCCTGCCGACATGCCAGTTAGAAGCCATTCGCCAGGAAATGGTGCGCGAACAACTCGGCACGACGGCCACGGAGGTGGAGACCCTGCTCGCCGACCTCGCCGCCAACCAAGTCAGCGATGCCGTGGAAAGCGGCTCACTCGCCACGTTGCGCGATGCCCTGCGTGCCATTGCCAGCGAACAGGTCGCCCGGGCCGCCGATCTTCTGCGGGCTCAAGTCGGCGCGAAAACCCGCGACCCTCAGCCGGCGATCGCCGCCGTGAACGAAGCCGCCCGCAAGCTGGCGGGATTGGTCTTGCAGCGCGGGATCGACGCCTCCCGCGAGGTCTTTGCCCGCGAGACCCACATGCTTTCCCGCGAGCTCGCCGTGCTCCGCCTGCGCCTCACCACCGCCACCCCGGACGAGGCCGAGGCCGTGGCAAAGGGTCTCGAGGAGGTCGCGGCATGGACCGATGAACTCCTCGATCAACTGACGAAAGGCATGCGCTACGATCAGAAGCCGCTCGCCGTGCTTGGCCTCAGCCGCCGCATCCACGACCTGCGCACCTGTAAAATCACCGACGCCATCCGCAAGGCCGCCACGCTCGCCCGGGAGGGCAACACCGCCGGGGCCGCCACCGCCCAATACGCACTCATCCGTCCGCTCCTCGAGGCCGAGTTCACGATGCGAAGCGGTTCCGAGTTCGCCCTGATCCGCAGTCTGCGCGAAAAGATCACTTCATTGATTTCCGGGCAACAGGAGCTGCTCGCCACCTGCGAGGGACTGGCGGACCTGAGCCAGCGCGCGCCGGAGTTGAAGAAACGCCAAGCCAGCTTGCGCGATGCCCTCGTTCTTGCTCCTCTCCCGGCCATTCCCGCCCCGCGGACCCGCCTTTTTGACATTGCGATGCCGCCTGCTCCTCCCAGCGATGATCTGCGGCTCCGCACGGAGGTGCTGATGACCGAGGCCCTCAGTCGGCTCGAAGCCGGTGCCAAGGACGATGCGGTGGCCCGTCAGCGCGAGGTCATCCAATCCCTGCGCGAGCTCGATACGGTCCTCACCCGCTGGTCTGGCGAACTCGCCCAGAAATCTCTCGGAGTTTCCGCGCTGGTCTCCGATGCCACCAACCGCGCCAGCGTGTTGGAGCAACTCGAAACCCGCCAGATCGGGCTGCTTGTGAAAACCGAGGACGCCGCCCTCAAGAAGAATCATCCCGAAGCCCTCACCGGGGATCAACAATCGCTCGCGACGGAGATCGAAGAGTTCCGCAAGGAGCTGTCCGCAGGCGCATCCGGCCCGGCGAAAGCAGCGCTCCCGCTGCTCGGTCGGGTGGAGGCCGTTGCCAAGGCGATGAACCTCGCCACCACCGCCCTCCAGGACAAGCGGGCCGAAGACGCCCTCGAACCCCAGGAGGCCGCCGCCGAAGCCCTCACCGAAGCCCGTGCTCTCGCCGATGGACAACTGGTCCAGCTCAACCTGCTCCAGCAACTCATTGCCTTCGAACAGGCGGTCGGCAAAGCCAGCGAGGGCATGGCCGACATTGTGGGTGGTCTGAACGACGTCATCGCCGCGACCCGGGTCGCCGACGAGAAGGCTCTCAAGGCTTTGCTCCCGTCCCAGAAGAATCTTCTCCGATGCCTCACCGACATCGCGCCCAGCCTCGATCTGGTGGCCGCGCGCCTCGATATTGGCACGCCGCTGTTGTTCGCCGCTTCGGACGTTGAGGATGCGCTCCCTGCCATGGAGGACGGCGATGCGGAAGACGCCGCCGATATCCAGGGGATCGCCGTCGGGTCGCTGGCCAAGGTTCAGGGACTCGTCGCGGAGATCGCGGTTCAGACGGGATACGTCGCCGAAATCGTCGAGTTCCTCCATGAAGCCCAGTCCGATGCCGCCGTGCTCGCGTTCCGCCAGCGCCAGTTGCGCGAGAATACCGATGCCAAGGACGCACTCGCCCAACAGCAGGCGCTTGCCTCCGAGACCGGGAAATACGGCCACACCCTGACCCAGGTCGCGGGCACCATCGATCTCCGGAATCTCGACGAGAAGATGAAGGCGAAGCTCGGCAAGCTCGAACTCGTGGTGGATTTCCAAACCCCCGTCGGCCACATGAAAAAAGCGGCCGAACTCCTGCAGGCCGGCCAGCCCGCCGCGGACGCGATGAAAGCCGCCGAGCAAGCCATGACTGCGAACTCGGAGCAGTTGCTGGTGATCATCCAAATGCTCAACGGCCTGCCTGGAATCTCGGTGACCAAGGTGGACCCGCCGGAACTCCATCGCCTGATCGATGTCCTGAACATCGCCAGCAAGCACCACCAACTCCTGCGCCAAACCCAGGGTGTCGCCGACAAGGATCTCCCCGCACTTGCTCCAGCGCAGGCGAATCTCGCCGAGGCTGCCGCCAAGTTCACGACAGCTGAACCTGAAGGTCTCACCGTTCACTCGATGTTGGCCACCGCCCATGGCCAGTTGATGCCCATCGCCGGAGTCCTCAGCGCATCTAACAGAGCCGGTGCCGGCAGCGCCCAGCAGGCCGCCGACCTGACCCTGCGCCATTTCATCATCGAGCAGGCGCTCATTTTGAACACCGCCACGCCTCCCGCCTCCGGCAGCTCGGTTCCTGTGGAAACAACATCCGAAACCGACGACCTCTCCGTAAATGACACCGTCGGCTTTGTCGCTGATTTCGTGAGTGGCGAGGCCCCGAAGGACAAGAAGTCAGGATGGGAGATACTCGGCACCCGCAACCGTGCCTCCCTCAACCAGAACTTCGCCCGCGAGCTTCCACTTGAATACCGTGCCACGCTGAAGGATTACTACGAAAAGGTCGCAAAATGATTACTCCATCCTCCATCCTCCATCGGTCGGGCATTGCCCTCGCCTCGCTCATCTACGCCTCGGCCATCACCTCGCTCGTCGCTCAAAATGAGCCCGCCGCCGATACCGCTGTTGCTGTCACTCCCGGTGAAGCCGCGCCCGAGCTCACCGAAGCCGCCGACCTCGCCATCGAGCGCGGTTTGCAATACCTCGTCGCCACCCAGAATCCCAACGGTTCGTGGACTTCCAAAGCAGGCAATTACGAGATCGCCGGCACCTCCCTCGGCCTCATGGCCTTCATGGTGAAAGGCTACTTCCCCGGCTTCGGCCGGCATGGCGCGACGCTCGACCGCGCCAAGGACTTCCTGCTCAAGAAAGCCGGGGAATCCTCCACTGGATACATGGGCGGAATGTATGAGCACGGGCTCTTCACCCTCGCCATGTCGGAGATGTGGGGGATGACCAACAACATCGAGGACAACAAGAAGATCCAGACCGCGCTCGAGCGCGCCGTCCAAGTGATCCTGCGCGCCCAGAGTCCGCTCGGCGGCTGGCGCTACCACGCCCGCCCCGACTGCGGTAGCGACACCTCGGTCACCGCCATGGTCTTCGTTTCCCTCGCCTCCGCCCGCCAAGCCGGCATCCTCGTGCCCACTGAGACGATCGACCGGGTCGTCGGTTATCTCCGCGACCAAGTCTGGAACGAGGGGGGCGGCTTCGGTTATCAAGGGAAGGGCGGCAGCACCCTCGCCTGCACCGCCGGCGGCGCCTACGCGGCACAGCTGTGCGGCATGCGCGAAACCGAGTGGGTGCAGGCCTCCATCCGCAGCCTCGAGAACAGCCCGAAGGCATTCAACCGCAAGGAAATCGGCGAGTATTACTACGCCCACTACTACGCCATGCAGGCCATGGTGCAGGCGGGCGACGAGCACTACGCCAAGTGGTATCCCCAGATCCGCGATTCGTTGATCCCCCTCCAGAATTCCGATGGTTCGTGGAACGAAGGCACCGCTGAAACCCACCCTCACAAGACCCCCATGTCCATCATCATCCTCGGCACACCCCACCGTTATATTCCGGTTTACCAGCAGTAGCCGTCACACGGAAATCAGCCCGTTCCCCCGATTTTCCAGATTCGAAATGCTTATGAGAAAAAATTTCATCATCCCACGCGCGCTTTTGTCAGGCTTTTTGGCCTTCGCCGCGTTCGGACTGCTCGGGTCTAAAGCGATTGCGCAGGAGGCCGCTCCCGCCGCCTCCAAGGAAGTCATCGCGGAGTTCGAAAAGGCGCTGGCGGCGGCCAAGGACGGTTCATCGGAGGCCCGCCATCGGCTTGCCGTGAAGCGGGTGATTCGCGATGCGGAGGAATCGCTGGCGTCGCACGCGAACTCCCCAAGCCGCTTCCTGATCCTTGAGTTTATTTTCCGCGCCCGCCAGCAGCTCATCGCCCTCGATGGTGCGGCGGAACATCGGAAGGCCCTCCTCGAAACCTGCCGCGAACTGGTCAAGGCTCCCGACGAATTCGCCGAGCTCCGGCTGGAGGCCGACCTGCTCCTTTCGCAGGCGGATCTGGCCAAGCAAGGTGCCAAACCCGAAGCGCGCGCCAAGGCCCTGCGCCCGTTTGTCGCCCGCTACCTCGACGCACCGGTGGCCGCGAAGGTTCTGCGCCTTGCCATGGTCATGGCGCTCGAACTCGGCGACAACCGGCTCGTCACCGACCTGCAGGAAATCATCGCGGAACGCTTCGCCGGCGACCTCCAGATGATCGCCTTCCAGCGCGACAAGCTCGGCGGCCAGGTCTTCGGCGCGCCGTTTGCCGGCACCTTCGAGAGGTCGGATGGGAAGAAGGTCCGTTTTCCGATGGACGGCCTTGGGCGCTCGGTCATGCTTGTTTTCTGGTCCAAGGAAGGCGGCGGCGAGCAAGTCTTGAAAGGGCTCGCGGCCGCGGCGTTGGAGAGAAAAGAGGATCTGGCCGGACGCCTTGAAATCATCAGCTTCAACCTTGACGAATTGCCCGATGCCGGCGAGTCGATCGTCCGCGGACATGGCGCCGACTGGCAGGTGCTCCGCCTGCCCGGCGGCAGGAAGAATCCGATCTACGGCGCCTACGTTCGGGCCGATCCGTTGACTCTAACCGTCAGCCCGACCGGTTACGCCGCCCTGATCATGTCCGGAACGACGCGTCAAAAAGAGAACACGGGCGGAGAACCCGACTACGCCCGCATGGTCCAATCGTCTCTGTCGCGCGAATGGACGACTCCCCGTTACCTCGCCCAACTTTCCTCACTGATGGCGGGCGATTTCCTGGTAATCGATCCCGAAGGCGGCATCGATCCGACCCGCCCCCCCGAGCTGAAGGCCGTTGCCAAAGGCGATGTCACCCAGCCTTTGACGCGGACCGCCGCCTGCGTGCCTGAGGAAACCCTGCAAGCGATTCAGAAATGCTTTGTCCCCCCCCCGCAGCGCTACCGCCTGACCCCCGCCGAGGCCCGCGCAAGCTACGCAAAAGCCGTTGAGCTTTGCCGCAAGACCATCGCGGGCCATCCGGCCGCCCCGGATCTCTGGATCGTTCGCAACCGCCTGATGGTTGCCTTGCTCGGTCTTTGGAAAACGGACGCCAACCTTGGCCGCTTGGAGGAAGCCATCGTCGAAGCAAAAGCCGCGCTCGCCACAAGTTACCCATCGGGCTGCGACGTCGTCGCCCGTTTCTGCATCGCCCGTGAGGCGCTGCGAAATCCCGCGGCGGCTCCGCAGGCGGTCATCAACCAGTGGGTGGCGGACAGCGGCGGCGCGAGCGCACCCGCTCCGGCGTTCGCCGCAGCGGCCCTGCTGGCACTCGACGTGGCCGACCGCAAGAGCTTCGAGGACTACCGCAAGATCATTCTCAAGGACCACACCGAAGCGCCGATGATGTGGACTTTCACCTCATTTCTGCTGGACCGCTATCACGGCTACTGGCGGTTTCAGGTTCCGTTCACCGCCGGTTGGTCGTATGAGCGCAGGCAAGGTTACTTCCTCACCAAAGGCTACTCCGAGGCAGCCCGCCGCATGTTGCGGACCGAACTTCGGACGCTCGACGGCGAGCCGCTGCGCATTCCCGACAACCTCGACAGCCAATGGACCGCGATCGTTTTCGCCAAACCCGGGCCATGGAACAAGCAGCGGGAAGACGGCCTTCCGCCCTCGCCGGACCATCTGGGGAAATCGATCACGGCTTTCGCCGCTTCACGATCCGGGGGTGACGTGAAGGTTTACCTCGCCATGCTCGGAGGAGATGCCGCGACCATCCGCGCGGGGTTTGAGGGCAAGGATCCTTCGTGCCCGGTGCTGATCGTTCCGAAGGGCATGGACAACCCGCTGATCCACCGGCTCGGAATTCTCTCCGAGGACAACCAAATCAACAGCGTCCTGATCCGAAAGGACGGCAGCATCGCGCTGGCCTGGTCAGGGCTCGCCAACCAAGGCGGAGGAGGAGACAACACCACCCTCGCCAACGTCATCGAGCAGGACGACGAGGGATTCGTCTCCGCCGCTCTCGAACGCGGCGATATCGAGGCGGCCAAGACACGCATCTTCTCCCTGGCCCCGACCGGCCTCCGCCACCTCATTGCCCGCGCGCGAGTCTACATGGCCCTCAAGCAATGGGACAAGGCGCTGGCCGACGCCGAGGAAGTCGTCCAGCGCCAACGCGGCATCGACGGCGGCATGAGCCTGCGGACCGCCGAACTTGACGAAGCCGAGCAGTTGCGGGATTCCATTGTCAAACTGAGGGATTTCAAATAAGCAAAGCCCCCCCATGAAACAGCTCCTCATTCTTTGCTGCCTCGCGCTTCTACTGGCGCTCAGCGGCGTGGGGTTTGCCCAGGAACCAGCAGCAACGGCAACCGGAAACATTGCGGACAAGGAGATTGCCGGGCTCCACGCCAAACTGGCCGAAGCCGGCAAGGCCTCTTTGGCGACGGCCAAACGCCGTGCCTGCAAGGCGGTGATCCGCGAGGGCGAGGCACTGCTCGAGGCCTCTCCGGCAGATCCCAACCGCTACCGCGTCCTCGGGATCGTGTTGCGGGCCCGCCAGCAACTGTTCGGGCTCGAGAACGACGACCGCAACCGGGAGGCACTGCTCGAAACCTGCCGCGAGCTGGCCAAGGCACCGGATGAACATGCGGAGATGCGCTTGGAGGCGGACCTCCTGCTTTCGGAAGCGAGCCTGTCCGCGCGCAACGCCGGTATCGAGGAAAGGGCCCGCGCGCTTGAGAAGCTGCTCGGGCGTTACCGCGACACGCCTGCCGAGGTGAAGAGTCTCAAGATCGCCGCCGGGATCGCGCCCAAGATCGAGGCCTTTGAGTTTGCGGCGCGGATCCAGCGCACCATGCTGGAACGCTTCGGGGATGACCACGAGGTGATCGAGTTCCTGCGGCGGAGTTCCAATCTCGGCAGCATGGACGTGCTGTTCACTGGCACCTTCGAGCGCACCGACGGCACCTCGCTGAGCTTCCCGGTCGACCGTTTGGGCCATCTCAGCGTGATCGTGTTCTGGTCGCGGGAAACGCCGGGCTTCGAGACCGCCTTGGCGAAAATCGCTGAACACCAGCAACTGTATCCCGGCCGGTTCGAGTTCTTCAGTTTCAATGTCGACGAACTGCCCGATGGAGGCGAGGCGACGCTGCGCTCCCTCAAGCTGGATTGGACGGTCATGCGGCTGCCGCGAGGAAGGAACAGCCCGATGTTTCGCACCTACGGGCTCAGGGATCCTGTCGGCATCCTCGTCAACGCCTACGGCCACGTCATGCTGACGAGCACCAACTACGGGCGCGGCCAGCAGGCCCCTGAAAACCCTTACCGGATCGACGACGCCCGGATCTCCGACGAGCGCTACCTGGCCCAGTTGCAGTCGTTGTTCATCGGTGACTTCCTGATAGATGATCCCGGGACGCTGGGAGCCGATGGGGTGAAACCGCCGGGTTCGGTCCCCGCCGAGAACCTGCGCGCGATCCAGGACTGCTTCGTTCCGGCACCGCTCCGCTACCGGCTGACACGCGGGGAGGCACTGGCGAACTACGAAAAGGCGGCGCGGTTGTGCGACGAGGTCATCGCCCGCCATCCGGACGCTCCGGACCTGTGGCTCGTGCGCGAGCGGCGGATCATCGCCCTGCTGGGGCGATGGAATCTCGCCGCCGAACCGAAATTCCTCGAACAGGCCGCGCAGGAGGCGCGCGCCGCGCTGGCCAAATCCTCGCCACCGGGTGCTGGCGTGGTGCCGCGGTTCTGCCTCGCCAAGGAGGCACTGCGCAAGGACCGCAGCGGCGCGGCATCCATCCTCTCCGCCATGATCGATGCCGCGGGAGGAAGCGAGGCGCCCGGGACGGCCCTTGCCGCGGCGGCCATCCTGGCGCTCGACGCCCATTCCCGGGAGTTGCACGACCGCTACCGCACGATCCTCCTCGACCGGCACGCCGAAGAACCGGCGCTGTGGCCCGTGCTGGCCTTTCTCCGCGATCGCTACCACACCCTGCACCTGCTCAGGGCCAACTTCACCCTCCACGAGGAGGAGCGCGTGTCGTCACGCGAGTATGTGGTCAACTTCGGCATGGAGCCGATGACCCGCCCCCTCCCGAAGATCGAACTCAGGACCCTCGACGGTGCCCCCTTGCACCTGCCGCTGAATCCTGCGGACAAGCTAACCCTGCTGGTGTTCATCGAGCCGCCTCCCGATCCGGCAGCCGACTTTCCCGTCGTCCTGGATTCGCAGGGAAAGCCCACCGGGAATGATCTCATCCGCAGGGTCATGTCCTTTGCCCTCGAACGGGCCAAGCTGCACATCCACCAGGAGGTCGAGGTGATTGCAGCCTTCCTCTGCGACGATGCGGAGCGGGTCCGTGGCTTGATGGCGAAAAACGGGTGGCCATGCCAGGCAGCCATGGTTCCGGGCGGCCTCCACAACCCGCTTGTCCGGCAGCTCGGCATCCTCTCCGCGGACCGCATCCCCAATATCTTCCTGCTCCGGCGCGACGGCACGATTGCCTGGCATACCTCCGGGTTTAACTGCAAATCCGATTTCGGTTACCCGTTCGCAATCTGGCTTGCCATGAAGCTCCACATCGAGGTGTGCGATGCCGAGCTCGCCTACCGGGCGCTTGCGGAGGGCGACTTTGAGAAAGCCAAACGGGTGTTCTCAGGGCCCTTCCCTCCCGAGAAGGACGAGCGCTACCAATGGCATGGCCCCCGCTTGCATGGCCGCGCCCTGGCGAACATCGGCTTGAAGGACTGGGCCGCGGCGTTGACTGACATCGACGCGGTCATCAATGCGCACGGGAGGGGTTTTGGCACCTTGCCCATGCAGCGCGCGCGGGCGCTGATCCTGGAGAAACTGGGCCGGGAGGACGAGGCCAAGGCGGCACGGCAAGCCGCCGCGATCCAGCCCGCACCGAGTCACATGAATCCCTACGAGATCTTCCATCAGAAGCTGGGCAAACTGCCAATCGTTCCGAACTGACAGAGATTGGCCGAGGTTACGAAAATACCACCTTGACCATGAAACGAAAAAGCCGGACACACAGTGCGGAGTTCAAGGCGCGTGTTGCCTTGGAAGCCATCAAAGGGTAATTTCCGCCCGGCCTTGGCTCCGCCAGGAGGACCACTTCTCCACCCCCCAATTTCCCTGCCCTCCAGTCCGGCCACAAACACAAACGAGTGACTTCAGAATCGCATGAAACCTCAGATCCAGCGTTTCCCACCGACAACCCAAGGCTTCGCCCTGGTCGTCACACTTGCGCTGATGATTCTGCTCACGGTGATTGCGGTGGGCTTGCTGAGCCTTTCCGCCATCTCGCTGCGCAACTCCTCTCAAGGAAGGGCCCAGGCCGAGGCACAGGCCAACGCCCGTCTGGCGCTCATGATCGCCATCGGCGAACTCCAAAAGGAAATGGGACCGGACATGCGGGTGAGCGCCGAAGCGGCGATTTTCGATACCGACAAGACGACCGAAAAGATCGAGGGCGTTCACCAGCCGCATTGGCTCGCGAGCTATAATTCCTGGGGCGGCTGGCTCAACGGAAGCTGCAGTCCACCGGATTCTGCGAGTGGCCCGCTTACCATCGCCGCCACCTACACTCCGCAGCGGGAAAAAATGTTCCGGCGCTGGTTGTTGTCCCTGCCGGACAGTGTGAGCGGAAATGTCAGCGCTCCGGTCAATATCAGCGGCTGGGACGACAGCAATTCCGTGGTCCTGGTCGGCGAGGGCAGTCTGGGTGCCAGCGCCCAAACGAGCCCGGAACAAGTCACCCGCGCCTATCTGAACAAGGTCGGTGACACCGGCCGCAGCGCATGGTGGATCGGCCCGGAGAACCACAAGGCTCGCATCGACATGGCCAAACAGCCACGCCCGCTGGGCAATGATGAGTGGGAATCCGCCCAAGGCAGCACCGCCGAAGTCGGCGTGGGAGCTCTACCAGGGCTCGGCACTCTCGATGCAAACGCTGCTCTCGGCGACAAACTGATCACCCCCCAATCCCTGCGTCCCGCCGGGGTGGATGAAGGCACGGTGCAGAAGCATTTCTTCGACATCACGGCAACGAGCCGCGGCGTAATCGCCAGCGTCCGCACCGGACACCTCAAGAAGGACCTGAGCCTGCTTTTCGAAAAACCCAAGGCCGAGCTGCCCGACCTCTACCGCTTCGATCCCACCGACGTCCGCGAGCCCTCGATCCGCCCGATGAACCCGGAAATCTCGGGCAAAGCCGTGCTTCCCGGACGCCATTTCGCCTCATGGACGCGGATGCGGCACTTCTACCGGATGTACCGCCAGGACGCGGATGCGGAGGCGCGGGACTACGCCACGGGCGGCACGGGCGGCAGGCCCGCGCTTAGGTGGGACGGCTCAAAGCCGTGGTCGGACTGCAACGTGTCCACCTACGGCTCGGCCTGGTGGGGGCAGGATAACTATTACCGCTTCCCGGTGCTCACCAACGTCACGTTCATCGTGAGCTTGAAAACCGAGGCCACCGCAACGCCCGGACTGCACAATCTCCGTTATGTCGCATCGCCCGTTTACGTGTTATGGAACCCCTACAACGTGGAGTTGCGTATGCCCAAGGACTCGCTCGTGACGAGAAGCTACCTCACGCAGGTGCAGACGCTGGTTGGCAAATTCTATCTCGGCAACACCGTCAGCAACAGCAATCTCCTCCTGGAATTCGACGCCGATTACGCCCGGTTCATGACCCGAACCCCCGGGGACATCGTCTTCAAGCCCGGCGAGTTCCGGATCTTCACCCCGGAGCCGCGCAACATCCAGTATGCCGGCCTGCTGGACATATTGCCCGGATTCGACCCGCAGTCTTTCGGAGGTCTTTACAACGAGATCGGCGCACGCAACGAATCCGAAAAACCCAAGCTCGAGGTCACCTTCTGCAACCACTCCAGAGGGGGTCAACTTTTCAATACCTGGTATGCCAACACGCCCGGTTCTTTCGTTTTCATGGGCATGTGGACTCAGTCCGCCGATTACACACGCCGCACCCTTCCTTTCAACATCCACTTCGATTGGTTCAACACCACCCAGGCGCAGATGTACGCCCCCATCACCATGCCCGGCTCACCGGCTCCCTGGATTTTTGACACCCAGCTCCTCCCGATCGGATACATGCAGGTCGCGCTCAAGGGGACCCATAACCACGATTACCAGACCATCGCGAAGCCGAACGGCTGGGAGCGCGACTGGCGCTGCCGGAACTGGATCCAGGCGCCGCCTTTCTATCTCGGGAAAGGCCTCTACATGTCGGAGGACGACACCATCGGGCACACGCAGAGGATCGACAGCCCGTATGAGATGAGGTTCGGCCCGCTGGGCGGAGCCGGAAAGGACGTGGACGACATCATCCGGCACGTGGGGCGCAGCGCGCTCCTCGGAATCGACGAAAGGGTCACCGCAGCTCCTAGCCTTGAGCTTCCCTCCGCTCCCCTCGGCAGCCTGGCGGGCTTTGCGGGCATGAGGATGGATCCGGGTTGGACCGACCTTGCGACGATCAATTCGGAATGGAACGTGAATTCAGTGCCAATTGGCAGGACCAACACCTCCGGCAACTCGATCTACTTCGCGGGGTCGAAGGCTTGGGCCTACCAGAGCGGGATCACCGGCCCGGGGATCGGAAATTCGTTCCTGCACCCCATCATCCCGCGCACGGAGGTTTATCGGAAATTCGACAATTCAAACAGCATGGAGTCGCAGAACTTCACCGCCCCCGCCATCGCGCACACCAAGACCGACACCAAAGCTTACTGCGATTACTGGGATCACGTGCTGCTGCTCAACGACGCGCTGTGGGATGATTACTTCGTTTCCTCCCTCGCCGACCAAACCCGCCCCGGGGCATCCGTGAGCGCGAGCCTCGCCGAAAACCTGCAGAAGCTTGCGGGTGGCCAGGAGTTGGCGAATTCCCGCTACATGCCGTATTTCGGCGGCTCCACGCCCGCGGAGATCAAGGCGGATCTGCAAGCCACCGACGGCTACCTCAAGGCGGCGTCACACCTGATGGTGGACGCAATGTTCAACGTGAACAGCACCTCGGTGGACGCATGGCACGCGCTCTTCTCCGGGATCCGCGAGCGGCAGGTCGTCTATCGCGACAAGGACGGTGCCCTGAAGCCGGTGGCGATCCCTTCCGGCAAACGCATCGCCCTTTCCCGCTTCAACACCGAGACCACCGACCAGGAGGGGAACGATCCCGAATTCGGCGTCACCCGCGACGACGGGATGCAGGCGTGGTCCGGCGTGCGGTTTCTGGACGACGCGCAGCTGCGCAAGCTCGCCGAGGAATGCGTGAAACAGGTCAAGCGCCGCGGCCCGTTCCTCAACTTCTCGGAATTCATCAACCGCCGCCTCTCCGACGACGACCTGGGCACCATGGGCGCGCTGCAATCCGCGATCGACTACGACGACGCCAGCCCCAAAGCCGGATCCATCAACTACGATTTCAAGAGCAATTCCGATTTCATGCTCAAGGCCAGTGATCTAGGGACCAACTCCTTCTCCACCCCCGAAGCTGCGGTGGGCTCGCGCTTTGCCGGTATTCCAGGATACGTGATCCAGTCCGACCTGCTCAAGCCCATCGCGAACACCCTCTCCGTGCGTGATGATACTTTCCGCATCCGCGCCTACGGCGATTCGCTCGACGCCAGCGGCAAGGTGGTTGCGCGCGCGTGGTGCGAGGCGATCGTCCAACGGATGCCTGAGTATTCCGACGAGAGCAACGCGCCGGAAATCCCCGCGCGCCTGATGAGCGAGCAGGGGGTGTTCACCGACAACGGCGAGATGACCGACGTCAACCGCCGCTTCGGCAGGAAATTCCGGATCGAGAGTTTCCGCTGGCTGAGCGGTTCCGATATCTGACCGCCTCCTTTCCGCCATGCCATTCTCCATGCGAAAATTTCTCCTATCCCTGTGCTTCCTGCTCGTGGGAATCCTGCCTCTCACGGCGCAATCCGGTTCCGATGCGGAAAAACGCAAAGCTGCGGGTCGATCCGCGTGGTTCGCATGCATCGCCAAGCCGGAAGGGCTTGAGGATCCCGTCAAGATCCTGGCGGGAGGCGAGATCACCGAGCTTGAGCTGCCTGAATTCATGGCGAGCGAGGCGGTGAAGATCCCCGCCGACGGCATCCTCCGCATCGTCCGCCCCATCCCCGATCCGGAGGATCCCGCGAAGACGAAATACCTCATCCTCGCCGAAGCGAAGATCCCCGAAAGCGTCCGCGAGGCGCTGGTGATCCTCGATCCCTTGCCCAAGCCCGAGGGCGACCTGCTCTTCCGCGCCAAGGTGCAGGATCTCGCCAAATTCAAGGGCGGCGACCGGCTTTACATCAACCTGAGCGACTCCAACATCCGCGTCCGGCTGGGCAAGACGACCGTGCCCGTCGCGCCGGGGCAGGCGAACATCTACGAGTGCCCGAAGCTGGCCGCGCCGCAGAACATGCCGATCATGTATGAGTTCTATCATCCCGAGCGGAAGGAATGGAAAATGCTGACGGCCTCGACCGTTGTGCTGAGGCCCACCCGCCGGGAGATTTGCGTATTCAATACCGGCACCCGCCCCGGGAACATCAGAAATCACAAGATCCTCTTCCCCGTGAAGTAGCGGCCCGTTGATGCCTAACTCGAACGATGAATGGGAAGGCATCCGGATCCAACGAAGTGACGAGCACGGGCTTCGGGCCGATGGCATGGCCGTCGGGAAATTCGAACAACTTGCACTTGGCGCGCTTGGCTTCGAGAATCTTCGTGTCGCGGACGACGTAGGAATTCGCGCCGCGGTCATCGTTGCCGTTCACCGTTCTTCCAATGCTTCAAAGCGGACCAAGTCCAGGACGAAAGGAGGCTGGAGGAAGAATCAACGAGATCGGAATCGGATCCGGCGATGAAAGACTGGAGCCTCACCCCATGTAACGGCAAATCGAGTCATTATGAACCAAAGCCCCATATTCACCACCACGAGACGCACCTTCCTCAGGCAAAGCGCCGCCGCCCTTGCTGTCCCCTTCGCCGCGCCTCTGATTCTGGCCAAGCCGGTGGCAGGGGCCAATGCGAAGCTCAACCTCGCATGGGTCGGGATCGGCAACCAGGGCGGGCGCGCTCTCATGGGCTGCTCCAAGGGCAACAACGTCGTCGCCCTCTGCGATTGCGACCCGAATTGCTGGCCGAAAATGCAACAGAGATTTCCTGAAGCGAAGTTTTACAAGGACTTCCGCATCATGCTCGCGGAGATGGGCGACAAGATCGACGCCGTGGGCGTCGGCACGCCCGACCACACCCACTTCGCCGTCGCTTACATGGCCATGAGCATGGGCAAACACGTTTTTGTCGAGAAGCCTCTAACTCATTCCGTGTGGGAGGCCCGCACGCTTCAAAAACTCGCCGCCGAAAAGAAGCTCATCACCCAGATGGGCAACCAGGGCCACGCCTCCGAAGGCGCGCGCCTGATCAAGGAATGGTATCAGGCGGGCCTGATCGGCGAAGTCCGTGAGGTCGTCGCATGGACCGACCGGCCGAAAGGCGGCTGGGGGTTCAACGGCATCCTCAAGACCGGGTTTCCCGCTGAGGAGGCGCTTCCGGAAGGCATGGACTGGGAGATGTGGCTCGGCCCGGTGGAGAAAAAGGTCCACTTCAGCAAATTCTTCCACCCAACCACTTGGCGTCCGTGGTGGGACTTTGGCTGCGGCGGTCTCGGCGATATCGGCTGCCATACCATCGACACTCCCTACTGGGCGCTCGACCTTGGTGCGCCGGAAAGCGTGGACGTCGAGATGCACGGCGAGGTCAATCCCATCCACACCGCCTTTGGCTCGGTCGTGAGTTTCAACTTCCCCGCGCGGGGCGGCAAGCCGCCGGTGCGGGTGAAATGGTATGAGGGACCCAGCGTGCCGGAAGCTCCGGTCGGCTACGACTACGGCGCTCCCGTCGGTGAGGGCGGCATGATCATGATCGGCGAAAAAGGCGGCATCTGCCACGATGGCATGCGTCCGGACAGCCCGCGGCTCTATCCGAAGCAGAAGTGGGAGGACTACCGGGCCAGCGGTGACAAGCAAGTGCCCAAGACCTTGCCTCGGACCCAGGGGCTCTATCGTGACTGGGTCGAGGCGGTGCGCAACGGCACCCCGGCGTGCTCGGATTTTGGCTACGCGGGACCGCTGACGGAGGCTATTCTGCTAGGTTCTCTGGCCATCCGCACCGGCAAGTCCCTCAAGTGGAACGCCGACACCATGGAAATCACCGGCAATCCCGAAGCCGCCAAGCTCATCAACCCTGCCGCCCGCAAGGGCTGGCGCCCTGAAGATCTCGCGTAGTTTCGCCGGACAAACAAAACACCCGCAAGACGGTCCGGCACAGGAAGCCACCCAAGTCACCATGAACCAATGTATGAATGGGGTCAGAGTACACGGATTGACATTTTTCTTACCCTGTTGACGTTTCGGATCTGGTTTTCCGCATGGCCCGCCATGCCTCGATTTCAGTATGCCGGTGCGTTATATCACGTGATGGCACGTGGCAAGACACCGGAGCTCAATCTCGTCTCCGGCATGAAGTGGTTGCTCTCGGCCTACAGCCAAGGCTGGAACCGCGCGCACATGCGGCGCGGGCATGTGTTTCAGGGGCCCTACATTAGGGAGGGCCTCATGGGAAAATTCTGGATGAAGATCTATTTTCACCGCCAAG
>CAMDLP010000045.1 GCA_945901795.1 Akkermansia muciniphila | reverse complement strand
GTCCGGATAGCCTTCGTTTGAGAGAAAGACATCGACGTCCACCCCTGCCTTTTCCTTGACCGCTTGCCATTGGTCCGCGCCGAAGCGGGTCACGATCAACTCCTCCACCGCCTTGTTTACCATTCCATACACGCAAGCGGTATAGGCGGTGCCGCGGTCGCGGGTCAAGTTTCTCGGCATCCTTGCCGCGATCTGCCGGCTCGCGGCGACTTCCGACCTTGAATCCGGAATTGGCTTGCCTGACAGGCCTGCGGCGAAATGTAGTTGGCTCATGCCAGCCCCCGACCTCCCATCGCCCGCACCCGCGGACTTGTTCGATAGGGCTTTGTATCAACAGCTTTCCGAGACTATCGGCGTTGCCATGATCGAGCTGGTCACGGACTTTCTCGATTCCTGCAAACGCTTCGAAGCGCGCCTCGTCGAGACCGTCGCGGCTGGGAGCCAGAGCGGGTTCCGTGAGTTGTGCCATGAAATCAAAGGCTCGGCCGCCATGCTCGGATTCACCGGTCTGTCGCGGCTTGCTGCGGAATGGGAAAGCGGTGTTACCAGAGGGGAACTGCCGTCCGCATCCGACGCGACTACCCGTTTTAAGACCATGGTCGAAGCCACCCGCGAGATTGTGGCGGACATCCCGGCTCGTCGAGAAAGGTGAGCGGATTTTGAGGCTCACGCATGGTGCAGCAAAATCGAGTTCGCAGCGAAGTGGTCGGATAGAATGTCCGAGACAATGACCAGCGGCGTGCCCGGCCGGACGAGATCTTCCTTCCGCAGCAGCTCGCTGACGCGCTGGATGGTTTCCTCGATGTTCGAGGCGAAGGGCAGCTTGAAAGCGCGGACGCCGCGGGTCAGCGAGAGCTTGCGGCAGACGTGCTCGGTGGGCGTGAACGCGTAGAATCCGGCGGTCCGCGGCCGCAGCATCGCGACGTGGTTGGCCAGCACGCCGCGGCGGGTGAGCACCACCAGTCGGGCGTCCGGCAGCGAGTCGGCGAGGGTGACTGCGGCGCGGGCGGTCTTCTGGCGCTCGTCGCGCAGCAGCACGTTCTGGCCGAAGCCGTGGCCGCCGGAGCGTTCGATGCGCGAGGCGATTCTAACCAGAGCGTCGACGCAGCGCTCGGGATAGCGGCCCACCGAGGTTTCGCCGGAAAGCATCAAACAGTCGGCTTCCTCATAGGCCGCGTTCATCACGTCGGTGACTTCGGCGCGGGTCGGCGTGGGGTTGGTGATCATCGACTCTAGCAACTGGGTGGCGACGATGACGCGGGTGCCGAGCTCGTGGCAGCGCTTGACGAGGCGGCGTTGGAGGATCGGCAGTTCCTCGAACTCGACCTCCGTGCCGAGATCGCCGCGGGCGACCATGATGACGTCCGCCTCGTGGATGATGGCGTCCATGTTGCGGATGGCTTCCTGGTCCTCGACCTTGGCGACGATCTGCGCCTCGCCCTCAAGCGCCTGCATCGCCTCGCGCAATTCGCGGACGTGGGCGGAGTCGCGGACGAACGAGCCGGCGATGTAGTCCGCGCCGCACTCGACGGCGAGGGCGAGGTCCTTGTGGTCTTTCTCCGTTAGGGCGGGGAGGTTCAGGCGGACGCCGGGCAGGTTGATGTGGCGGCGCGAGCCGAGGGAGCCCGGAGTTTTCACGGAGCAGAGGATGCGGTCGGTTTCCACCGCGTCGATGCGCATCAGCATCGCGCCGTTGTCCACGACGAGGGTGTTTCCAACAGTGACGTCGCCCATCAGCCCGTCGTAGTTGACCGTGGTGGAAAGCGGGACGGTCTGCTCCGCGCCGATCTTGCGGAATTCGACGACATCGCCTTCCAACAGGTCGTAGGATTTGTCCAGATCCCCGGTGCGGATCGAGGGGCCGGTGAGGTCGAAGAGGACGGCGATGTGAGCGTCCCGCGAGTCGGATTGGCGGCGGACGCGTTTGGTCATTTCAGCGGCCCACTCGTGCTTGGCGTGGCTCATGTTGAGCCGGAAGACGTTGGTGCCCGCGTCGATGAGCTTGCCGATCATTTCTTCGGCTTCGGTGGCGGGGCCCAGGGTGATGATGATCTTGGTTTTGCGTGACATGGCTTGAAGGATCGGAAGATCTGGGGGGACCGGGTTGTCCGTCCCGGAGCAGAAAACATCCCCGCCGCAGCCAGAGCAAGCCGCGAAGCGGAAATGATGCCTGCGGCCCCGCGAGCCGCCGGGCCTCAGGTGTCGTCGAGCAGGCCCTTGAGCCCGCCGAAGAAATTTTCCAACTCGTCGGTGCTCGGAGCCGCGCCGAGGATGTCGTCGTAAGTGGTGTGGAGCAGGTGCTCGTCGTCGAGCTCGCCGATGAACGAGCTGGGCTGGCAGCCGGTTTCCTGGCCCCACTTGATGCGGGTGGAGCAGTAGGTCATGGTGAGCTGGTCCTGCGCGCGGGTGATGCCGACGTATAACAGCCGCCGCTCCTCGTCCTTGGTGCCTTCCGCGATGCTGCGGGTGTGGGGCAGGAAACCCTCCTCAAGGCCGACGAGGAAAACGATGGGGAATTCCAAGCCTTTCGAGGCGTGGAGGGTGATCAGGGTGACGCCGAGTTTTTTCTCAAGGTCCTCGTCGTCCTTGTCGGAGGCGAGGGCGCTGTGGTCGAGGAAGGACTGGAGGGTCTTTTTCGGCCCTTTCGCCAGATGCTGGCGGAGGCTGTCCACCACGCTGAGAATCCCTTCGCCGCGCTGTTGGCGCTCGCTGTCGGTCTTGCACGCGCGCTCGATCCACGGCAGGTATTCGATCTCCTTGACCAGCGCGTCTAGCACGTCGGCGGGGTTTTCTCTGGCGATCTCGATGCGGTTTTTCGCGCCGGCAATGGTTGCGACGAACTCCTGTACGGCCTTCGCCGCCTTGCCACCTAACTGGTCGGTGAAATTCGGGTCGCACAGCGCCTGCCAGACCGACTCGTGGTGCTCGCGGCTCCAGTCGGTGGCGAGCACGGCGGTGGACTGGCCGATGCCGCGATTCGGCGCGTTGAGCACGCGGAGCAGCGGGACGTCGGCGTCCGGCGAGGCTAGCAGCTGGGCGTAGGCGAGCACGTCGCGGACTTCGCGGCGGTCGTAGAAACTCTGTGCTCCGACCATCCGATAGGGCATCTTGCGCTCGCGGAATGCGAGTTCGAGCTTGCGGCTCTGGCCGTTGGTGCGGAAGAGGATGGCGAAGTCTTCCCACTCGGTGCCGACAGCGCCTTTTCCGGCCATGATTTCCTCGGCGATGAATTCGGCTTCCTCGTCGTCGCCCGGCATCGCGACGATACGCACGGGATCGCCGTCCTTGCGGGTGGAGCGGAGAATCTTTTCGCGGCGGCCGATGTTGTGTTTGATCAGGCTGTTCGCGGTGTGCAGGACGGCGTGGGTCGAGCGGTAGTTTTCCTCCAGCCGGATGACCTTCGGGTTGGGGAAGAATTTCTCGAATTGGAGGATGTTGGCGACCTCCGCGCCGCGCCAGCCGTAGATCGACTGGTCATCGTCGCCGACGACGCAGACATGATAGTTCGGCGGGCCGACGAGCTGTTGGAGAAGGCGCATCTGGAGCGCGTTGGTGTCCTGGAACTCGTCCACCGTGACGCGGGTGTAGCGCTGGCGGAAGACTTCGCGGACGTCCTCGTGCTCGCGCAGGATTTGTTCGCCCATCAGCAGGAGGTCGTCGAAGTCCACCGCGTTCTGGGCGCGCAGCTCGTTCTGATAGGCCACGCCGAGCATGGCGAAGTATTCGTCTTCCAGGTCCTGGGGATCGACGCCTTGGTTCTTGGCCTTGGAAATCGCGCCCAACACCTCGTCGGGCTTCACCTTTTCCGAGCTGCCGCCCTTACGGACGAGCAGTTGTTTCATCAGTCCGACTTGGTCCGAGTGCGAGCAGATCGAGAAATTTTTCTTATACCCGAGTTTGTCGATGCCGCCGCGCAGGATGCGGACGCAGAGCGAGTGGAAGGTGCAGACAGTCATCTCCTTGGCCGCCTTTTTGGAAACCATGCCGCTGATCCTCTCGCGCATCTCGCTGGCGGCCTTGTTGGTGAAGGTCACGGCGAGGATCTCGGAGGCGGCAATTCGCTTTTCCAACATGTGCGCGATCCGGCAGGTGACGGTGCGGGTTTTGCCGGTGCCAGCGCCCGCGAGCAGCATCACCGGGCCATCGAGAGCACCCACCGCTTCGCGCTGGGCTTGGTTCAGGGAGTCGAAAGAAAACGAGGAGGCCATCGGCGGGCGGAGTCAAGCGGGGCCCGGGCGGGGTGGCGAGTGTGGAGTTGGGGGAAATGAAGATCACGCTCGCGCCCACAAAAATCCCGGCTGCGACAGCCGGGAGATCTTCGATGCTGGAGCCGCTGGTCGGAATTGAACCGACGACCTATTCATTACGAATGAATTGCTCTACCCCTGAGCTACAGCGGCGTCTCACAGAACGAAAGGGAACAAACCAAAGTCGCTCGCAACCCGCAAGCGGGAAATCCGCGTCAGACGGGAATGAGCGCGAAAATCACCGATCATTCGGTGAAATCGGTGTCCGGAGTCTTGAGGTCGAGTTCCTTGATCCAGATGTTCCGAAAGCGGACGTCGTGGCCTTCGCATTGCAGCTTCAAGCCGCCGGGCGTGTCGGTAATGCCTTTGCCTTTGTCGTTGCCACCGTCGAGGCCGGATTTCGCGCCGCCCCAGACTTGGTTGATCGCCTGGTTGGTGTGCGCTTTCACGCCGTTGAAATAGAGCGTGACCTTGGGTTTCTCCGTGAGTTTGCCATCCTGAAATCGGGCGGCGCGGAAGACGATGTCATAGCTGTTCCACTTGCCGAGGCCTTTGTAGAGGTGATAGGGCGACTCGGTTTCATTAATCACCGCAGCCATGCCGTGCTTGGTTGTGTCGCCGTCGAGGATTTGGATTTCGTAGCGGTTTTGCAGATAGACGCCGCTGTTCCCGCCTTCCTTGACGATGAGGAACTCGACGTGCAGTCGGCAGTCGCCGTAGTTCTTTTGGGTGACGACGTCGGCGCTGCCGTATCTACCTTTGGCTGCCGCCGGATCATCGGTCATCAGCACGGTCCCGGGATCGACCGGGTCCGCCACGATTTTCCATTTGATCGGCAGCGCGGAGGCGAAGCCGGGGCCTTGCCAATACGTCCATTTCGCGTCGAGCATCTCGCGGGTGCCGTCGAAAATCAGCTCGGCGCCTGCAATCGGTTTTTCGCCGACTCCGACGCCGGCTTGAAGGGGTGAAGCTGCCAGAAATGCAGCTAGAAGCAGTTGGTGGGTCCGGTTCATGAGGTGGGACGATACTTCCACACCCGGCCATATCTTTCGCCGGGGTGAATCAGGCTTTGCCTTTGAAATGCTTTACGATGGCCTTCACTAGGCCGGGGATGTCGTGCGGAGATGCTTCGAATGCGGGCTTCACGCCCTTTTTCCTCAGGGTCTCACTGGTGACGGGGCCGATGCTGGCCGCGCCGCAGCCTTCCGGCCAAGTGATGCCCAGATCGAAGAAGTGATCGACGGTGGAGCTGGAGGTGAAGGTGATTAAATCCGCGCCTTCTTCAATCAGGCGGGCGCGCGCTCCGGTGGGGTCTTCGGTTTCGGCGACGGTCTGGTAGGCGACGCAATTGTCCACGATGGCACCGAGGGCGGTGAGTCCTTCGCCGACGACGTCGCGGGTTTCGGCGGCTTTGACCCAGAGCATCGTCAGGTTTTCGATGTCCTCCTTTTTGAAAGCGTCGATCAATCCTTCCGCGACGAAGCGCTCGGGGATGAGATCGACGGCGAACCGGTATTCGCGGATTTTCTTGGCGGTGCCCTCACCGATCGCGGCGATCCGTGGATTTCCGAGGCTGCGGGCGTCGGGGTAGGAGGCGAAAAACGCGTCGAAGAAGCGCTCGACGCCGTTCGGGCTGGTGAAGACGAGCCAGTCGTATTCGTGGGCGTGGGTGACGAGTTCGGCGAATTCCTGGCGGTCCGGCGGGCCTTCGATGCGGATGGTCGGGAGCTCGATGACGTCGGCACCGAGGTCGCGGAGCGCTTTGCCGAGCTCGCCAGCCTGCTCGCGGGTGCGGGTGACGACGATGCGCTTGCCGAACAACGGACGTTTTTCGAACCAGTTGATTTTTTTCCGTTCGTTCACCACGCCGCCGATCACGGCGACGGCGGGAGAGGTGAAATTCTCCTGCTCGGCGATGTCGGCGATGCTGGCGAGCGTGCCGACGATGGTTTTTTGCGAGCCGGTCGTCGCCCAACGGGTGAGGGCGATCGGCGTTTCGGGAGCCGCGCCATGTTCGATGAACGCGCCGGTGATTTCGCGCAGGCGGGCCACGCCCATCAGGAAAACCTTGGTGCCGGGCGCTTTGGCGAGCTGCGCGTAATCCACCGAGCTGAAGCCTTTGGTCGGGTCCTCGTGGCCGGTGAAAATGGTGAGCTGCGTGTTGTGATCGCGGTGGGTGACCGGGATTCCGGCGTAGGCGGGACCGGCGATGGACGAGCTGATGCCGGGCACGATTTCAAAATTCACGCCTGCCGCCGCGAGCTCGGCGGCTTCCTCGCCGCCGCGACCGAAGATCATCGGGTCGCCGCCCTTGAGGCGGACGACGTTTTTGCCGGCCTTGGTTTTTTCGACGATCAGGTCGTTGATCTGGTCTTGCGGCACCGAGTGGTCCTTGGCGCGCTTGCCGACGTAGATTTTCTCACAACCCGCTTTGGTCCAGTTGAGGAGCTCGGGGCTGCTGAGCGCGTCGTAAACGAGGACGTCGGCAAACTCGACGCACTCCTTGGCGCGGAGGGTGACGAGACCGAGATCGCCGGGGCCGGCGCCGACGAGATAACAAGTGCCTGATTTGCTCATGAAAGGGAGTTGAAAAGTTCGAGTGCGAGGGTGAAGGGATCGGTGCCGCGGGCTTCGCCGGAGGTCGGCGTGCCGCCTGCTTCGGGGAAAACGCGGGCTTTGAGATGGATTTCGCCGCCGGAAATCGAGGAATAAACTCCGACCGGCGTGTGGCAGCCGCCGTCGAGCAAGCGCAGGAACTCGCGCTCGGCGCTGATCCGCAGCCAAGTCTCGCGGTGGCCGATGGATTCCGCGAAAACCCGACTCGGCGCGTCGCCCGCGCGGATTTCCAAGCCGATCGCGCCTTGTCCGGCGGCGGGGAAAAACTCGCTTTCGTCGAGACGGGTGACGAACAGGCCGGGAATTCCGGAAACTTCTTCCACCTCGCCAGTCGCGACTTCCGGAATGAATCCGAGCCGCACCAAACCGGCTTCCGCGAGCAAAATGGCGTCGTAATTTTCGTCCTCCGCGAGCTTCCGCAGACGCGTCGGCACGTTGCCGCGCAGGTCGGTCACTTGGACGTCAGGCCGCAGCCATTCGATTTGTTTGGCGCGGCGGACGCTGCTGGTGCCGACGGTCGCCTCCACCGGAAGCGCCGCCAAACCGCCGGGCTGCCGCATGACCAGCACGTCGCGGACCGGAGCGCGCTCCAGGACGGCGGCGAGCAGGTAGCGATCCTCCAGCACCGTCGGCAAGTCTTTCAGGCTGTGCACCGCGATGTCGATTTCCCCGGCGTCCAGCGCTTCCTCGATTTCCTTGATGAAGACGCCCTTGTCGAAAGTTCCCTCCGCTTTTGCCACGTCGGCGAGCGAAACATCCGTGCGGCGGTCGCCGGTGGTTTTGATCACCTTGCGGAGGATTTTCCGGTCGGGAAATGCCGCTGCCAAGGCCGCCTCGGTGGCGGTGGCCTGGACGAGGGCCAGCTCGCTGCCGCGCGTGCCGACGATGATGGGAGTAGGGGATTCGCTCATCTCAAGTTCCGGGTAAATTCAGTTTTTCGAGCTCCAACTCGATGATCCGCTCGCATTGCTCGATCTGAAGCTGCCGGCGACCGCGCGCTTCTTCGGCCAATTGCTCCAGCGTGTCGATATCGTAAAGATAGACTTCCTCGATTTCACCCACCGTTGGGTCGATGTCACGCGGCACGGCGATATCGATGAAAAACAGCGGGCGGTATTTGCGCGCGCGGCGGGCCTTTTCCACGTCCGCCCGCTGGATGATCGCGTGGGGCGCGCCGGTCGAGGAAATGACCACGTCCACGCGCTCGAGGACTTTTTGCCAATCATCGAAGCGGACCGCGCTGCCGCCCATTTCCGTCGCCAGTTCCTGCGCCCGGTCGAACGAGCGGTTCGCCACGAAAATCGACTTGGCCCCGCGGGAAACCAGGCTTTGCGCGGTGATCCGGCTCATTTCGCCCGCGCCGAGAATCATCACCTCGCTGTCTTTGAGGTGGCCGAAAATCTTCTCCGCCAAGTCCACCGCGACGTTTCCAACGGACGTTGAACCTTCCTGGATCGAGGTTTCCGTCCGCACCTTTTTGCCGACTCCAAACGCTCGTTGGAAAACCTTGTTTAAGATCGTTCCGGTCGCCCCGGCTTCATGTGCTGAACGGTAAGCATGTTTGACTTGGCCGAATATTTCCGTTTCTCCGAGCATCATGGAATCGAGTCCGCTGACGACTCGGCAGAGGTGGCGGGCGGCGTCGGCTTTCTCTTTGCGGTAGAAATGGGCGGCCACGCTGGAGTCCACCTGGATTTTTTGCGCCAGCCGGATTTCGATCCGCTCGAAGGCGGCGTGCGCGCCATCGGCGGCGAGGTAGAATTCGGTGCGGTTGCAGGTGGAAATGACCACCGCTTCGGTGGCTTCGGCCAGCAACATCAGTTCGTTGGAGGCCTCGCCGAGTTTGGTGCTGCCGACGGCGAAGCGCTCCCGGATATCCACGGGGGCGGTGCGGTGATTGAGGCCGAGGCAAAGAAGGTCCATCAGACGAAAGCGAAAACTGCGAGAGACAGCACAAACAAAACCACCGCCGAGAGCGAGAGCCGCCGACCCGTCAATCCCCGCACGCGCTTGACCGCGAGCAGGACGATGTAGCCCGCCCAGACCGCGACGGCCGCGATCAGGTGGCCCCAAGCCGACGCGGTGTGCGGCATGAGAAATCCCGCCACGATCCCGATGGTCAGCAAACCGGCGCCCAGCCACAGCAGGCGCTCCAGCGAGATGAGCAGTTCGCGGATGGGCGGCAGGTTGCGGAAAAGTCCACTTTTCAAGTGATGTTCCTTCAGTTGGCGGTCGAGCACCAGGAACATCACGCCGGCCACGGCGGCGAGGGCGAGTGCACCGTAAGCCAGCACGGACATGGCCGAGTGGGTTTCATGCCACGGGTTTCCGCCCGCGATTTTTATGGGATTCGCCGTCAGTGTTCCAGGAATCAGCGCCAGTGCTTGGAAAATAACCACCACCGGCGCGGTGAAAACCCCCAGCAGCGAGATCCGGTAAGCCGGGCCGACCAGCAGGTAAAACAAGGTCAGCGACCAGGCGAGGAAGGCGAGGGTTTCCCCGCGATCGATCAGCGGGCAGGCGGCGCGCAACTCGCCGCGCACCGCGAGAAATCCGATCTGGCAGAGGAGGGCGGCGATCATCCAGGCCACCGTCCAGTGGTTGCGCTTGCCGCGGTGGACTGAAATCATGCCCAAAATCCCGCCCACGGCAGCGAGCAGGGTGGCGGCGATCAGAAACCAGCGGTCCATGCGCCATCCTTGCCGCCGCGGAGTCCGCCGCGCAAGCATCAACATGGACGGGAACCCGACATATTTGCCGCCTGCCGGGAGTTCAGAACCTTCCCGGTGCCTGCGTCTTTCGCTGGCTTTATGGTTTCCTGTCAATTTTCAAAACAGGTCGAGATGGGTTACGGCGGGCGATTTCCCTGAGGGAAATGCTTGGATCTTCGCGGAGGTGAGAAGCACCCGCAGCTGGAAAACGAAGCGGGCGCGGACCGTTTCCGATCCGCGCCCGAGATTGCACATTTTTCCCCCCAAAAGTCCCGGGTGGCTTTGCGGGCTGCATCGACTTCCCCCCGGAGTTCGATGTGGCCTGGTGCAGAGTTTTGCGGGACAGGATATGTTGGAAAGGTTTTCAGTTCACCGTGGTGGGCTGTCGCCTTTCGTTGGATGTAAGATGATCCGGAAATTTTGGTTTTAGAAGCTAAATGAGGTCCCATTTCCGGTCAAGTGGTCCCAATATCGGCCGCGAGGGGTGGAATTTCGGCAATTCCGGTTTCGGGGATGGTGATCCAGGCGAGGAATTCCTGGTTGCCGTCCATGCCGGTGATGGTGGAGGGGACGAGGCCGCGCCATTCGCAGGCGAATTCACGGGTGACGAAGTGGCGGATTTTTTCGATGGCGCGCTCGTGGAGCGAGGGATCGCGGACGATGCCGCCCTTGGCGATGTCTTCGCGGCGGAGCTCGAACTGCGGTTTGATGAGGCAGACGACCGAACCGCCGCCTTCGAGCACGGAAAAAACGGCGGGGAGGACTTTGGTGAGTGAAATGAAGGAGAGGTCCATGACGGCGAGCCGGACTTTTTCACCGATGTCGGCGGGGACCATGTGGCGGGCGTTGAACTGCTCTTTGACGATGACGCGCGGGTCGTTGCGGAGTTTCCAGACGAGCTGGTTGGTTCCGACATCGACGGCGTGGACGCGGATGGCGCCGCGCTGGAGAAGGCAGTCGGTGAAGCCACCGGTGGAGGCGCCGACGTCGATGCAGACCCAGCCGGTCGGGTCGATTTGGAAGGCGTCGAGCGCGCCTTCGAGTTTGAGCCCGCCGCGGCCGACGAAGCGGGGCTTTTCCTTCACCTCGAGCGGGGCGTCTTCGGGGAGTTTGGTGCTGGGTTTGTCGATGATGCGGTCGCCGCTGCGGACCTCGCCAGCGAGGATGAGGCGCTTGGCTTGCTCGCGGGAATCGCAGAGGCCTCGGGTGACGAGGAGGGCGTCGATGCGGTCTTTTTTCATGTCGGGTGAAAGAACAGGCAGGAATGCCTGGGGCACGGTTCAATGGTCGCCGCTGAAGTGCTCGCCGAGCAGGTCGTGGCCGAAGTCGCCGGTGAAATCGCGCCAGGTGGCGTGGAGGTGGTTGGCGTCGTTCTGGGTGTTGGCGGCCTCCATCAGGAAGGTCGGGCCTTGGATGCGGTAGTAATAGGCGTCGCCGGGCTTGGTGCCGCCGGCCCAGCCGAAGCGGATTTTTTCGAGGCCGGCGGCTTTGATTTTCTCCATGTCGGTGGCGGCGATTTCGGGACGGTAGCGGCCGGTGTATTCGGAAATGAGGCTGAGCAGGGCGCTGCGTTGGGTGCCGGTGAGGTCGGAGGAAAGGACGCCGACGGGATCGAGGGCGGTGGCCTTGCGGTTTTCGAAGCTGAGGATTTCGGCGGGGGCTTTTTCGCTGAAAATGACTTTGGTTTTTCCTGCGGCGAGAAGCGCGGTGGTGAGAGTGCGGGCAAGGTCTTCCTCGGCGGCGAGGACGCGGAGGCCTTTTTGGGCGCCTTGGCGGACTTCGCCGGGATTCGAGCCCATGAATGAGGGCGTCACGGAAATGCCTTTGCCTGCGACGAAGGTGATGTTGATCGAGATGTGATGGCCCTCGAAACGCCAGCCCCAGCCTTTCGGATCGCCGGGAGTGCCGAAAATGGCGACGTAGTATTTGGCGGAGTCGCGCTTGAGCGGGTTGTTTTCGATTTCGGCGAGGATGCCTTCCAGGCTCATGATCTGGGTGGCCTTGAGTTTGCCTTTTTCGCTCATGGCGGAATCGAGAAGCGCCATCGCCGCCTCGCGTTGGGTGGCGGTCATTTCCTTGAGCGGGAGTCCGGCGCGGTCGCGCGGGGTGTAGCGGAAATTCTCGCGCTCGTCGCTGGTGAAGGGGAGCGCTGCCTTGGTTTTCTCGGCGGGGTCGAGCGAGGCGAGGAACTTGTCGGCGGCCACCTTGCTCGCGGCGGCGGGTTCGGATTCCCCGGCCAGCAGGGGAAGGGTGATAATCAGGCTGAAAAGTAGAGTTCTCATGGGAAAGACAAGCAATCAGGAACGCGGTGGACCGGCAAGGCGCGTCTCTTCAAAGAATGGCGGCGGTCGAAACTTGTGCCTTGCCTAGCTGGCGTTCCAAGGTCATCGATTTCCGCAGTGACACGCCACCGCACCGATGACCTTCGAATCACAGGCTTGAACCCGCTTATTTCCCCGGCGGTTCTGGCCTATTATCTTCCTCTCACCGAGCAGGCTTCCGAGTTGGTCGCCAGCGCGCGCTCCCAGGCGGATGCGATCCTGCGGGGTGAGGACGACCGCTTGCTGGCGATTGTCGGGCCGTGCTCGATCCATGATCCGGCGGCCGCTCTCGAATATGCCGCGAAGTTGAAGGACGAGGCGAAACGGCTCGAAAAGGACGTTTTCGTGATCATGCGGGTCTATTTTGAAAAGCCGCGGACGACGGTGGGCTGGAAGGGCTTGATCAATGATCCGAATCTCGATGACTCGTTCGACATCAACCGGGGACTGCGGGTCGCACGCGGGCTTTTGCTGGATTTGGCGAACATGGGAGTGCCGGCCGGGACCGAGTTTCTCGACACGATTTCCCCGCAATACATCGCCGACATGATCGCGTGGGGTGCCATCGGCGCGCGCACCACGGAGTCGCAGATCCACCGGGAACTCGCGTCCGGGCTCTCGATGCCGGTCGGTTTCAAAAACGGCACCGGGGGCTCGATCCAGATCGCGCTCGATGCGATCCAGTCGTCCTCGATGCCGCACCATTTTCTCTCGGTGACCAAGCAAGGCGTCTCCGCGATCGTTTCCACCGCGGGAAACGAGTCCTGCCACCTGATCCTGCGCGGCGGGAAAACCGGGCCGAACTACGAAAAGCCCGAGGTGGACGCCGCCGCGACGATGCTGCGCGAGCAAAATTTGACCGAGTCCGTGATGATCGACTGCTCCCACGGCAACTCGATGAAGGATTACCGCAACCAGCCGATGGTCGCCCGCAACGTCGCCAGCCAGATCGCCGCCGGGTGCAAGGTGATCACCTCGGTGATGATCGAGTCCAATCTCGTCGAAGGGAACCAGAAGCTGGCCAAGGACTTGAAAACTCTGACGCGCGGGCAGTCCGTGACGGACGCCTGCATCGGCTGGAACGACACGGTGGAAACGCTCGATGGTCTTGCCGCGGCGGTCCGGAAACGGCGGGAAGCTTGAGGAATTCCCTCCGGGGAAAGTGGATAATCAAGTTGTCCTAAAAAAAATTCTGGGCGCTTGCGGAACCGTCGGCGAACTGTCCAATCTACTGAAGCTAGCACCTCTGAGAATGGATTTAACAAGCGAATCATCCCAAAGCGTCATCACCTGCCGGAATAGCCAAGGCACGGAGTTGACAGCCAACCTTTTGAGGATCAAGCGGTATTCCGTCGTTTTCGAGGTTTACAATCCCTACAGTATCCTCCAGCTGTCGGAGGTCTTGTCGGATTTCCGGATCATGGCATCCCGGCGTTTGCTTTATCACGGGAAGGCGGTGGTCAGCAATTTGCTCAACACCGGGATCGTCTTGGTTTGCGAAGCGATGCTCGACGAGGGCTGGGTGGAGGTCGATTTCCTCTCCAGCGTGACGGGCGGCTCCACCCCGAGCGGGAGTAGCGATCTTTGCGGGCAGTTCGCCAATTTCATGGGCGAATGGAAATCCGCCAACCAGGTGCAGGATCCATTCAAGTTGGTGGTGGCGGACCTCGCTAGCATGCTTTCCGGGGTCCAGCACTGGCTCACCGGGGTGGACGTCGGCATCCGGACCACGGTGACGCGGCGGCGCGACGAGTTGGAGCAGGAAATTTTCTCGGGGATCGAGAACCGGGTCGTCGAAGAGGTTTTACCATCGATGGAGCGCTTCGAGGAGGTTTCGCTGGAAGTCAGCGAGGCGGAGGTGGCGGTCCATAAAGCATATGTTCGCAGGGAGTTGCATCCGATCGTGCTGTGTTCGCCATTTCTCTATCGGACTTATACCAAGCCGCTCGGTTATGCTGGCGACTATGAAATGGTCAACATGATGCTACGGAATCCTTACGAGGGTTCCTCCGCGTTTGCCAAGCTGCTCAATTTCGCGCTCCTCAACACCGAGCCGGTCGTGGCTCACCGCAACCGGATCGATTTCCTGATCGAAAAACTCCGCTCCGAGTGCGCGCGGCGCGTCAGCAAGGGCAAGACGCGGGTATTCAACCTCGCTTGCGGACCGGCGATGGAGGTTCAGCGTTTCCTGCGGGAGTGCGAGGAAATCGACCTCGCGGAAATCGACCTGCTGGATTTCAATCCGGAGACCTTGGAATACACGCGGGAACGCATCCAGGAAGCCCGGATGAGCGGCGGGCGCGAGACCCAGGTCCGCTATTTCCAACGCTCGGTCCACCAGCTTTTGCGGGCGGCCACCCAGGGCGGCGACGAGGAGTTTTCCAACTACGACATCGTCTATTGCGCGGGATTGTTCGATTATCTCTCGCAGCGGGTTTGCAAGCGACTGGTCGAGCTTTTCTGCACCATGATCCGGCCCGGCGGCATCGTCATCGTTACCAACGTGGCAGCCAGCAACCCGCGCAAGGCCTGGATGGAATACGTGATGGAGTGGAATCTAATCTATCGCGACGAAGCGGAAATGGCCGACCTTGTTCCCGACGGTTTGAACCTGAAAGGCACAACGATCAAAGCCGATTCCACGGGCGTGAACCTGTTCCTTGAAATCGAGCTCGCCAATGGCTGAAGCCAACGTCAACCCGCTGGACGGTGAGGCCGAGCTCCGGCAGTCGTTCCGCGATTATGAGAGCCGCATCGCCTACGACAACGCGCGGCGCGCGGCGGTTTTCGCTGCGCTCTTCATGCTGGCGGCGTCATCGCTCGACTGGGTCATTCTCACGGAGCGGGCCTTGGATTTCCTGCTGATCCGGTCGGTCTGCGCGGTCCTGCTAGGGCTGATTTTCTGGTATTTGGGCAGAACTCGCCACTCCGAGCGTCCGAGTATTGTCGCTCAGGGAATCGCGTTTCTGCCGCTGGTTTCCATCTGCTCGATGATTGCCTTCACGGAAGGTGGAAACTCCGTTTACTACGCGGGATTGAATCTCGTTCTCGTCGGTCTCTCACTGCTGCTGAGATGGACGTTCCGAAACTCGTTGGTGATGATTCTGATCACCTTTGTCTGTTACACGGCGAGCGTTTTGCTGTCGCCGGTGAAGCCGGATTTCACCGTTCTTTTTGGTAATAGCTTTTTCCTTTTTGTCACCTCTGTCTTCGTGCTGGCCGGTAGTTATTTCTATGAAAAGCTGCGTTTCAGCGAATTTTGCCTGCGGATGGAGGTTGAGAAATCCCGTCAATTGCTCGAAGCCCAGAACCGCCAGCTCAGCGAACTCGATGAAGCGAAGACCCGCTTCTTCGCCAACATCAGCCACGAACTCAGGACTCCGCTGACGATCATGCTCGGCATCACCGAGCGCCTGGGAATGGTGCTTGGCAAGCAATCGACCGACCCGACGGTCCACGAAATGACATCGATGTTAGGCCAGAACGGATTGCGCCTGCTCAAGCTCATCGACGACCTGCTTGATCTCGTCCGCTTCGACACCGGCCACGCCGACGTCAACCGCCAGCCCACCGTGATCGTGGCTCACCTCGACGGGCTGCTCCGCTCGGTCCGGCATCTCGCCGAGCAGGACCGCGTGGCGCTGCTGTGGGATTGCAAGACCGACAGTGACGGTGTCCTGTTGGACCGCGACAAGTTCGATAAAATCCTTCTCAACCTGGTCATCAACGCGATCAAGTTCACGCCCTCGAGCGGCACCATCGAGGTCAAGGTGAATGTCGCGGAAGGCCGCCTGCGGCTCACCGTCGAGGATACCGGGGTGGGGATTCCTCCCGAGGTTTTGCCGCGGATTTTCGAGCGTTTCTGGCAGGTGGACACCTCGTCCACCCGCAAGTTCCAGGGCGCGGGCATCGGACTGGCTCTCGTCCGCAGTCTCACCGAGGCGATGGACGGCGAGGTGAACGTGAAAAGCCACCTCGGCCATGGCACCACCTTCATCATCGACCTTCCCGCCGCGCCCGCCGGAGTGGAGGCTTTCAGTCTGGTAGAAGAAGACGGTCCCTTGAAAGACGGCGGCAACATCGCCGATCTCCATCGCCGCGCGGCGCTCTCGATTCCGGGCAAAATGGCTCCCCGCGCGATCACCCCGATCCAGCATTCCGGACCGGCCGCGCCGCCAATGATCGGCACCCGCCCGAGCGGCGCGCGGCCGCTGGTGTTGATCGCCGATGACGAGCCGGACATTCGGCGTTTTCTGAGGATGCAGCTTGAGGACGTGGATGTGATCGAGGCTTCCGACGGTGCCGAGGCGCTGGAATTGGCGCGACTTCGCCGCCCGCAGTTGGCGCTGCTCGACCACATGATGCCCGAGATGGACGGCGTGGAAGTGTGCCAGCGAATCCGGGAAAATCACATGACCCGCGGGATGGCGGTCATCATTCTAACGGCGCGTGCCGACGAGGCCACCAAGTTGAGCGCGCTCCAAGCAGGGGCCAACGATTTCCTAACCAAGCCATTTTCCACCGCCGAGCTGGCGCTTCGACTGGAGAACCAGATCGCGATGGCCCGCATCCGCCGCGAGATGGTGGATCTCAACACGGAGCTTCATTCCGCCCTTGACCAGATTAAGGAGAACGAAGTGCTGATGGTGCGGAATGAAAAACTATCCGCTCTCGGCCGGATGAGCGCCGGAATCATCCATGAAATCAACAACCCGCTGAACTACGCCAGCGCCGGTCTTCACGCGTTGGAGACATTCACCAAGTTGATGCCCGACAAGGACCAGCCCGATTTCGCCGACATCCTCAAGGACATCCGCGAGGGCGTGGAGCGCGTCTCTCAGATCGTCATCGACCTCCGCAAGTTCACCCGCGAAGACAAGGCGACGACCGGCGACGCCGATCTCGCGGAAATCGTCGGGCGCTCCAGGCGCATGGTCAGTCACCAGGTCGGCAAGGAAATCGAGTTCAACCTGCATTCGCCCAGCAACGCGCTGATCAGCGGAAACCCGAATCAACTCGTCCAAGTCTTCATCAACTTCTTCCAGAACAGCATCGACGCCATCCAACAGCGCGTCGCCACCATCGGCGGAGATCCGGGACGCATCGACGTCTCCATCGACGCCGCCGGCGATGGCTGGCAGGTGAGTATCCGCGACAACGGGATCGGAATTCCGCCGGAAGATTTGCAGAAAATTTTCGACCCGTTCTTCACCTCGAAGGACGTCGGCAAGGGCATGGGTCTCGGGCTATCCATCACTCATCAGATCCTCCAAGCGCACAAGGCGATCGTCGAGGTGGACAGCCGCCCGACCGAGTTCACCCGCTTCCGGATTGTATTTCCCGCGCCGAGCTTTTCCTCGGAGCCGGAATCCGTTCTCGACCAACCCGCCTGATTTCACCACTCTCCCGCCATTAGATTTATAAACAACTAATTTCCCATCGACCACCATGAGCACCGAGATCGACGCCTATGACTACCAACGCTACGCCATCCTTTTTGTGGATGACGAGGCAAACACCCGCAAATATTTCCGCCGTTTGTTCGGTGAGAAATTCAGAATTCTCGAGGCCGAGGACGGCGTGGAGGCGCTCAAGGTGTTCCGCCAGCATGCCGCAGAGATCGGCATCATCGTGACCGACCAACGGATGCCGAATGAGACGGGTGTCGGATTCCTCTCGAAAATCGCTGGTGACTATCCGGACATCATCAAGATTCTATCGACCGCGTATTCCGACATCGACGCCGCCATCGGCTCGGTCAACCAGGGTGGAATTTTCCGCTACATGACCAAGCCTTGGGACATCCCGCAACTGGAAGTCACGCTGCGCCGCGCGATGGAGTTCTTCACGGTGAAGCGCGAGCGTGATGCTCTGCTAGGTGCGAAAATGCAGGCGATGGGCAACGTTCTGCTCTCCAGTCGTCTGGCCGCGTTCGCACTGGCTCCGGTTTGCGCGGGACTCAAGTGCGACCGCGCCGCCGAGGCGATCGCGTCCTTCGTGAAGACCGGAGTGGCCGGTCGCCGCACCGGCTCGGATGGAGACTCGGACCTGCGCTCGCCGGATTGGGCGCGCCTTCACGCGCGGCAGGTCTCGCTTGTCAATGGGCTTGAAGCCCAGCTTCCGTCCGCGCTTGCCCCGGCGGGTCTGGCCGCCCGCACTGCGGCGCTCGCAAGTGCGCTTGAGGCTGCCGGTGCCACTGGCATTTCCAGCGCAGCGAACGGTTCAGCGACCCGTCTATCAGGTCAGGTGGATTCCACGCCCGTGCTTTTGGATGCCTTGTTCGGCCGCAACGAGGACGCCGCTGTCAGCAATGCCTCCGTCAAGGTGCTCGCCTCCTTTATGGCGGTTTACGATGCGGGCGGTGTCGCCCGTCGCGTCCGTGGCGATGGTCTAACGATCGATGTCACGGAATCCACGTCACCCGCCAAGACCACGAGTCCCGGCACGGAAGCGGCCAAGTGGCTGATCGACGATGACCTGTTGATCTCCGCGGCTCTCGGGTTGCTGTAAAACGACAATTCACATTCCAAAAAGCGCTGGAACGTTTTGTTTCAGCGCTTTTTGTTGGGCGATGGCAAGGGCTCCTCGACGATGCGGGCACGCAGCGGCTTGCCGGACTGGCTCTCGTTGGTGGCGAGGTGGTCCTTAATCAGAAACCAAATCGCGGTCGCCAGAAGGAGGGAGAGGGCCTTTGCGATCCAGTTGTTGGGCAGGGTCAGTTTCATGAGATGGTTTGGCGGCGAAGAAGATCTCGGCGATTTTTTCCCGGAACTGCTTTTCGGATAGGTTCCGTTGGAGCACTCCGTTCTCGCAGATGGAAATGCCGCCGGTCTCCTCGCTGACGACCACGGCGATGGCGTCGGTGCGCTCGGTCAGGCCGATCGCCGCGCGGTGGCGGAGGCCGGTCGAGCGGTCCTGCATCTGCCTTTCGGTGACGGGGAAAACGCAGGCGGCGCCAGCCACTCGGTCGTCGGCGATGATCATGCCGCCGTCGTGCAGCGGGGCCTTCGGGTGGAAGACGGTCATCGCGAGTTCAGGGGAAAACTGGGCGTCGAGGACGACCCCGCTGTCGAGGTGCTCCTTGAGGCTGATACCGCGCTGGATGGCGAACAGCGCGCCGATGCGCTTTTTCGAGAGGGCGATCACGGCGTCGGAGAAACGTTCGAGGAACGCGAGCCGGCGTTTGTTGGAGAAGGAAAACAGCCGGTTGCTGCCGAGCCGTGCGAGCCCGTTGCGCAGCTCGGGTTGGAAAATCACGATCAAGGCAAATGCCAGAATCGTGGCGGCGCCCTTGATAATCCAACTGATGACTTCGAATCTGAAAATCGTCGAGACCAGCGTCATCACGACGAGGATGGTCCCAAGGCCAACGAGGATTTGAGCGCCGCGAGTCGCCCGGAAAGCCCGGTAGATTTGGTAGATGCAGGTGGCGAGAAGAAGGATCTCAATGCCGTCCCGCCAGTGATCTTGAATGAATTTCCACATGGGAAGTAAGTCGTTGGGAAGGCTACAACCCGGCGGTCGGATCTGGCAATCTTAGAAATCGCCCTGGTCCCTCGTGTTTTGCCCCGAGCTTTCCAGAATCCGGCGTCAACCCGCAGGGGGGCTTTCGTGGCAGCGCGGCAAACTTGCCTACGTTTGAGCTTTTTATGATTTTTAGCTATCTCTCCAACTCGCCCGGAGATCGAGCGCAATTGGCTGCTTTTTATCCTTCCCAGCGTCCTCGTCGCTGTTAGCCTTCGCATTCAGAACTGTGGTTCCTGCCCCGCCCGTCATTTCTTCGCGTTCCAACGAGTGGAGCTTTACAAGAGAGCGGTCAATACTCTCCCTTACTCCCATGGCAGTTATTCGTTAGCACTTTCATCATGGAAAATCCCTTCTTCGATCACCCCATCCTGAACTCCCCCTAAGAGTGCCCGCCGCGGCACTGGGAGCTCGCACCTGATGGACAGCCGACTCAAAAAATCATCGAAACCCGCCGGAGTGCCGAGTTCATCACTCCCATTCCGAAGCCCAAGAAGCGCAAGGGCTCCAAGAATCAGGATGAAATGCTCTTCGACGAGGGCAAGGGCCTATCCACCAAGGCGCAGCGGTATGATCCCAATCCCATCATCAACGAAGTTCGAGGTTTTGTGGCCATCTGGCGCAATCTCGCTCCCGGCCTGTGGCAGGTGACGCCCGAGACGCAGCGGCTTCTCCAGCATTGGCGGCATCACAAGTTCAATGGACCTCGCCCGTTCTTCTGTCAGGTCGAAGCGGTGGAAACCGCCATCTGGCTCACCGAGGTGGCTCCCAAGTCCGTCTCCGGGAAACGCATCCTCTCGCTCCTGGCCAGCGTCAACAAGGAGGCTAACCCGGATCTCATGCGCCTCGCGCTCAAGCTCGCCACCGGTGCGGGCAAAACGACCGTCATGGCCATGCTCATCGCCTGGCAGACGATCAACGCCGTGCGCAGCCCCGGCAGCAAGACCTTCACCCGTGGATTCCTCATCGTCGCCCCGGGCCTCACCATCAAGGATCGCCTCCAGGTCCTCCAGCCGAACGACCCCAACAGTTATTACAAGGACCGTGAACTGGTGCCCAATGACATGCTCGACGAGGTCAACCGCGCCAAGATCGTCATCACCAATTACCACGCCTTCAAGTTACGCGAGCGCATCGAGATTTCCAAAGGTGGCCGCCAACTCCTCAAAGGCCGCACCGGCGAGGACATTCTCACCACCGAGACCGAGGGCCAAATGATCCAGCGCGTCATGCCGGACCTCATGGGCATGAAAAACATCCTCGTGATCAATGACGAGGCCCACCACTGCTACCGCGAGAAAGCCGGCGAAAGCGTGGAGGATGACGAGGATCTCAAGGGCGAGGAGAAACAGGAGGCCAAGAAAAACAAGGAAGCCGCCCGACTCTGGATCTCAGGCCTGGAAGCGGTGAACCGCAAACTCGGCGTCGCACGCGTGATGGACCTCTCAGCCACGCCGTTCTTCCTCAGCGGCTCGGGCTACGTCGAGGGCACCTTGTTCCCGTGGACCATGAGCGACTTCTCCCTGATGGACGCCATCGAGTGCGGCATCGTCAAGTTGCCCCGTGTCCCCGTTGCGGAAAACATCCCCGGCAATGAGATGCCCATGTTCCGGAATCTGTGGGAGGCTCTGAAAAAACAAAAAGTCACCCTGCCGAAAGCCGGACGCAACAAGGCCGGCGATCTCGACCCTCTCAAGCTGCCCATCCTTCTCCAGACTGCCATCGAGTCCCTCTACGGCCATTACGCCAAGACCTTCGCGCTTTGGCAGCAGAGCGGGATTTCCGTGCCGCCGTGCTTCATCATCGTCTGCCAAAACACCGCCATCTCCAAGCTGGTCTATGACTTCATCTCCGGCTTCATCCAGAAAAACGCGGATGGCACCGAGACTCCCGTCGGCGGACGTCACGAACTCTTCCGGAATTTCGACGAACACGGCAATCCGCTCTCCAGACCCAACACCCTCCTCATCGACAGCGAGCAGCTCGAATCCGGCGACGCCCTCGACGACAGCTTCCGTAGCATGGCCTCTGATGAAATCGAGCGCTTCCGTCGCGAGATCATCGAGCGCACCGGGGACGCCCGCTCGGCGGACAACATCACCGATCAGGAACTCCTCCGCGAGGTCATGAACACCGTGGGCAAGGCTGGCCAGCTCGGAGCCGGCATCCGTTGCGTCGTTTCCGTCTCCATGCTCACGGAAGGATGGGATGCCAACAACGTCACCCACGTCCTCGGCATCCGCGCCTTCGGCACCCAGCTCCTTTGCGAGCAGGTCATCGGCCGCGCACTGCGCCGCCAGTCCTACGAGCTGAACGAAAAAGGCCTGTTCAACGTGGAATACGCGGACGTCTTCGGCATTCCCTTCGACTTCACCGCCAAGCCGGTCATCGCGCCGCCCCAGCCGCCGCGCGAAACCATCCAGGTCAAAGCCATCCGCCCCGAGCGCGACGAATTGGAAATCCGCTTCCCGCGTGTCGAAGGCTACCGCGTCGAATTGCCCGAGGAGCGGCTTGAAGCCAAGTTCGATGCCGACTCCACCCTCGAACTCAGCCCCGAGCTGGTCGGCCCCTCCATCACCCAGAATTCAGGCATCATCGGTGCGACCGCCGACATGAGCCTGGAGCATCTTGACGACATGCGACCGTCCTCTCTGCTCTTCCACCTCACCAAGCGGTTGGTCATGACCAAATGGCGCGATCCCGGCGAGGAACCCAAGATGCACCTCTTCGGCCAGCTCAAGCGCATTTCCAAGCAGTGGCTGGACACTTGCCTCATCTGCAAGGGCAACACCTATCCCGGCCTGCTCATGTATCAGCAACTCGCGGACATGGCCTGCAACAAGATCACCAACGGAATCACCGCCGCGTTTTCCGACAAGCGCCCCATCAAGGCCCTGCTCGATCCCTACAACCCCACCGGCTCCACCACCCACGTCCGCTTCAACACATCCAAGACCGACCGCTGGGACACCAAAGGCCCGCCGCCGAAGTGCCACCTGAACTGGGTCATTCTCGACAGCGACTGGGAAGCCGAGTTCTGCCGCGTCGCGGAGTCGCACCCGCAGGTCCGCGCCTACGTCAAGAATCACAACCTCGG